>JAMLIM010000121.1 GCA_023954175.1 Rhizobacter sp.
GTGTCGCGCACCGCGAGCGCGGTCTGCATGACCTTGGTTGCGATGCGGCCGGCGAACTCGTCCTGGTAGAACGACATGCTCTGTTCGAGCATCTGGCGGTGAAAGTTCCAGCGCAGCCGCATCGGGAAGTTGATGAACACGCCCTGGTACTTGAGCAGGCCGTAGAGGCCGGCGACCGCAATGCTGGCGACGAGCACGCCCGCGAGCAGCATCAGCGTGTGGCCGTGGCGCGGCCACAGCTCGGCCGGCGGCACGCTCGCGAGCACATCGACGACGTGCGCCACCATCGCGAAGAGCAGCGCCTCGAACGAGCCGATCGTCGCGCTGACCAGCGTCACCGCCAGCAGCAGGCCACGCAGCCCGCGCGTGCACTCCCACAGGAAGCGCAGGAACTGCGGCGGCGCGGGCGGCGGCAGCGCGTCCGGGTAGGGCGCGAGCAGGGATTCGAAGCGGCGAAAGAGCAAGCTCGGCCTCGGCGAGATCAGGTTGTCGGTGCGTGGGTCGATGCGTGGCGGCCCGCGGGGGCGCGCCGGACGAGGCGCGGATTATCTGGCGTTTGGCCCGCGCTCGCTGCGACGCGCTGCCGTGCTGACGGGCGAATGCCGATCCGTCATTGCAGCGGGCTCTTGGCCGCCGCCTCGTCGTCGATGGCCTTGCGCACCGCCTGGTAGAAGGCTTCTCGCGCCGCGTTGGCGGCGGGATCGCGCGCACCCCCGGCCCAGTCGGCGTTGGACGCGATGACGAGCTTGCGCTTCGGGTCGATGAAGATGCCCTGGCCGAAGATGCCGCGTGCGGCGAAGCTGCCGTCGGCGTAGGTCCACCACAGGTAGCCATAGCCGCGGCCCGGGCGGCCGATGCCGGTGCGCTCGGTCGTCGCCTGTTCGAGCCAGCCGTCGGGAACGACGCTCTGGCCATTGACGCGGGTGCCATCGAGGACGAACTGCCCGAAACGCGCGAAGTCGCGTGTCGCGGCCTGGATGCAACAGCCGCTGATCTCCCTGCCGCTGCGGCTCAGGATCCAGGTCGCCTGTTGCTCCATGCCGGCGGGCACCCAGATCTTCTCGGACAGGTACTCCGCCAGCGGCTTCTTCGTCGCTGCGCCGAGGACGACGCCGACCAGGTTGGTCTCGCCCGTGCTGTAGTTCCAGCGCGTGCCGGCCGGCGCTTCGCGCGGCAGCCGGCGCATGTAGCTCACGAGCGTACCGACGCCTTCCTCCGGCTGGTGGTTGTTGAAGCGCGCCACGTCCGAATTCGGGTCCGCGTAGTCCTCGTTCCAGCGCACGCCCGAGGTCATCGTCAGGAGCTGGCCGATGCTCACGTCGTCGTAGGCCGAGCCCTTCATCTGCGGCAGGTAGTCGGTCACCTTGTCGTCCATGCTGCGGATGTAGCCGTCGCGGATCGCGGCGCCGACCAGGATCGAGGTGATCGACTTGGCGACCGAGAAGCTCGTCCAGCGCCCGTTGGCGTCGAAGTCCAGGCCGTAGCGCTCCAGGCGCAGCTTGCCGTCTTGCAGGACGATCAATGCCGCGCTGCGCTGGCCCGCCATGTAGGCGTCGACATCGAGCGCCAGCTTCAGCGGCGGGCCGGGCGGCAGCGGCGACGGCTTGGCGCTGGCCGGCACGACGCGCGCCTTCGCCAGGAACGGCAGCCGATCGAGCGCACGAAAGGCCGCATCGCGCTGCGACTCGCTCCAGAACAGCAGGTCGCGATTGGTCGGGAAGGTCGCGAGAAATCCGCGCGTCTCCTTGTCGAGGCTGAACCAGGCTGCGCCGCCGGCGACGATGAGGACGGCCAGCGCGCCCAGAGCAATCTTCTTGAAATTCAAAACCGCCCCCAGGGAATGCTCACGACAGAACGCATTCGACACGATACGCCGCGCGGTGGCTGCGGCGGCCGGTGCGGTTCAGCGCAGCTTGCCGAGGCAGTCCTGACGCGCCTTCTCGTCGCTCATCGCCTTGCAACGCGCGGCCGAGTCATCGATGCCGCCACTCGGCGCGGCCTTGCCCTTCGACGGCCGGACGTAGGTCGGCTTGTTCGTGCCCGACGGCGTCAGCGTGAGGTTGAGCTGCGGCGTCACGCGGGACTCGGGCATCAGATCGCTCGGCGCGGTCGCGCTGTCGCGGCCCTCTTCCGGCGTGGGGGGCCGCTTCTCCGGCTTGGCCGGGGACACCGCGCTCGGCGCGACTGCGGGCGCCGACGCGGCCGTCGCCGCCGCCGTCGCAGCGAGCGGCATCGCAGAGAGACCCGCGAGCATCGCGGCGAGCAAGCACAGGCGCGGCAACTTCGTCATGGCGTCATCCTGGAGCGGGCGGGGGCTGTCGATGCGCAAGTGTAGGGCGGAGCGGGCGCGTATTGCTTGGTGCGCTGGCTGGCGCGCTGGTGACGCGCTGGTGGCAATCGAACCCGCGCGACTCCGGTCCATCGCCGCGCAGCGAGCGCCGGCACGCGCGCCGCAGCGGCGGCGCAAAGATGAACTGAAGGAGGCTCTCGCGCGAGCAGCGCGGTCCTGCGAGATAAAGCTCCGGCGCACAGGTGCACAGTCCGATCGGCCGAGTCTGCTTTCGTTGCGACGCATGGATCCGCCGTCCTCGCGTGCCGCGATGTCGAGTTGATCGCCATCGAAGTGATCCACGGTGGCCGGCGTGGTGTGATCTTCCGCCCCACTTTGCCCTTGGGGCCTGCGGCGTCGGCCGGTCGACCGGCGCGTGGAAGCAATCCTGGTGCTTCCTCGATCGAGTCTTCGAGGTCAAGGCGCGACCGGGTGGCAGAATCATCCGATGCATTGCGCCGCGACCCGCCGCAGCCCACGATGAAGATTGCCATCCTCGGCGGGGGCCATGGCGCGTACGCTGCGGCGGCCGACCTTTCCGAATCGGGCCATGCGGTACGCCTGTGGCGCCGCGACACTGCGGCGGTCCGCGCGCTGAGTGCGGACTCGCGAATTGCTCTGCGCGATGCGGCGGGTCGTCGCGAGGTGGCGATCGAGCTGGCGACGAGCGACATCGGTGCCGCGATGCGCGATGCCGAACTGGTGCTGATCCCGACGCCGGCGACGGCGCAGGACGACATTGCCGACGCGATGGCGCCGCACCTCGTCGACGCGCAGGTCGTGTTCCTGCCGCCGGGCAGCTTCGGCAGCTTCGCGATGGCGCAGCGTGTGCGTGCCGCAGGCAACCACGCCGATGTCGCATGGGCCGAGACAGGCACGCTGCCTTACCTCGCGCGCAAGCACGGCCAGAGCGAAGTCAACATCACGGCGCGCGCGGTGCGCCTGCCGACCGGGGTCTATCCGGCACGGGATGCCGAGCGCGCGCTCGCCATGATTCGCCGAGCCTATCCTTGCGTACACGGCTGCGGCGACGCACTGTCGGGCGCGCTGATGAACGCCGGGCCGGTCATCCACCCGCCGCTGATGGTGATGAACGCGGCGCCGTTGCAGCACTTCGAGGCGTGGGACATCCACAGCGAAGGCACGCAGCCGGCCGTGCGCGCGGTGACCGACCGCCTCGACCACGAACGCATCGCGGTGCGCGAGGCCCTGGGCTATGGCGCGCCGCACTATCCGCTCGCCGATCACTACGACAGCGACCGCTGGATGTACGGCGACGTGCACCGGCAATTGCAGCAGTCCGGCGACTGGCGCGAGCACATCGATCTGCACCGCCACCGCTACATCACCGAAGACACCGTGATGGGGCTTGCGCTGCTCGCGTCGGTCGCGCGTTTCGCGCGCGTCGATGCGCCGATCGCGCACGGCCTGCTCGCGATCGTCGGCGGCTTCCTCGGCCGCGATCTGCGCCATGGCGCGCGCACGCTCGAAGTGCTCGGCCTGGCGCAGCTTTCAGCCGCGCAACTGCGTCGCCGGCTGCACGATGGGCAGTAAGTCCTTGCCGCGCTTCGCCGCAGCGGGCGCCGGCCGCATGGGGCGCAGCATCGCGATCGCGCTCGCCTACGCCGGGCACCGCATCTCGCTCGTCGATCTGCGGCAGCGCACGGCGGACGAGGTTCGGCAACTGCGCGACGACGCTCACGCGGAGATCGTGCAGAGCCTGCGCGGCCTGGCGCAGCTCGGCGCTGTGCGCAACGATCAGGTCGAGCCGATCGCCGCGCGCGTCGAGTTCGTCGATGTGGCCGGCGCGGGCGCGGCGCTTGCCGGCGTCGAACTCGTGTTCGAGGGCGTGAGCGAAACCATCCAGGCCAAGCGCGACGCGTTCGCGCAACTGGGTCGCTGGTGCAGCGCGGACACGATCATCGCGTCGACGACGAGCAGCATCGGCGCCGGCACGCTCGCACAGATGGTCGAGCGTCCCGAGCGCTTCCTCAACATGCATTGGCTCAATCCGGCGTACCTCATCCCCGTCGTCGAGATCGCGACGCATGCCGGCACCGCGCCAGTGGTGCTGGCGCGTGCGAAGACGCTGATGGAGCGTATCGGCAAGCTGCCGGTGGTATGCAGCGACACGCCCGGCTACATCGTCCCACGCCTGCAGGCGCTCGTGATGAACGAGGCCGCGCGCATGATCGAAGAAGGCGCGGCGAGCGCCGAGGAGATCGACAAGGCGACGCGCTACGGTCTGGGCTTGCGCTTCGCGGCGTTGGGCGTCGTCGAGTTCATCGACTTCGGCGGCGTCGACATCCTGCACCACGCAAGCCGCGAGATGTCGGCGTCGATCGACGCCGCGCGCTACGCGGCGCCGGGCAACGTCGACCGTCTGATGGCCGCGGGGCAACTCGGGCTCAAGACCGGCAGCGGCTTCTACGATCACAGCGGCCGCGACGTCGACGCCTATCGCACCGACGTGCTGTCGCGGGTGCTCGAACTGCTCAGGCATCAGGGCCTGTGGCGTGCGGCGAACGACAAGACGGTCGATTGACGTGGTGGCCGGGCGGGCGCGGTGCGCGCACTGCAAGTGGAGCCGGCCGGCGGCCATTCCGAGCTTCATCGCGGATCGGAATGGCGCATGGGTGAAGACCCATCTTCCATCGAAACCGAAATGACGGCACAGTGCCGACATGCGTGCCTGCGGCAGGCGTCGTTGTCCAATCAACAGGAGCAACCATGAATCGTCGGAAAACCCTTCTTCAGCTCGCCGTTTCCCTCGCTCTCGGCGTTTCCGTGTGGGCCGTTCCGCTCTCGGCGGCGCGCGCCGCCGAGATCGAGCTGACGTACGCCTTCTTCGCGCCCGCCGGCACCTTCCCCGCGAAGCAGATGGCGCACTGGGCCGAGGAGATCAAGAAGCGCACGAACGGCAAGGTCGAAGTGAAGACCTTCCCCGGCGGTGCGCTGCTCGGCGCGAGGGAGATGTACGACGGCGTCACGAAGGGCGTCGCCGACATCGGCCTCGGCGCGCCCTCGTATGACCCGGGGCGCTTCCCGCTCACGTCGGGCGTGTCGCTGCCGGTCGGCTTCCCGAATGCGACGGTCGCGAGCCGCACGCTGTGGGCGTTGACGCAGGAGTTCAAGCCCAAGGAGTTCGAGCAGTTCAAGGTGATCGCGATGTTCACGACCGAGCCGGGCTACATCATGTCACGCACGCCGGTGCGCAACGCGGCCGACTTGAAGGGCATGAAGCTGCGCGCGGCAGGTACCGGCGTGCCGGTGTTGAAGGCGCTGGGCGCGGCGCCGGTCGGCATGCCGATGCCCGAGGTGCCGCAGGCGGTGCAGACCGGCGTCATCGACGGCACGATGACGTCGCGCGAGATCCTGAAGGACTTCAAGCTCGCCGAGACGCTGAAGTACGTCACCGACTACCCGACCGTCGTCGTCAGCTTCGCCGCGGTGATGGACAAGAAGCGCTGGGACAAGCTGCCCGCCGACGTGCGCAAGGTGATCGAAGAGATGGGCCCTGAAATGGCGGTCTGGACCGGCCAGTATCACGACAAGGAAAACGTCGAGGGCGCGCTGCAATGGGCGAAGAAGGAACAGGGCCTGCAGATCGTGCCGCTCGCCACCGACGAGCGCGCGCGGTGGGACGCCAAGCTCAAGCCGATGGAAGAGGAGTGGGTCACCGAGATGACAGCCAAGGGCCTGCCGGCGAAGAAGTACATGGCGCGCCTGTACGAATTGCGCGAACAGTTCGAGAAGCAGAAGTGACGGTCGCGGCCGACGGCCGGCCGTTCAGCTGCTCGATGCACTTCGAGGCGTGCTGATGCCGGCGTTGGCGCGGCTCAGCACGCTCGTCAACCGGGTGCTGGCCTTCTGCGCCGGCGTCGCATTGGCAGCGATGATGTTCTTCGCCGTTGCCGACATGGTGCTGCGGCGTTTCGGCATCACCGTCGCCGGCTCCTACGAAATCATCGGCTGGATGTCGGCCGGCGCGCTCGCGCTCGCGCTCGGCTCGGTGCAGGAGCATCGCGGCCATGTCGCTATCGACCTGCTGCTGACGCGGCTCGGCCAGCGGCAGCGCGCCGTGATCGACTTGCTGACGAGCCTGCTGTCGCTGCTGCTGTTCGCCGCGGTCGCCTGGTACGTCACCGCCTACGGCCGCTTGCTGCAGCAGACCGGGTCGTTGTCCGAAACGCTGCAGGTGATCGTCTATCCGTGGGTCTACGTGGTCGCCGTCGGCACCGCCGGGCTGACGCTCGCACTGCTGGCCGATTTCGTTCGCGCCGTCCGAAACTGCGTGACGCTGCTGCGCAGCGCCCGTTGAAAATCCATACGCGCCCATGGATCCGCTGCAAGCCGCGCTGATCGGCCTCGTGCTGATGTTCGTTTTCATGCTGCTGGGCATGCCGATCGCGTTTTCGATGCTGCTGACCGGCGTCCTCGGCAACGCCTATCTGTTGTCGCCGCGCGCCGCCGCGCAACTGTTGTCAGGCAACGTGTGGGACCAGTTCTCTTCGTATGGGCTGAGCGTGATCCCGTTGTTCGTCCTGATGGGTCAGTTCGCCTACCGTGCGGGCATCACCGAGCGGCTCTACGAAGCGGCCTACAAGTGGGTCGGCCAGTATCCGGGGGGGCTTGCCGGGACGACGATTGCCGCCTGTGCCGGCTTCTCGGCGATTTGCGGCTCGAATTCGGCGACGACCGCGACGATGGGAACGATCGCGCTGCCCGAGATGCGCCGTTACCGCTACGACCCGGCGCTGAGCACCGGCGCGATCGCGGTCGGCGGCACGCTCGGCGTCGTCATCCCGCCGAGTGTCGTGATGATCGTCATCGCGGTGCAGACCGAGCAATCGCTGTTGAAACTGTTTCTCGCCGGCATCGTTCCCGGGCTGATCCTGACTGCGCTCTTCCTCGGGACGATCGTCGTGATGTGCGTCCGCAACCCGGCGCTCGGCCCGCTCGGCCCGGTGACGAGCGTGAAGCAGAAACTCCAATCGCTGTCGGGCGTGATCGAGGCACTGCTGCTGTTCGCGCTCGTCATCGGCGGGCTCTACCTCGGTTGGTTCACGCCGACCGAGGCCGGCGCGGCGGGCGCTTTCGGCGCCCTCGCGATCGGCGTTGCGCGCCGGCGGCTGTCCTGGAAGGGCTTCGTGTTGTCGATCGTCGAGAGCGTGCGCATCTCGGCGATGGTCGTGCTGCTGATCACCGGCGCCGTGCTCTTCGGGCGCTTTCTCACCATCTCGCAGTTGCCCTTCGAACTCGCTGACTGGGCCGCCGCGCTGCCGGTGCCGCCGGGTGTCGTGCTGCTCGTCGTGCTGCTGATCTATCTGGTCGGCGGCGCACTGATGGACGCGCTCGGCTTTCTGGTGGTGACGATTCCGATCTTCTTTCCGCTTGCCGCGGCGCTCGGCTACGACCCGATCTGGTACACGATCATTCTCACCATCGTCACGACGATGGGTGCGATCACGCCGCCGGTCGGCGTCAACGTGTTCATCGTCCAGGGGCTTGCGCCCGACATCCCGCTGCCCACCATCTTCCGCGGCGTCGCCTACTTCTTTCTCGCGTACCTGCTGTGCAT
>JAMLIM010000122.1 GCA_023954175.1 Rhizobacter sp.
GCCTTGGACCCGCCCGGACCCACGCAGGTCCGCCTTCAGCGCGAGCGTGTCGAGCGGCCCCGCGAGCGTCAGCGTGGCGTCGAAGCCGGCGAGGGCGCCGTCGGCCTGCCGCTCGCCTGGCGCAACATTGCCTGCCGCACGCTCGCGCGCCGTCAGCTCGCGCGGCGAAAGCGCGAGCTGCGCTTCGACGCCGAAGGGCGGCGCCGTGCCGATGCGGGCGTCGCCGCGCACCTGGACGCGATCCCAGGCGAAGCCGAGGCCATCGATGCGATGCGACGCACCGCCGTCGGCACCGAGCTGCAGGCGCGCCTCGAGGTCGCGCAGCGGCTCCTCGCCGAGCGCCGTGACGTGCAGCGTGCCGACGTGCAGCGCGCGCAGATCGAGTTCGATCGGCAGCGCCAGGCTCGCCGGCAGCGCAAGCGGCGGCGCGGCGGGATCGCTGGCGACCTGCACATCGACGCGCTCCGCCTGCAAGCGATCGATGCGGACGCGCGCCCAGCTCGACAGCGCCAGCGGCCACTCGAAGCCGATGCCGCTCCAGCTCAGCGCGTGGATGACGATGCGGTCGGGATGCGCCGCTGCAGCCGCTGCGCCGGGCAGCACGATCTCGACACGCTCGGCGCTGAACGCGCCGAGCAGGCTGCCGCTCGTGCCGGTCGCCGTGACGCCGGGCAGCACGCGCAACAGCCAGCGCGAACCCTGCTCGTCGTTCAGCAGCCAGCCGATCCCGGCCGACACCAACGCGAGGAACAGCAGCAGCGGCGCGAGCGTCAGCGCGAGCGCGCGCAGCCAGCGCCGCGCGGGAAGGCGCCTTGGCGCCGGCACGGTGGGGTTGTCGGGCTCGGTCACGGCGTTCATCAAGGCGCGATGCCGAGGCTGACCTCGAGGCGCCAGCTGTGATGTTCGATGCCGTAGGCCAGGTCCACCCGCAGCGCGCCGACCGGGCTGCGCCAACGGATGCCGGGGCCGACGCCGACGACCGGCTTGAGTTGCGACCATTGGTTGGCCGCATTGCCGACATCGACGAACACGGCCGCCCACAGCGTCGGGTAGTCGCTCAGGATCGGGCCGGCGAGCTCGAGGCTCGACGTGAAGAGCATGTGGCCGCTCGTCACGACGCCATTGACGATCGGGCCGAGCGATCGGTAGTCGTAGCCACGCACCGAATCCTGCCCGCCGGCGCGAAACAGCAGCGTGTCCGGAATACCGGTGTCTTCGCGTGCGAACACCTGGCCGAGCTCGACATAGCCCTGCATGAAGAGCCGGTCCGTCACCGGGTGATAGGCCGTCACGCGGCCGAGCAGGCGCGCCAGCGCGCCGTTGCTTTCGCTGGTGTGAAACGAATAGCCGGCCGCCGTCTCGGCGGCAAACACGACACCTCGCGTCGGCAGCGCGATGCTGTCGATGCGACGCACGACGGCGTTGTAGTTGAGCATGGCGGCCCATGCCGAGGTGGTCGGCGCCGCGCTTTCGACGCGGGCGCCCTGCACCGCGACGAAGTACTGGCGCCCGAAGTCATCGGTGTCCTGGGCCCGGCCCAGTCGCACGTTGGCCGAGGTGCGCAATTCGTCGTTCAGGTCGAGCCGCTCGAAGCCGGCGGAGACCAGGTCCCGGTAGTGGTTGGGCAGGGGGTGGGAGATGACCTGCCCGGTCCAGGCGTTCTTCGCGCCGCCGATCTCCAGCTTGTTCGTCACCGTCACGTCCCAGCCGAACGGCCGCCGGTGCATGGTGTCGAGCGTCATGCGCGGCCCGGTGTCGCTGCTGTAGCCGATGCCGACCGTGGCCTGCTGCAGGCTGTGCTCCTTCACGCTGACGCGCACCGTCGCGTCGGCGACATGGTCGGGATCGATGATCAGCTCGACGGTGGCCGCCTCGAACAGCTCGGACCGCTGCAGGTGGCGCTGCCACGTCGCGAGCAGCGCTTCCGAGTAGACCTGGCCCGGTGTGTAGTCGAGCAGATTGCGCAAGGCCGATTCCTCGTAGCGCTCCAGGCCCTCGATGCGCAATGCGCCGATGTGGAACAACGGCCCGCTGTCGGCGACGAGCGCGAGCGCCACGCTGTGCTTGTTGGCGTCGACCGTCGCCGACGTGCTCGACCAGCGTGCCAGCGCGTAGCCGGCGCCCTGCAGCCTTGCGAGCGTGCCGCTCTTGGCGCTCGCCCACGCCGACTGCGTGAACGCAGTGCCGCTCGCGAGCGGCCATTTGTCCTCGATCGACGTCATCGTGCGCCGCGCGAATTCGTCACCCGCGGCGCTGGCCGTCTGCAACGGGCCCTCGAACGTGATCGCGACATCCGTGACGCGCGCGCGCGGCCCGGGCACGACGACGACGCGCACCAGCGGAACCTCCGCGCGGTCGCGCGACGCCTGGACCTGGGCGTCGAAGTAGCCCTCGGTTTCGGCGAGCGAGCGGGCCTGCGCCGGTGCGCCGGCGATCAGGCGGTCGAGCTCGAGGCGCGTCACGGCGCCGGCGACACGCGCGTCGCGAAAGCGCGCCAGATCGAGATGCTTTTCGAGCAGCGAGCGCAACGGCTCCGGCGCCTCGATCTCGAGGCGATAGACATCCGCCTCCGGCGGCCCGATCTCGCCCGCATCCGCGTCCGCCGTGGCGGCGGGTTTCGGCTTGAACTCCTCGAAGAAGGGTTCGATGCTGGCGCAGCCGGCGAGCGTGATCGCGGCGAGCAACGCCAACGCGAGGCGCGCCCAGCCCCGGCCCGACCGCTGCCGCGCGCCGGCGTTCACCCTGCGTTGCGTCTCGGGCGCGGCGTCGGCCGCGACGCCCACGCCCGCACGCGTCGCGTCGCGCATGAGCGCTCTCGCAACCGGCGCGCCGGCGTCATTTCGAGAGCAGACGCATCGCTCCTTCGAGCCCTGGCAGCGTGAGCGGGAACATGCGGTGGTTCATCAACTGCTGCATGATCGCGATGCTCTGCCGGTAGCCCCACACGCCCTGCGGCTCGGGGTTGATCCAGGCGAACTTGGGAAACGTGTTCGTCAGCCGCTGCAGCCACTCGGCGCCGGCTTCCTCGTTGTTGTATTCGACGCTGCCGCCGGGCTGCAGGATCTCGTAGGGGCTCATCGTCGCGTCGCCGACGAAAATCAGCTTGTAGTCCTTGTTGTACTTGCGCAGGATGTCCCAGGTCGAGAACTTCTCGCTGTAGCGGCGCCGGTTGTTCTTCCACATGAAGTCGTAGACGCAGTTGTGGAAGTAGAAGAACTCGAGGTGCTTGAACTCGTTCTTCGCCGCCGAGAAGAGCTCCTCGACGCGGTGGATGTGCTCGTCCATCGTGCCGCCGACGTCCATCAGCAGCAGCACCTTCACCTTGTTGTGACGCTCGGGCACCATCTTGATGTCGAGCCAGCCGGCGTTCGCCGCCGTGCTGCGGATCGTGTCGTCGAGGTCGAGCTCCTCCTCCGAGCCCTCACGCGCGAAGCGGCGCAGCCGGCGCAGCGCGACCTTGATGTTGCGCGTGCCGAGCTCGAGCGAGTCGTCGTAGTCCTTGAACTGGCGCTGGTCCCAGACCTTCACCGCGCTGCGGTTGCGGCCCTTGTCCTGGCCGATGCGGATGCCCTGCGGGTTGTAGCCATAGGCACCGAAGGGGCTGGTGCCGCCGGTGCCGATCATCTTGCTGCCGCCCTCGTGGCGCTTCTTCTGCTCCTCGAAGCGCTTTTTCAGCGTCTCCATCAGTTCATCCCAGCCCATCTTCTCGATCGCCGCCTTCTCTTCGGGCGAGAGCTCGAGCTCGAGGCGCTTTTGCAGCCATTCGAGCGGGATGTCCTGCGAGAAGTCGGTGAGCAGCTCGACGCCCTTGAAGTAGGCGGCGAACGCGCGGTCGAACTTGTCGTAGTTGGCCTCGTCCTTCACGAGCGTCGCGCGCGACAGGTAGTAGAAGCTGTCGACCGTCGGCACGCTGTTGTCGTCGCCATCGATGACGCCCGACTGGATCGCTTCGAGCAGCACCAGGTACTCCTTGACGGAGACCGGCAGCTTCGCGGCGCGCAGGGTGAAGAAGAAGTTGATCAGCATGATGGCGGCCTTCGTGGGTCGACGAACCGTCCCGGCGCATGACGCCGAGGCGGCGCCGCAGGCTTTGTGCGACGCGTCATTGCGAAGGATAGCCGGGCGCGCGCCGGAGCGTGCGCGCCGATGCGATAAGCTGCCGCGTGCTCGACCTCACCGTGCCACCGAAGCCGCAGCAGGCTGACCGCGCGCCGACCGCTACCATGCGGCCCACGATGTACGCCAAGTTCTTCGGCCTGCGGCACGAGCCGTTCTCGATCGCGCCCGATCCGCGCTACCTGTTCATGAGCGCGCAGCACCGCGAGGCACTCGCGCACCTGCTTTACGGCTTGCGGGGGGGCGGCGGCTTCGTGCTGCTGACGGGCGAGATCGGCGCCGGCAAGACGACGGTGTGCCGCTGCTTCCTCGAGCGCGTGCCGCGCCGCTGCAACGTCGCCTACATCTTCAACCCGAAGCAGACGGTCGAAGAGCTGCTCGGCTCGATCTGCGACGAGTTCCGCATCCCGCGCGGCGAGGGCGCCGCGCCGAGCGCGAAGCAGCATGTCGATGCGCTGAACGACTTCCTGCTGCGCACGCATGCGGTCGGCCAGAACAACGTGCTCATCATCGACGAGGCACAGAACCTGAGCGCCGACGTGCTCGAGCAGCTGCGGCTGCTGACGAACCTGGAGACGGCCGAGCGCAAGCTGCTGCAGATCATCCTGATCGGCCAGCCCGAGCTGCGCGACATGCTCGCGCGCCCCGGGCTCGAGCAGCTCGCGCAGCGCGTGATCGCGCGCTACCACCTGTCGGCCTTGTCGGCGAAGGAGACGGCGCAGTACATCCACCACCGCCTGATCGTCGCCGGGTTGACGCGTGCCGCGCCCTTCGACCGCGGCGCCGTGCAGCGCATCCATGCGCTTTCGCGCGGCGTGCCACGCCGCATCAACCTGCTGTGCGACCGCGCCTTGCTCGGCGCCTACGCAAGCGGCGCGGCGATGGTCGACGCGGCGATCGTCGACAAGGCGGCGCGCGAGGTGCTGCAAACGCGGGTGCCGAAGCACGAGCGCCGGCGGCGTGCGTCATCGCATCGCTGGCGGCTGCCGGCCGCGATCGCGCTCGGCGTCGTGCTCGGCGCGGGGCTGTTCGCCGCGGCGAACTGGATGCTCGACACGACACGCGGCGCGCCGGCCAAGGCAGCGGCATCGGTCCCATCGCCTCCATCGTCCCCATCGGCGAAGTGAAGCCGCCATGTCCTACATCCTCGAAGCGCTGAAGAAGGCCGACGCCGAGCGTGATCGCGGCGCCGTGCCCGATCTGCATGCGCAGGCGATGTTGCCGGAGGCCGCCTTCGAGGACGACCCTGCCCGCCGCGGCAGGCCCTGGCTGTGGCTGCTGTCGGGGGTCGGGCTGGCGCTGATCGCCGGCGTCGCGTGGCAGTGGATGGGTGCGGACGCGCCGGCGGTCGAGACCGTTGCAACGCCGACGCCGCCGATCGTGGTGCCGAACGCGATGCCGGATGCGATGCCGGATGCGATGCCGAACGCAGCCGCATCCCTGCCTCCGGCGTCGATGGCGACCTCGGCGGTACCCCCCTTGCCCGCTTCGGGTGAAAGCGCGCATCGGGTCGCGCAAGACACGGGTCAAGGTGCGGAACAAGGTGCGTCGAAGGAGGCCGCGCCTGCGCAGCCTCGCGCCAAGGCCGCCGCCGCGACGCGCGCCGAGGCGCCGCAGGAGAAGCCGGAAGTAGGCGCAGGCGCCAAGGCCAGCGCAGCGGCCGCCAAGTCGCGAAAGGCGGAGGCGAAACCGAAAGCGTCACCCGAAACCAGCGCAGCGGTTGCCGCCAAGGCAGATGCCAAGGCAGATTCCAAGCCCGACGCCGCGCCCAGGTCATCGGCCAAGGCGTCGCCACCGCAGACCACCGCAGAACGCGTACCCTCGCTCGCCGAGTTGCCTGACGACGTGCGGCGCCAGGTGCCGGCGCTCAAGCTCGGTGGCCTCGTCTATTCCGCCGCGCCCGCGAGCCGGATGGTGCTCGTCAACGGCGACGTGCAGCGCGAGGGCAGCACGGTGGCGCCGGGCCTGACGCTGGAACGTATCAATCCGAAGTCCGCGGTGTTCGCGCTGCGCGGTCAGCGGTTTGAGGTCCCGCTCTAGCCGCGACTGCCCGGTAGCCTGGTCACCCGCCTTTCGGCGCGTGCCCCTCGAGCCAGGCGAAATACTCCTCGTACCAGAGCCGGCTGTTGCGCGGCTTCAGGATCCAGTGGTTCTCGTCCGGAAACCAGACCAGGCGCGCGTCGACACCCTTCGCCTTGAGCGTGTTGTAGTACGCCAGGCCCTGCGCATCGGGCACGCGGTAGTCGAGGGCACCGTGAAGGACGAGGGTCGGCGTACGCATCGTCGCGGCGAAGGCGTGCGGGCTCTGCGAATGCACCTTTGCCATGTCGGCCCAGTAGTCGGCGCCGATCTCTTTCGCGAACCAGGTGTAGGCGTCACCGGCGAACATCGCCGTCCAGTCGAAGCAGCCGGCGTGGCACACATAGGCGTTGTAGCGCCCGGGTGCGACGTGCGCGTTCATCCACGCGACCATGTAGCCGCCATAGCTGCCGCCGGTCGCGAACACGCGCTTCGCGTCGGCCCAGGGCTGCGCGAGCAGCCAGTCGGTGCCGGCCTCGACATCCTGCAGTTCGAGCTCGCCCCAGCGGTGCGTGATGCTGTCGAGGAAGGCGAAGCCGAAGCTGCTCGAGCCGTGGTAGTTGACGCCGGCGACGACGTAGCCCTGCGCGGCGAAGAGCTGCGAGTTCCAGCGGTAGTGGAAAGTGTCTCCGGTGCAAGAGTGCGGGCCGCCGTGGATCGAGTGCAGCAGCGGGTATCTCCTGGCCCTGGCCTTCGCGCCAGCCTTCTTCGAGAAGCCGGGCGGGAAGGTGAGCCACATCTGCACCAGGTCGCCGTTCGCGCCGCGCACTTCGACTTCTTCGCCGGGGCTGAACGTGAACGGCGCGAGCAGTTCGTCGTTGAAGCGCTCGAGCCGCAGCGGTGCGTCCGTGCTGCCGATGCGCTGGGCGTGAATGCGCGCCGGATGGTGCGTTGCATCGGCGACCGTGACGATGATGTCGCCCGCGATATCGAAGCCCTGCACCCAGCCGCCGCGCGTCAGGAGTTGCGGCTCTGCCGCATCGAGCCCCAGGTGATAGAGATGGCGCCGCCCGCGATCCTCCGCCGTGAAGAGCACGGCGTCGTCCTGCGGCGACCAGCGCAGCGGCACATCGACCGCGCGG
>JAMLIM010000123.1 GCA_023954175.1 Rhizobacter sp.
GCGTCGTCGTCGATCCGGTGCACCTGCTGGGCGAGATCGAGCGGCTGGAGGCGATCGGCGTCGAGGTGCGCTCGCGCCTCTTCATCAGCGAGTCGTGCCCGCTCATCCTGCCGATCCACGTCGCGCTCGACAACGCACGCGAGGCGCTGCGCGAGTCGAGCGGCGCCGGCAAGATCGGCACCACGGGCAAGGGCATCGGCCCGGCCTACGAGGACAAGGTCGCGCGCCGTGCGCTGCGCGTGCAGGACCTGAAGCACCCGGATCGGTTCGCGGCCAAGCTGCGCGAACTGCTCGAGCTGCACAACGCCGCGCTCACCGGCATCCTGCAGGCCGAGGCGCTCGCGTTCGAGCCGATCTTCGAGCTTGCGATGCGTGTCGCCGAGCAGTTGAAGCCGATGCTCGCCGACGTCGGCTACATGATCCACAACGCGCAGCGCGGCGGCGCCAACATCCTGTTCGAGGGTGCGCAGGGCACGCTGCTCGACATCGATCACGGCACCTATCCCTACGTCACCTCGAGCAACTGCGTGGCCGGTAATGCCGCGGCGGGCTCGGGCGTCGGGCCCGACATGCTGCACTACATCCTGGGCATCACGAAGGCCTACACGACGCGCGTCGGCTCGGGGCCGTTCCCGACCGAGCTCGCGATGGACGAGCCGGGCAGCGTCGGCCATCACCTCTCGAGCGTCGGCCAGGAGCGCGGCACGGTGACGGGGCGGGCGCGCCGCTGCGGCTGGCTCGACGCCGCGCTGCTCAAGCGCTCGCGCATCATCAACGGCCTGTCGGGGCTGTGCATCACGAAGCTCGACGTGCTCGACACGCTGCCCGAGATCAAGGTCTGCGTCGGCTACGAGATCGACGGCCGGGCGGTGGACATCCTGCCGCTCGACGCCGACGAGATCGTCGCCTGCAAGCCGGTCTACGAAAGCTTTCCGGGTTGGGAGGGGTCGACCTTCGGCGCCACCCAATGGGACGCGCTGCCGCTGAACGCGCAGCGCTACCTCGAACGCGTCGAGCAGCTCATCGGCGCGCCGATCGACATGGTCTCGACCGGCCCGGACCGTGATCACACGATCCTCCTGCGCCACCCCTACACTGCCTGAAACTTCTCCGCGGAGCCCCCTTCATGCTGACCGACGACGGCAAACATCTCTACGTCTCCTGGGACGAGTACCACATGCTGACCGAGCGGCTTGCGCTCAAGGTCAGCTCCTCGGGCTGGGAGTTCGACCAGATCCTGTGCCTGGCGCGTGGCGGCATGCGGCCGGGAGACGTGCTGTCGCGCGTGTTCGACAAGCCGCTCGCGATCATGTCGACGAGCTCGTACCGGGCCGACGCCGGTACCATCCAGGGCCGGCTCGACATCGCCAAGTACATCACCCTGCCGCAGGGCGAGCTCGCCGGGCGCGTGCTGCTGGTCGACGATCTGGCGGACTCGGGCGTCACGCTCAAGGCCGTCGTCGAGCGGCTGCGCGGCATGCCGGCGATCACCGAGCTGCGCTCGGCCGTCATCTGGACCAAGGGCGGCTCGTCCTACACGCCCGACTACTTCGTCGAGATGCTCCCGACGAGCCCCTGGATCCATCAGCCGTTCGAGGAATACGATGGCTTGCGGCCCGAGGGCCTGGCCAAGAAGTTCGCGATTTGAAACTGCGCGACGCTCGACACAACAAGGCGGCGCATCACTGCGCCTCGATAAACAAAAAGGGCCGCGATTGCGGCCTTTTGTCTGGTGCCCAGGAAGGGACTCGAACCCCCACGGAGTTACCCGCTAGTACCTGAAACTAGTGCGTCTACCAATTCCGCCACCTGGGCATTTCAGGAAGGTTGAAATTCTATCATTGCAAAAATCATGTCCGACACAAAACCACCCGCCGACGGCGCCGCACTTCTGAGCGAGGTCGAAGGCGTGGTCCAGGGCCATCGCGACGGCCACGGCTTCGCCCAGCGCGCCGATCGCCAGCCCGACATCTATCTCTCGCCGCAGGAAATGCGCTCGGTGCTGCACCGCGACCGCGTCAAGCTGCGCATCATCCGCTACGACCGCAAGGGCCGGCCCGAAGGCCGCGTGCTCGAAATCCTCGAGCGGCGCAAGGCGCCGATCATCGGCCGCCTGCTGCACGAAAGCGGCATCTGGCTCGTCGCGCCGGAAGACAAGCGCTACGGGCAGGACATCATGGTGCCGAAGAACGGCCTCGCGAACGCCGCCGCGGGGCAGGTCGTCGCGATCGAACTGACCGAGCCGCCCTCGCTCTACTCGCAGCCGATGGGCCGCGTGACGGAGGTGCTCGGCGAGATCGACGACCCCGGCATGGAGATCGAGATCGCGGTGCGCAAGTACGAGGTGCCGCACCGCTTCTCACCGGAGACGCTGGCGCAGGCGGCCGAACTGCCCGACGCGATCCGCGCCGCCGACCGCAAGGGCCGCATCGACCTGACCGACGTGCCGCTGGTCACGATCGACGGCGAGGACGCGCGCGACTTCGACGACGCGGTCTACGCCGAGCCGTTCAAGCAGGGCCGCGGCAAGAGCGCCGTCGAAGGCTGGCGGTTGATCGTCGCGATCGCGGACGTGAGCCACTACGTCAAGCCGGGCGAACCGATCGACGACGACGCCTACGAGCGCGCGACCTCGGTCTACTTTCCGCGGCGCGTGATTCCGATGCTGCCGGAGAAGCTCTCCAACGGCCTGTGCTCGCTCAATCCGGACGAGGACCGCCTGGCGATGGTGTGCGACATGATCGTCACCACCAGCGGCGAAATCCACGCCTACCAGTTCTACCCGGCGGTGATTCGCTCGCACGCGCGCTTCACGTACAACGAAGTGGCTGCGATCCTCACCAACACGCGCGGCCCCGAGGCCGCCAAGCGCGAGGAGCGGGTGGCCGATCTGCTCAATCTCAACGACGCCTATCGCGCGCTGCTCAAGGAGCGCGCCCGGCGCGGTGCGATCGACTTCGAGACGACCGAGACGCAGATCGTGTGCGACGAAAGCGGGCGCATCGAGAAGATCGTTCCGCGCACGCGCACCGAGGCGCACAAGCTGATCGAGGAAGCGATGCTCGCGGCCAACGTCTGCTCGGCCGATTTCATCGCGCTCGCCAAGCACCCGGCGCTCTACCGCGTGCACGAAGGGCCGACGCCCGAGAAGCGCACCTTGCTGCAGAACTACCTGCGCGCGCTCGGCCTCGGCCTCGCGATCAGCGACGATCCGAAGCCGGGCGAGTACCAGGTGATCGCCGCCGCGACGAAAGAGCGTGCGGACGCGCAGCAGATCCATACGATGCTGCTGCGCTCGATGCAGCAGGCGATCTACACCGGCGAGAACAGCGGCCACTTCGGCCTCGCGTATCCGGCCTACACGCACTTCACGAGCCCGATCCGGCGCTACCCCGATCTGCTCGTGCACCGCGTGATCAAGGCGCTGCTGTCGGGCAAGCGCTATTCGCTCATCAGCGGCACGACCGAGGCCGTGGGCAAGCACAAGAAGGGGGCGGTTGCCGAGCAGGCGCAGTGGGAAGCGGCCGGCGTGCATTGCAGCGCCAACGAGCGCCGCGCGGACGAGGCCTCGCGCGATGTCGAGGCCTGGCTCAAGTGCCGCTACATGCGCGAGCATCTCGGCGAGGAGTTCGGCGGCACGGTGAGCGCGGTGACGAGCTTCGGCCTGTTCGTGCAACTCGACGGGCTGTATGTCGAAGGCCTCGTGCACATCACCGAACTCGGCGGTGAGTATTTCCGCTTCGACGAGGTGCGCCAGGAACTGCGCGGCGAGCGCAGCGGCGTGCGCTACGTCGTCGGCTCGCGCGTGCGGGTGCAGGTCAGCCGGGTCGACCTCGATGGACGCAAGATCGACTTCCGCCTGGTCGAGGACGACGCCGAGCAGGCGCTGCTGATGCGCGCCCGGCGCGACAAGTTCGGCGACAAGCCCGACAAGGGCGCGGGCAAACCGGGCAAGAGCGCGGTGGCGGAACTCGCCGCGGTGAAGAACGCCGACCGGGCGCTCAAGGCTTCGGGCCGCGCGCGCGGCGGCGCCCACCCCGTCCGCGCCGCGAAGGCGGCGGCGCGCAAGGGCGCCGCAGGCAAGGCGCCCAAGCGGCGCTGATGCGCGCGGTCTCCAGGCAAACTGACTCGATGCAGTCTCACGCATTCAACGCCGATCTTCACTGCCATTCGCTCGTCTCCGATGGCACGCTGAGCCCGACGGCGCTCGCGCAGCGCGCGAAGCACAACGGCGTCGATCTCTGGGCGCTGACGGATCACGACGAGATCAGCGGCCAGCGCGAGGCGCGCGAGGCGGCGGCGCAACTCGGCCTGCCGTTCCTGAGCGGCGTCGAGATCTCGGTGAGCTTTGCCGGCACGACCGTGCACATCGTCGGCCTCGGCATCGATGTCGACGACGCCGCCCTGTGCGAAGGCCTGAGCGCGACACGCGACGGCCGCGAATTGCGCGCGCGGGGCATGGCGGCCGGCCTCGCGCAGGCGGGCATCGAAGACGCCTACGAGGGTGCGCTGTGCTACGCAGGCAACCCCGCGCTGATCTCGCGCATGCACTTCGCGCGCTATCTGGTCGAGTCCGGCGTCTGCCGAGACACGCAGGCGGTGTTTCGCAACTACCTCGTGCGCGGCCGGCCGGGCTACGTCGAGCACCGCTGGGCGAGCCTCGGCGACGCGGTGCGCTGGATCAAGCAGGCCGGTGGCGTCGCCATCGTCGCCCACCCGGGGCGCTACAAGTTCTCGGCGAACGAGGAGTTCGCGCTCTTTTCCGAATTCAAGGCGCACGGCGGGCTCGGCGTCGAGGTCCTGACGGGCAGCCACTCAGGCGCCGACGCCGTCAAGTACGCCGCACTCGCGGTCGAACTCGACCTGCTCGCGTCGCGCGGGTCGGACTTTCATGCACCGGGCGAAAGCCGCATCGACCTCGGCGGCCTGCCCGGCCTGCCGGGCGCGCTCAATCCCGTCTGGGAGGCGCTCGGCGACCGCGTCTTGCGCGACTGAGCGGAACCGTCGCGACGATCCGCTACTTGGCTGGCAGGGCGTCGTCGGGTGGTATGGCTTCAGTGTGCTCGTGCGCTGCGCCTGTCGCCGCCCTGGCCTTGGCCTTGGGCTTGCGGACGAGGTAGCTCCACAGCACCGGCACGACGACGAGCGTCAAGAGGGTCGAGGTGATCACGCCGCCGATGATCGCGCGCCCCATCGGCGCCTGGATCTCGCCGCCGTCGTTGAGCGCGAGGGCGAGCGGCAGCATGCCGAACACCATCGCCGCAGTCGTCATCAGGATCGGTCGCATGCGGATCTGACCCGCCTGCAGCAGCGCCTCGGGCACCGACAGGCCCGCCTTCAGGCCGTGGTTGGCGAAGTCAACGAGCAGGATCGCGTTCTTCGTCACCAGCCCCATCAGCATCACGAGGCCGATCATCGAGAAGATGTTCAAGGTGCTGCGCCACAGCAGCAACGCGAGCATCACGCCGATCAGCGCGAGCGGCAGCGAGGCCATGATCGCGAACGGCTGCACGAAGCTGCCGAACTGGCTCGCGAGGACGATGTAGATGAAGATCACCGCGAGCGCCATCGCGCCGACCATCGCGCCAAAGGCTTCCTCCTGGTCGCGTGTCGCGCCGCCGACGTCGAAGCTGAACCCCGGCGGCAGCGTCGTCGACTTGACGAGCTTTTGCACGTCGTCGCCGACGTCGCCTGCGGGCCTGTCCTTGACGCCGGCGAAGATCGCTTCGCGCCGCTGCAGGCTCTGGCGCCGGATCACGGCCGGGTTGTCGACCTTCTCGATCGTCGCCACCGAGGCGAGCGTGATCGGCGTGCCGTCCTTCGCAAACGCGACCGGCAGGTTGCCCATCTGCTCGACCCGCTCGCGTTGCGTCTCGGGCAGGCGCAGCAGCACCTCGACCTGCTCGCCGTCGGGCGTCGTCCAGTAGGTCGCGACGTCGCCGGTGACGTAGGTGCGCAGGCTCGCGGAAAGCTGCTGCGCGGTGAGGCCGATCTCGCGCGCCGCGCCGGGCTTGACGCGCACCGCGTAGGTCGGCAGCCCGGGCTTGTAGGACAGCTCGATGTCGGTCGTGCCGGGGATCTTCCTGATCTTCTCGGCGAAATCCTGCGACAGCTTGGCGAGCACGACCGGGTCGCTGCCGAGGATGGTCACGAAGATCGGCCGGTCGAAGCCGACCGAGACGTCGATGCCCGGGATCTTCGCGATCTTCTCGCGGATCGCGTTCTCCACTTCCTTTTGCGAGCGCTTGCGCTCGCTGCGATCGACGAGGCCGATGTTCAGCGTGGCCTGATTGCGACCGACCGACAGGCCGGAACCTTCACCGCCAACGCTGGTCGCGATGTTCTTCACCTCGGGGAAGGTGGCCACGATCTCCTCGACCTGGCGCACCTTCACGTCGCTGCGCTCAAGGCTTGCGCCGACCGGCATGCGGATGCCCAGTTGCGTGAAGCTCTGGTCGGTCTGTGGCACGAATTCGCTGCCGACGAGCGGTGCGAGGCCGAGCGCGGCGGCGAAGCTCGCCACGCCGACCCACAGGATCACACCGCGCGGCGTCAGCGTCGCGCGGCGCAGCACGCGCGCTTCGGCCTTGTCGCGTTTGCCGTGATCGTCGAAGGGGTGACCATAGGCCGGCAGCCAGAGGCGAAAGCGCGTCTCACCGAACGCCCAGCGGATCAGCCCCTCGTAGATCGCGTGCATGCGATCGAGCCCGCGATCGGTGGCGCGGATCAGGTGGCCGATGCCCCAGATCGTCTTCAGGTGCGCCGACGGCGGATCCTTCCAGATGCTCGAGAGCATCGGGTCGAGCGTGAAGCTCACGAACAGGCTGACCAGCACCGCGACGGTGACGGTGATGCCGAACGGAAAGAAGAACTTGCCGACGATGCCACTCATGAATGCGACCGGCACGAACACGGCGCAGATCGCGAAGGTCGTCGCCATCACCGCGAGGCCGATCTCGTCGGTGCCTTCGAGCGCCGCGCGGTGATGGTCCTTGCCCATGTGCAGATGGCGCACGATGTTCTCGCGCACCACGATCGCGTCGTCGATCAGCAGGCCGATGCACAGCGACAGCGCCATCATCGTCATGAAGTTCAGCGTGAAGCCGAAGGCATAGACGGCGATGAAGCTCGAGATGACCGAGATCGGCAGCGTGAGGCCGGTGATGATCGTCGAGCGCCACGAATGCAGGAACAGGAACACGATCGCGACCGTCAGCAGCGCGCCTTCGACGAGCGTGTGCTGCAG
>JAMLIM010000124.1 GCA_023954175.1 Rhizobacter sp.
CAGCGCGCTCGACGTCGACGGGCGGCGGGGGTTTGCAACCATGGCCTGATTATTCCGTAGTCAGAAGCACTACGATTTTGCTGTGGCAAGTTCCGCGCCGATCTTGTCACGCACGGCCTGGAGTCCGAGTCTGGAAACTGATCGGCGCGTCCTCCGCCCCCCCGTTGCCACTGCCACCGCACTGCCGGCCCGGGCGCGGGGCGCGCTGCGGTCAAGGCCGCCAAGGAGTGCGGTGCCGCTATCACCGCGAGCGGCCTCGTTCACAGGTCGCTCGCGGACAACGGCGGCGGCAAGGAGTTCGACAGCTCGAAGAAAGCCGGCGACCAGATCGAGTTCCCTCCCAGCGGGGCATCGAGGATAGCCCTGCGACAGCTATACGCAATTTGCGTACACTTCAGCATGCTCTTCGTTGAGACACCTTACTTCACCCGGTTCTGTGAAGAGCATTGCACCGACGACGAACTGCGCCGCTTGCAGCAAGTGCTGCTTGAGCGTCCCGACGCCGGTGATTTGATTCGCGGTGCCCGCGGCTTGCGCAAGCTGCGCTGGGCCATGCCGGGACGTGGCAAGAGATCGGGCGCCCGCGTCATCTACTACTGGCGCAGCGCGGCAGGTCAGATCTACCTGCTCCATGCCTACGCCAAGAGCGCGCAATCCGACCTGAGCGATGCGCAGCGAAAGCAGTTGATCCAATGGGTGAACGAGGTACTCGGAGATGAATGAAAAGCAGTTTGCCGAATTGAAGGATGCCGTGCGCATGATGGCACGCCACGTCAAAGGTGAGCCGGTGCCGGGCATGCGCGTGACCGTCGTGCCTGAGCATGATGTGAAGGCCATTCGCGAGGCCGCCAAGGTCAGCCAGAGTGATTTCGCGCGGCTGATCGGCATCAACGTTCGCACCCTGCAGAACTGGGAGCAGGGGCGCAGCCGGCCGACTGGTGCCGCGAGGGCGCTGCTGAAGATCGTGGCTTCAAATCCGAAGTCGGCGATCGAGGCGTTACATGCCTGATTGCCACGGCGCGAGCAGCACGCGCTTCAGCGTTCCCGGCGAACTCACATGCTCCGCCGATACTGCCCCCCCACCTCGAACAGCGCATTCGTGATCTGCCCGAGCGAGCAGCAGCGCACGGCGTCCATCAGCACCTCGAACACGTTCTCGTTGGCGATGACGGCCTGCTGCAGTCGCGCGAGCATGGCCGGCGCTTCGGCGGCGTGGCGGGCGTGGAAGTCGGCGAGGCGCTTGAGCTGACTCTGCTTTTCCTCGTCGGTCGAGCGGGCCAGCTCCAGCGCCTCCGAGACCGGATCGCCGTGCGGGTTGCGGAAGGTGTTGACACCGATGATCGGGTATTCGCCGGTGTGCTTCTGCATCTCGTAGTGCATCGACTCTTCCTGGATCTTGCCGCGCTGGTAGCCCGTTTCCATCGCGCCGAGCACGCCGCCGCGCTCGGCGATCTTCTCGAACTCCTTCAACACCGCCTCCTCGACGAGCTCGGTCAGCTCGTCGATGATGAAGGCGCCCTGGCCCGGGTTCTCGTTCTTCGCGAGTCCCCATTCGCGGTTGATGATGAGCTGGATCGCCATCGCGCGGCGCACGCTGTCTTCGGTCGGCGTCGTGATCGCTTCGTCGAAAGCGTTCGTGTGCAGCGAGTTGCAGTTGTCGTAGATCGCGATCAGCGCCTGCAGCGTGGTGCGGATGTCGTTGAACTGGATCTCCTGCGCGTGCAGTGATCGTCCGCTCGTCTGCACGTGGTACTTCAGCTTCTGGCTGCGTTCGTTCGCACCGTAGCGGTCGCGCATCGCCACCGCCCAGATGCGGCGCGCGACGCGGCCCATGACGTTGTACTCTGGGTCCATGCCGTTGCTGAAGAAGAACGACAGGTTGGGCGCGAAGTCGTCGATGTGCATGCCGCGCGCGAGATACGCTTCGACGAAGGTGAAGCCGTTCGACAGCGTGAATGCGAGCTGGCTGATCGGGTTCGCGCCCGCTTCGGCGATGTGATAGCCCGAGATGCTGACCGAGTAAAAGTTCCTCACCTGGTGGTGCACGAAGTACTCGGCGATGTCGCCCATCACCTTGAGGCTGAACTCGGTCGAGAAGATGCAGGTGTTCTGGCCCTGGTCTTCCTTCAGGATGTCGGCCTGCACCGTGCCGCGCACGTTCTGCTTGACCCAGGCGGAGATCTTCTGTGCTTCGTCGTCGGTCGGCTCGCGGCCGTTGTCGGCCTTGAACTTGTCCAACTGCTGGTCGATCGCGGCGTTCATGAACATCGCGAGGATGGTCGGCGCCGGGCCGTTGATCGTCATCGACACCGACGTGCTCGGGCTGCACAGGTCGAAGCCCGAATAGAGCACCTTCAGATCGTCGAGCGTCGCGATCGAGACGCCCGAATTGCCGACCTTGCCGTAGATGTCGGGCCGCGGGTCGGGGTCGTTGCCGTAGAGCGTGACGGAGTCGAACGCGGTCGACAGACGCTTGGCCGGCATGCCCTCGGAGAGCAGCTTGAAGCGCTTGTTGGTGCGAAACGCGTCGCCCTCGCCGGCGAACATGCGCGTCGGGTCTTCGTTCTCGCGCTTGAAGGCGAAGGTGCCGGCGGTGTAGGGGAACGAGCCCGGCACGTTGTCGAGCATCATCCACTTGAGGATCTCGCCGTGGTCCTCGAACGCGGGCAGCGCGACCTTGCGGATCTTGTTGCCCGACAGCGTCGTGTACGTGAGCGCGGTGCGGATCTCCTTGTCGCGGATCTTCACCACGTACTCGTCGCCGGCGTAGGCCTTCAGCATCTGCGGCCACATCGCGAGCAGGCGCTTCGCGCGCGCGTCGAAGCGCGCCTCGCGCGCCTCGGCCAGGCGCAGCACGGTGCTGCGCGCGCCGTCGCGCGTGGCGTCGTCGGCGAGCAGCATGTCGGCGCTTGCGTGCAGCTGCTGCAGTTCGCGCGCGAGCCGGGATTGCTCGATCGCGTGGCGCTTGTAGGCGCGCACGGTGTCGGCGATGTCGGCCAGGTAACGCACCCGCGCGCCGGGGACGATCGCCACCTGATGCGTGCTGTGGCGCGTCGCGACCTGCGGCAGCTTGCTCTTGCCAAGCTTCAGGCCGAGCGCCGCGAGCCGCGGCAGCAGCGCCTGGTACAGCGCCGTCACGCCGTCGTCGTTGAAGCGGCTCGCCATCGTGCCGAAGACGGGCATCTCGGCCGGCGGCGTCTTGAACGCCTCGCGGTTGCGCTGCACCTGCTTGGCGACGTCGCGCAGCGCGTCGGTCGCGCCCTTGCGGTCGAACTTGTTGATGGCGACGAACTCGGCGAAGTCGAGCATGTCGATCTTCTCGAGCTGGCTCGCGGCGCCGAACTCGGGCGTCATGACGTAGATCGGCACATCGACGAGCGGCACGATCGCGGCGTCACCCTGGCCGATGCCCGAGGTCTCGACAACGATCAGATCGAACCCGGCCGCCTTGCAGGCCGTCACGACGTCGGGCAGCGCCTGGCTGATCTCGCTGCCGAAGTCGCGCGTGGCCAACGAGCGCATGAACACGCGCGATCCGTTCTGCCACGGGCCGATCGCGTTCATGCGAATGCGGTCGCCGAGCAGCGCGCCGCCACTCTTGCGCCGCGAGGGGTCGATGCTGATGACGGCGACGCGCAGCGCGTCGCCCTGGTCGAGGCGCAGGCGGCGGATGAGCTCGTCGGTCAGGCTCGACTTGCCGGCGCCGCCGGTGCCGGTGATGCCGACGACCGGGATGTGCGTCGCCTTCGCGGCCGCCGAGAGCGCGGTCTTGAGCGCCTTCGATCCCTTGCCCGCCTCGAGCGCGGTGATGAGCCGCGCCAGCGCGCGCCAGGCCGCCTGCGTGTGGCCCTGCACCGCCGCGGCGTCGGCCGGCGCCTGCGCCGACAGGTCGAGGTCGGCGCGCATCACCATCTCGCCGATCATGCCCGCGAGGCCCATGCGCTGGCCGTCCTCGGGGCTGTAGATGCGGGCCACGCCGTAGTCCTGCAGCTCGCGGATCTCGGGCGCGATGATGACGCCGCCGCCGCCGCCGAAGACCTGGATGTTCTCGCCGCCGCGCTCGCGCAGCAGATCGACCATGTACTTGAAGTACTCGACGTGCCCGCCCTGGTAGCTGCTGATCGCGATGCCCTGCACGTCCTCCTGCAAGGCAGCGGTCACGATCTCGTCGACCGAGCGGTTGTGGCCGAGGTGGATCACCTCCGCGCCCATGCCCTGCAGGATGCGGCGCATGATGTTGATCGCCGCGTCGTGGCCGTCGAACAGGCTCGCCGCGGTGACGAAGCGCACCTTGTGCGTCGGTCGGTAGTTTGCGAGCGCGAGGAACTCGGCGGACAGGTCGGTCATCGGGTCTCTCCTTGGGGTCGGCGTCGCGCCTACGTCACGCGGATGCCGTCGAGCGAGCGGTCGCCGGTCGGGTAGTGCAGCCGCAAGCCGACCAACATGTCCCGGATCAGGGTCGCAATCATCAGGTTGCGATGCGGCTTCGAGTCGGCCGGCACGATCGTCCACGGCGCCCACGGCGTGCCGGTGGCGTCGATCGCGTTCTGGTAGGCGGCCTGGTAGGCATCCCAGTGCTTGCGCACCTCGAGGTCGCCGAGGCTGAACTTCCAGCGCTTGGCCGGGTCGTCGAGCCGCTCCTGCAGGCGCGTGCGCTGCTCTTCCTTCGAGATGTGGAGCATGAACTTGGCGATGACCGTGCCGGTTTCGGTCAGCATGCGCTCGAAGTCGTTGATCTGCGCGAAGCGCTCCTTCGCCTGCCTGGGCGTGATCCAGCCGTTGACGACGGGCACGAGCACGTCCTCGTAGTGGCTGCGGTTGAAGATCATCACCTCGCCCGCGGCAGGCATCTGCTGGTGGATGCGCCAGAGGTAGTCATGGTCGCGCTCGACCTCGGTCGGCACCTTCCAGCTGTAGGTGTGAACGCCGAGCGGACTGGTCTGGCTGAACACCGCGCGCACCGTGCCGTCCTTGCCGCTCGTGTCGAGGCCCTGCAGCACCACGAGCAGCTTGAAGCGCCGGTCGGCGTAGAAGAGGTTTTGCAGCGTGTCGAGCTCGAGCGCGAGCGCATCGAGCGCCTCGCGGTCCGCATCCTTGCTGCCACGCGACCAGGGCGTCGCGCCCGGGTCGATGCTTGCCAGATCGAAGCCCTTCTTGCCCAGCCCATGCTGATGGGCGCGCAACAGCTTTGCAGCGACGGGCGATTCTTTTTTGGTCATGCACAGTCGACTTTTTCAGGTGACGGGAAGCTCGATTGCAGTGTAGCGCCACGCCTTCCGGCGCCGCGGGTGCAGCGATTGACGGCACAATCGCGCCGGTTGAAGCGCTGCGCCGCCGCGCCGACGAGTTGGAGTCCTTGCATGAGACACCCTGTGTCAGCCCCCTCGCCGCGGGCCGAGCGCCGGGCCGCCATCGGCCAGAGGCCAATGGCCTTCGGCAGGCGCAGCCAGTCCGGAGGGACTGGCTGTGTCCCGCCTCAGCGCGCCAATCCGGCCCGCATCCCGGGGCCACGAAGGGGCCCCTTTGTGGCCCCGGAGGATCGGCAGATGGTCCCATCTGACAAGGGGCGGTCATGAGCTTTCTCGCGATCGATATCGGCAACACCCGCCTGAAATGGGCGCTGTACGCCGCACCGCAGCCGGGCGCGGTGCTGCTCGCGCATGGCGCGGTGTTCCTCGAGACGATCGACCGGCTGGCCGACAACGAGTGGAAGGATCTCGCCGAACCCGCCAGCATGCTGGGCTGCATCGTCGCCGGCGAGGCGATCCGCCGGCGCGTCGAGGAGCAGCTCGAGCTGTGGGATATCGAGCCGCGCTGGGTCGTTCCGGCGCCGCAGGCCGGCGGCGTGACGAACGGCTACGACCACCCGAACCGGCTCGGCGCGGACCGCTGGACCGCGCTCGTCGGCGCCCGCCACCACGTACTGCAACAGTGCGCGGCGCGGCCGGCGCTGGTCGTGATGGTCGGCACCGCGGTGACGGTCGATGCGCTCGATGCCGAGGGCCGCTTCCTCGGCGGGCTCATCCTGCCGGGCTTCGGCCTGATGCTGCGCGCGCTCGAAATGGGCACCGCGGGGCTGAAGGCGCCGACCGGCGAGGCGGTGGACTTTCCGACCAACACGAGCGACGCGCTGATGAGCGGCGGCGCGCACGCGATTGCCGGCGCGATCGAGCGCATGCACCGCCAGCTGACGGCGCGCACCGGCCTCGACCCGGCGTTGCTGATCAGCGGCGGCGCCGCGGTCAAGCTCGCGCCCATCCTCGAACTGCCGTTCGAGACGGTCGACATGCTGATCTTCGAGGGTCTGCTCGTGCTGCAGTCGAGGCGGCTCGCGCTTTAGGGCGTGGCCTGCGCGCTCGAGCGCGCGCAAGCTACAGGATGTAGCGCGACATGTCCTCGTTCTTCGCGAGTTCGCCGAGCTTGGACTCGACCTGCGCCGCGTCGAGCCGCACCGTCTGGCCCGACAACGAGGGCGCGTCGAAGCTCACTTCGTCGAGCAGCCGCTCCATCACGGTCGCGAGGCGGCGGGCGCCGATGTTCTCGGTGCGCTCGTTGACGTCGAACGCCGTCTGCGCCAGGCGGCGGATGGCGTCGGGCGTGATCTCGAGCGTCACGCCTTCGGTCGCGAGCAGCGCGCGGTACTGCATCACGAGGCTCGCCTCGGTCTGCGTCAGGATCGCTTCGAAATCGTCGACGCTCAGCGGGCCGAGCTCGACGCGGATCGGGAAGCGCCCCTGCAGCTCGGGGATCAGGTCGCTCGGCTTGCTCAGGTGGAACGCGCCCGAGGCGATGAACAGGATGTGGTCGGTGCGCACCACGCCGTAGCGCGTCGTCACGTTCGTGCCCTCGACCAGCGGCAGCAGGTCGCGCTGCACGCCCTGGCGCGAGACTTCGGCCTGGCTGCTGTCGGCGCGCGAGGTGACCTTGTCGATCTCGTCGAGGAAGACGATGCCGTTCTGCTCCGCGTTGTGCACCGCGGCCGTCTTGATGTCGTCCTCGTTCACGAGCTTGGCCGCTTCTTCGTCGACCAGCAGCTTCAGCGCGGCAGCGATCTTGAGCTTGCGCAGCTTGCGCTTGGCGCTGCCGAGGTTGGCGAACAGGCCCTTGAGCTGCTCCGCCATCTCGTCCATGCCGGGCGGGGTCATGATCTCGAGCGCGGCGCGCGGCTCGGCAAGCTCGAGCTCGATTTCCTTGTCGTCGAGC
>JAMLIM010000125.1 GCA_023954175.1 Rhizobacter sp.
CGCCTGAGGCCGGACGGTCCCTTCCGCCAAGGTTGCCGCCTGTCTGAATGCGGCGATGCCTTCTGCTGGCCGGCCTTCGGCGAAGTGCAACTGGCCCAGCACCACATGCGGCAGCCAGTTTCGGGGCGCGATCTCGAGTGAACGATCGAGCCGTGTGCGGGCGAGCCCGAGCAAGCCGGCGGAAAGCAGGTAGCTTGCCTCCAGCGTGTTGTACAGCGCGGAAAGCGGATCGAGCTCACGCGCCTGGCGAAGGTGGCCGAGGCCTTCGTCGATGCGGTCCTGCGTCAGCAACAGCTGCGCCAGCCCGTCGTGTGCCGGGGCGCTGTTGGGGTTCGCCGCCAGCGCGCGGCGGAACTGCGCTTCGGCATCGGGCCAGTCGAACAGGAAGTAGTACGCGTGAATGCCCAGCCCGACCCGGGCCTGCGCGAGCCCGGGTGATATCTCGATCGCGTGCTGCAGCGCGGCGTTCGACGCCGGAAACACCTCGACGGGCGAGGCGTCGGCACTCCACAGCTTGCGCCGATGACTCCACGCCAGGCCGACCCACGCGAGCGCATAGCGTGGGTCGATGTCGAGCGCCTGCTTGAACAACGCGATGCTCGCCTCGATGCCATCCGCACGCGCACGATCCGCCTGCCGCAGCGCTGCGAGGTAGAGCTCATAGGCCTCGGTGCTGCGCGTGCCACCCGGCTCCATCGCTGCCGGCTGTGCGCCCGTCCCGGACTGCAGCACCGCGGCCAGCGCTTCGAGCACCCGCTCGGAGATGCGGTCCTGCAGATCGAACACACTGGTGAAGGTCTGATTGAAGCTGCCGCTCCAGGCGGCAACGCCGTCCGATGCGCGCAGCAGGCGCGCCGTGACCCGCAGGTGTTGGTCTCTACGCTGCACCGACCCGTCGACGATCCACGCCACGTCGAGCTGGCGCGCCGCGAGCAGCGGATCCTGATCGGGCCCCGCGAAGCGCAGCGCCGATCCGGTCGAACGCACCACCAGCCCGGGCACGGTGGACAGGCGTGCGACCAGGCTGTCGGCCATGCCGAGCTCGAGCAGCTTGTCGCGGCTGTCGTCGGAGAGCGGCTGGAACGGCAGGACGGCAAGCGTGGCGCCGTGAGCCGGCGGGGCGGCAGCCGCTGGGCGGCGCCACACCCACCAGCCGACGCCGGCCAGGCCGCCGGCGGCACAGGCGCCGAGTGCCCAGAGTGTTGCGCGTCGCCGTCTGTCAGCGGGAGGTTCTTGCGCGACCGCGGCGGCCACCGGGCCGCGCGCAGCCGCAGTGCTTTCCTGTTCGGTGGCGGGCGAGGCGTCTTCGTTCTCGCCCTTCGCCGTCGGCGCCGCGACGCGCAGGCAGTAGCCAACCCTGGGGACGGTTTCGACCGAAAAGCTGGCGCCGCCCAGCGTGAGAGCAAGCTGACGGATCAGATGGACGACGCGGTTGATCGCGTTGTCGCCGACGACCCGGCCCGCCCAGCAGCGCTCGATCAACTCGCTGCGGCCGACGACCCGGCCCTGCGCCTGCGCGAGCACGGTCAGCACCTGCATCACGCGCGGCTCGACGGTCAGGGACTTGTCCCCGCTTTGCACCTGCAGCAGCGACGGGCGGGCGACGATCTCGCCAAGCGCGAAGTCCGGCTCCCGCGCCAGGACGATCTGCCCGGTGCGGTTCCATGCTGACTGATGAATGTCGGCCCGACCGTTCATGCCCGCCCCCCTCCGGGACGAGCCGAAAGCTATCACGCCGCCGACCGGCCTTCAACCGGGCCGCCGGGTTCTAGGGGGGCGCGCGGCAGCGCCCGCCCGCGGGGGCGGCTCAGCTGTGCAGCGACTCGTACTTCGCCATCAATTCTTCGGGCGTCTCGACGAAGTTCGGGTCCTGGACGATGCAGTCGGCGGGGCAGACGAGCTTGCATTGCGGCTCGTCTTCGGCGCCGACGCATTCGGTGCACTTGAACGCGTCGATGACGTAAATCGGGTCGCCGACGCTGATCGCTTCGTTCGGGCACACCGGCTTGCAGGCGTCGCAGGCGGTGCAGTCGTCATTGATGATGAGAGCCATGTTTGTTTCTCCTTCAGTTCAGGCTGCCGAGGTTTCCAGTTCCTGCAGCTTGCCGTGCCGGAACGCGCCCCACAGCGCGGCGCCGATCGCGCCGGCGTAGATCGAATCGGGGTGAGACATCGCCGTCACCGTGACCTTCTCGGCGACCATTTCTTCCTGGATTGCCGCAAGCAGCCCCGAGTCTAGTGCGAGGCCGCCGGTCAGCAGCGCGGTGCCCGTCTTGATGCCGGTGACCTTCAGGAGCTTGACGATGCGCGAGGCCATCGACAGGTGGATGCCCTTCAGGATGTCGGGCGTCGCGATGCCGCGGCTGACCATGTTGATGACGTCGGTCTCGGCGAGCACGGCGCAGATCGAGCTGACCTTTTCGGGGTCCTTCGCGCTTTGCGACAGCGGCCCGATCTCCTCGACCGCGACGCCGAGATAGCGCGCGATGTTCTCGAGGAACTGGCCGGAGCCCGACGCGCACTGGCTCGTCATCTTGTACGACAGCACCTTGCCGCGCTCGTCGACGTAGATCGCGCGGCCGTTCAAGGCCCCGATGTCGACGATGCCGCGCGCGCTCGGCTCCAGGTAGACACCGCCGCGTGCGTGGGTCGTCATCGAATAGAAGTGGCCGGTCGCGAACTTGACGTTCTCGCCCTCGCCGGTCGTCGCGACGTAGGCGATGTCGTCCTTCGTCAGCCCGGCGTCCTCGAGCACGCCCTCGTAGCCTTCGCGCGCGAGCGTCATCGGGTCGCGGCCGCGGATGCGTTCGCTGCGCTTGGCGAGCCACTCGGGGCGGCCGTCGCCGTCGTGCCGGAACAAGACCGACTTGATGGCGCCGGAGCCGATATCGATGCCGATGGTATGGATCATGATGATGTGTCCTTCCGTGTAGGGGTCGCTGCAGCCGCTGGTGAGGCTAGGCCCTGTTTTCCGCCGTCTTGCCTTCTTCGACCACTGCGCGCCAGGCGAAGGTTGCGCCGCCGAGGGCGCCGGTGTAGATCGAGTCGGGGTCGATGTTGAGCGTGACGTCGCCGTAGTTTTCCTTCACGAGTTCCTTCAGCGACTTCACCGCCGCCTCGTTCTTCGCGACGCCGCCGGTGAAGGTGAACTGGTCGCGCACGCCGCCGGACCGGGCGAGGATCGACATCGCGCGCAGGATGATCGCGCGGTGCAGACCGGCCATGATGTCCTCGCGCTTGTCGCCGAGGGACAGGCGGTCGCGCAGCTCGGCGCCGGCGAACACGGTGCAGGTCGAGTTGATGCGGATGTTCTTCGTCGACTTCATCGCCATCGGCCCCAGCTCGTGCAGGCCCATGTTCATTTCGTCGGCGATGTAGCCGAGGTAGCGCCCGCAACCGGCGGCGCAGCGGTCGTTCATCTGGAAGCTCTCGACGATGCCGGCCGGGTCGACCTGGATCGCCTTCGTGTCCTGGCCGCCGATGTCGAGCACGGTCGCCGTCTTCGGGTACATCACGTGCGCGCCGAGGCCGTGGCACAGGATCTCGGAGCGGATGTGCTCCTTCGAGAACGGCAGCCGCGCGCGGCCGTAGCCGGTGCCGACGACGTAGACCTCTTCCATCTCGGTGTCGAGGATGCCCTTGATCGGCGCTTCGACCTGCGCGCGGCGTGCCTCGGTTTCGGGCATCGCGATGAACGCGCGCTCGAGGGCCGCGAGCAGGTGGCGGCGGATCGAATCGGCGTAGACGCGGTTCTCGACCTCGATGATCGAGCGGTCGAAGACGTTGAGCAGGTAGTCGTAGCGCGTGCCCGCCTCCTTCGCCACCGCCTCGCCGGTGGCGAGGTACTGGCTGCCGGCGATGTCGCGGAAGAAGTCGCTCTTGCGCTTCGCGCCGGGCGCGAAGAGGCTCGGCGCCTCGGCCGTCAGCCGCTTGAAGACCTCTTTCAGCGCTTCGCCGACCGCCCCGGCGTCGCTGCCGAAGTTGGCCGTTGCCAGGCTGCGCTGGCAGGTCTCCTCGAGGTCGGCGAGTTGCTCCATGTACTGCTCGGCGCGGAAGTCGCGCTCGAGCTGGCCGAGGAAGCCGTCGAGCGAACCGTTCAGCGCCTTGGTGTCGCCGAGCGCCTGGCGAAACAGATAGAAGCGGCTGTTGACGAGCGCCTCCTGCTTCGCGATCGCCGCCGCGGTGTCGTAGTTGGAGCGCGAATTCGTGATGCCGCGCCCGAGGATGTTCTGGTTCTCGTCGATGACGACCGCCTTGGTGGTCGTCGAGCCGAGATCGATGCCGATGAAACAACGCATGATGTGCGCTCCTGCTTTCTTCAGTTGATGGGCGCGCCGGAGATGATCATCGGCTTGTCGCTCGGCGCACCGCCGCCCGCGCCACGCTTGGCCTTGACCATCTGGAAGTAGCTCTCGAGCCGGTTCTTCACGTTCGCCGCCGAGAAGTAGCGCGGATCGACGAGGTCGGTCTCGATGAACGCGCCCGGCCGGCCGGTGCGCTTCTCGACCTCGCGCATCATCAGCAGCTGACCGGCGGAGAAGCTGTTGCAGCTCTTGATCGAGTTGATCAGCAGGCCGTCGGCCTGGTATTCCTCGATGTACTTGCTGATCATGTCGACGCGCGACGGCAGGTTCAGGTTCGTGTAGCAGCCGAGGCAGTATTCGGCGAGCGACTCGAGCGGCCGGTCCGGGTCGTGGCGAAAGCCGAAGTCATACAAGCCGCCGACCTTCGAGTAGGTCGACGCGACGACGACCGCGCCTTCTTCGTAGAACATCTTCCAGAACTCGCGGAAGTGCGTCCAGTTCGGCGGGCCTTCGACCACGAGGCGGTACTTCTCCTCGCCCATCTCGCCGTCCGGCGTGATCGGGCCCTTGCCCAGGCGGACGCGTTCCTCGATCTCGCCGCGCAGCATGCGGTAGTAGTCGGTCGCCTCGGTCGTGCCGCGGAACGCGGTGAAGATCGGCCCGATGTAGTAGACCGAACCGAAGTAGCCGTCGATCGGGCTCGGCCTGTGCTTCGCCGACTGCAGCACGGCGACGAGGTCATCCTCGGCCTTCGCCGACTCGCGCATGTACTGGCGCAGACGGTCGATGTCGAACTTGACGCCGGAGACGCGCTCGAGCGTCGGGATCACGGTTTCCTTCAGCTGGCGCACGACGTAGTCACGCATGTTGGGCGCGATGTGGCCCTCGCCCTGGTAGGGCACGTGCAGCATCACCGTCTCGCAGCCGTACTTGTGGCGGATCAGCTCGAACCACTTCATGAAGGTGAAGCAGCCGGTGTAGGACAGGAGCAGGATGTCGGGCGTGGGCATCGGGTCGCCCGTGGGGCCGATCTCGCCGCCCATCATCATGCCGAGATCGGCCTTGACGTAGGTGCAGACGTCCTCGCTCTGGCCGTCGCGCTCGGCGTCCATGATGAACTTGCCGCTCTTCTTGCGCATGCCGTTTTGCAGCGCGTTCGTCTCGGGCAGGCTGCGCGCGAAGTCGAAGCACATCAGCAATTCGTTCAGGTTGCCCGGAACGAAAGTGGCCGAGACCTTCTTGTTGTTCTGGCGCGCGGTTGCCAGATCCATGTAGTTCTTGTTGATGAGCTCCTTCTGGAGCCACATCGCGTCCTCTTTCTGGACTGCGGGCGGCCGCTTGGCGGTACCGGTCGGGGCGGGCATGGTGACGGTGGCGTTCATGGGGCAGCTCCTTAAGCAGCGTTCCAAAGTTTGATGGAGTCCGCAAACGTGCCGGACTGTTCGCGGATCGGCGCCATCTGGCCGGTGTTTTCCGCGTACTTGAAGGCGGTGTGCGGGATGCCGTGCTTGGAGAGCACGTCCTGCAGCATCGGCCGCTCGAGCAGTGCCGGGTCGCAGAACGACGGCGCGGCGAAGATCACGCCTTCGGCGCCGCGCGTCTTGACCTGCTTCATCAGGTAGACGCCCTTTTCCTCGCGCGTCGTGTCGTACTTGGCTGCGGTCGACGCCGAGCGGTGCAGGAAGGCCTTGGACAGCTCCTCCAGCGGGTTCTTGTCGGCCGGCACTTCGTCGAGCAGCCAGCGCGTGACGAGCATGAAGTCGTCGTCGACGATGTAGCAGCCCGACATCTCGATCGACTTGATGAGCGACAGCGGCGGCTGCTCGCAAAACGACCCGTTGATGACGACGCGCGCGTTGTCGCGCTTCGGGCGCTGCGTCAACTCGGCCGCCGCGAGGTAGTCGCGCACGAGCACCGTGTGCTCCTCGACCGGCAGCACCATGCCGGCGCGCAGCAGCAGGTAGACCTCGGAGGTCGGCGCCTGCCACGGATACGCGGCGCGGTACTTGTAGAGGTCGGCGATCGCGACGCGGTTCTCGTTGTAGACGGCGATCGATGCGTTGAGGTCGGCGTCGGTGATCTCGCGCCCGGCGAGCTTGGCCAGATCCTCGCGCAGGATCTGCATCTCCTCCATGTAGAACTTGCCGCCGACGGCGTCCTCGTAGTTCTGCGGCACGTCGATGTAGCGAACGTACTTGTCCTTGAAGAGCATCTTCCACATGCCCGACAGGTTGCGGATGACGTCGCAGATCGACGGGAACAGCATGCCGTCCAGGCTGTCGAGCCGGCCGGTCAGGCCGAGCTCGATCGTCGAGCGCGGGATGCGGCAGATGTAGCTCTGGTAGTAGGCGTCGCCCTGGATCACCTCGAGCGAATCGCCGCCGCCGAGGATGCCCACCGGCAGCATGCCGGCGGCGTGGATCAGCTCGCGCGGCACATAGACCGGCATGTAGCCGATCGCCTTGCGGCCGGGCTTCGCGGCCTTCCATTCCTTGACGGCGTTGAAGTGCAGATCTTCGAACAGCGCTTCGCAGCGTTGCACGATGGCTTGCACCGGGGAGGTGGCGGGAGGAGTTGCGGCAGTGTTCATCAGCGGTGTTCCCAGGAAGGTGAGCGCTTCGCGAGGAAGGCGGCAAGCCCCTCGTTGGCGTCGCGGGTGGACATCAATTGGTCGAGATAGAGCCGCTCGACCGCGGCGAGGCGTTCGCGAACCTGCGAGCGCATCACGATGCGGGCCGCGGCAAGGGCGAGGGCGAGTGACGCCCCGCTCTTGCCGGCGAGTTGTTCGTCGAACCAGGCGAGCGCGGCGGCTTCGGGGTCGGGTGCGACGCGCTGCACGAGGCCGCTCGCGAGTGCTTCGGCCGCGCCGACCGAGCGGCC
>JAMLIM010000126.1 GCA_023954175.1 Rhizobacter sp.
CGTTCACGCGCCCGGGCCCGAAGTGCAGCAGGCCGGCCAGCGCGATCGGCAGCACGAACAGATTGATCGCGAGCATGTAGAGCGGAAAGACCCAGACCGCGCGCTTCAGGTGCCGCTCGTCGACGTTTTCCACCACCAGCATCTGGAACTGGCGTGGCAGGAAGACGACCGAGAACATCGCGAGCAACATCAACGCGAACCACTGCCCGCCGGCAAATCCCGAATCCGTCTCCAGCCGCAGCACGCGCGCCGCCTCGGGCAGCGCGCGCGCGCGGGCGAAAAGATCGGACGGCCCGTCGAACATGCCCCAGGTGACGAAGATGCCGACGGCGAGGAAGGCGACGAGCTTGACGACCGACTCGAACGCGATCGCGGCGACCATGCCCTCGTGGCGCTCGGTCGTGTCGAGGTGGCGCGTGCCGAAGGCGATCGTGAAGCCGGCGAGCACGAGCGCGATGTAGAAGGTGCTGTCGCTCCACCACGCGCCCGGCGCTGCGTGCGGCGCGCCGACCGGCGTCGTCATCACTTCGAAGCCGATCGCGATCGCCTTCAGCTGCAGCGCCACGTAGGGCAGGATGCCGATCACCGCGATCAGCGTCACGAGCCCGGCGAGCAGCCGGCTCTTGCCGTAGCGGCTGGCGATGAAGTCGGCGATCGAGGTGATGCGGTAGCTGCGCGAGATGCGGATCATCTTGCGCACGACCATCCACGCGAGCACCATCGCGAGCGTCGGGCCGAGGTAGATCGGCAGGAACCACAGGCCGAGCGTCGCGGCACGCCCGATGCTGCCGAAGTAGGTCCAGGCGGTGCAGTAGACGCCCATCGACAGCGCGTAGACCCACGCATTGCCGATCACCGAGCGGCCCGCGAGCGCGCGCCGGTCGGCGAACTCGGCGATCCCGAACAGCAGCAGCAGGTACAGGAACGCGGCGACGACGACGACCGGGGCGGGAAGCATCGCTAGCTTGCGCTCACGTGCGGTCGATCGGTGCAAGCTGCACCGTCAGCCCGGCCACCGCCGACAACGCGGGGAACGACGGCGCGCGACGCGGCGCGCGCATCAGTCGATGTCGTCCGCACGCTCGACGGCCCAGGCGACCAGGCCGATCAGCACCGCCCAGCCGGCGAACATCGCGGCCGGCAGCAGCGGGATGCCCCACACGCTCGCGTCGACATCCCACAGGCCGAGCAGCGGGAAGGTGAACGCCAGCCAGCCGAAAGCGAACAAGGCCAGCAGGCGCTGCGCAGCGAGGCCCTGGAACATGGCGCGGTCTCCTTGCAGTGGCGACGCTCCATTCTGAACCCTGCGCTTACCGCCCTCTGACGCGCAGCGACTCGGCGCGACGCCCCCGGCGCCGCGTCAACGGCAAGGACACTGCGTGGCCGGCACCTGCCGCCGGCTGCGACGATCAGTTCGGCATGCGTTCGTGGCGATCCGCGGCCGCGAACAGATCCGACGCGAAGCCCGGGTCCGAGTTGCGCACCGACATGGCATAGGCGCGGACTTCCGCCAGCTCGCGGGAATGGTCACGCGGGACGGGGGCGCCGGACCTCGCCGGGACGAGGCGTTGCAGGACCGATCTGAGCCAGGTGCCGAGGGGTGACGAGCCGCCGCTCGGTGGGAATGCGGCGTAACGGGAATTCGCAGCAGGCGCGTAGCGCATCGTGTTCTCCTGAAAGGGGTGCATCGGGCGCGGCCGCACGCAGCGGCCGCTGCGGTCATGAATTCCGAACTTGCAGGTTGCGTACCGCGTCGCGATACGCCTGCGCGAGTTCGGGGTTCCCTGCGTGCTGGGCCGCGAGGCGACGCAGTTCGCGCTCGGCACGGGCCGAGCCGCTGGCCTCGATGGCATTCCACGCCTTGTTGCGGTAGCGAGACGCCGCGTCAGCCATGCGGGACAGCCATTGCGGAACGCTCGACGACCCGAAGCGGGCGCCAGGCAGTTGCTTTGCGAGTTCGATCGACATGGGGACTTCCTTCCTTGCTGTGGGGCGCAACGGCCCCGACGGAACGAAGCCTAGGGTTTTCCCTTAGAATAGGCCAATTCACAGGCTGAATCCGGCCATTCCCGACCCGAATGGCCGGCATCACGCCAGCCCGACCGACACCCGATGAACTTCCGCACGCTCGACCTCAACCTGCTTCGCGTCTTCGACGCGGTGATGACCGAACGCAACGTCACGCGTGCGGCGGATCACCTCGCGATGAGCCAGCCGGCAGTCAGCAACGCGCTGAGACGGCTGCGCGAAGCGACGAACGAGGAGCTGTTCGTCCCGACGCAGGCCGGCGTCACGCCGACCCGGCAGGCCGAGGAGCTCTGGCCCGTGGTGCGCACCGCGCTCGACGGCCTGCGCACGGCGCTGGAACCTCAGGTGTTCGACCCGCGCCGTGACGAGCGAACCTTCACGCTCGCGATGGCCGACGCGACCGCCGCGCTGGCGCTGCCCTTGCTCGTCGCGCACATCGAGGCAACCCAGGCGCGTGCGAACCTGAGAATCATCCCGCTCGCAACCCGCGATCCCCGCGCGCTGCTGGACCACGGCGACGCCGACGTCGCGCTCGGCTTCTTTCCGGAACTGCCGACCGCGCTCACCGCCGAATCGGGGTCCGCCGGCGTGCGGTTCGAGTCGCTGTGGCATTGCGAGTACGTCTGTGTGATGCGGCGCGATCACCCGCTCGCCCGGAAGAAGACGCTGACGCTGGACGACTTCTGCGCCGCACGACACCTGCGCGTGAGCTTCGCCGGAAGACCGCGCGGTTTCGTCGACAACGCGCTCGAACGCCTCGGCCGCAGCCGCAAGGTCGGCGTCACCGTCAACCAGTTCCACAGCGCGGCAAGCGCCGTCCGCCATTCCGATCTGTTGACCGTGCTGCCGCGCAGCTTCGTCCCTGCGACCGGGTTCGGAGACGCACTGACCTGCCGTGCGCTGCCGTTCGAGCTGGTGGCGATCGACGTCGCGATGGTCTGGCACCGGCGTCACGCGAGCGATCCGGGTCACGGCTGGCTGCGCGAGGCATTGAAGCAATGCGCCAGCACGCTTCAGATGCAAGTGGCGCCCGCGGCTGCGGCGCAATCGATCAGCACAAGTCCGCCGCGGCCCTCCCGCAGGCTTGTCGCGGCGTCGACAAGCGCCTGAACCGCGGCGCCAGGGTGCCCGCAGGAAGCCCCGGAGCAACGCCTTGAGACCCAGCCACTGAAAGCGATCGAACCAGCCATGCCGATGCCGGTGACCGATGCGGCCTATGCAGTCGATGCCTGTCGCAAGTTCCAGACGCTGTGCCTGACGGCCGGTTTCGACCTCGCACGCGCGCAGTACGCGGCGGGGGTGCAGTCGGGCCTCATCGAGCGTTCCTTGCTGGCCTCGGCTGCCTTCGAGCGCAGACTCGGCCTGCTCGAGCGCTGGCTGCTCGGCCCCTGGGCGCGCTCGGTCTGAAAGGCGTAGCGAGCGACCGGCTCAGTTGCCCAGCCCGGCACGCCGCATCTCGGCGTGCAGGCGCTCGACCTCGTCGATCAGGTCGAGCATCACGGCAACGCTCTGCAGATTGGCCTCGAAATCGTGCTGCAGCCTGCGGATGCGCCGCACGCGCGCGAGTTCGACGCTGCCGAAGTGCAGCCGCGGCGCTTGCGGCGGCGGCTCGATCAGGCCCTCGTCGATGAGCGTGCGAACGTAGTCGACCTGCACGCCGCAGGCGCGCGCCAGCGTTTCCAGATCGAGCCAGGCGTCCATGCCGATGCACACACCGCTCGCAATCGTCTTCATCGCCCACCCTCCCCGCCGGCGCGCGGATCGAACGCCAGCTCGCGCGCCATCTGTTCGTACAAGGCCTTCGCCGCATCGCTCGTCGCCGGCGGCAGGACGACATCGAGGACGACGTAGAGGTCGCCCGGCGTCGGGCCCGGGATGCCGCGGCCCTTCAGGCGCAGCTTGCGACCGCCCTGCGACCCCGGCGGCACGCTCATCTGCAGCTCGCCGTCCGGCGTGCGCAGCGGCACGCTCGCGCCGAGCGCGGCCTCCCACGGCGCGACGCGCAGCGTCACGTAGAGGTCGCGCCCGTCGACGCGAAAGCGCGGATGCGGCTCGAACTCGACCTCGAGATAGAGGTCGCCCGCGGGCTCGCCGCGCGGCCCCGCCGAGCCCTGGCCGCTGAGGCGGATCTGCTGGCCGGCGCGGATGCCCTTCGGGATCTTCACCTGCAGTTCGCGCTCGCGCAGCACGACATGCCCGCTCGCGTCGAGCTCGGGCGCGCGCAGCGACAGGCCGCGCGTCGCGCCGTGGAACGCGTCTTCGAGCGGGATGACGATCTTCGCGTGATGGTCCTCGCCGCGCGTGCTGCGGCCGCCCGCCGCGGCGTGCCCGCGCGCGCGCCGTGCGGCGCCGAACAGCGTCTCGAAGAAGTCGCTGTGATCGCCGAAGCCCGCGCCCTCGGGCGCACCGCTGAACTCGAAGCCGGCGTCCCAGTCGGGCGGTGGCCGGAACTCCTGCCCGCCGCGCATGCCCTGGCCGACGCGGTCATACGCGGCGCGCTTCTCGGGGTCGCGCAGCACGTCGTAGGCCTCGTTCAGATCCTGCATGCGGGCCGCAGCGTCGGCCGCCTTGTTGACGTCGGGATGGTGCTTGCGCGCGAGCTTGCGAAACGCCTTCTTGATCTCGTCCTCGCTCGCGCCGCGCTCGACGCCGAGCACCTTGTAATAGTCCTTGAACTCCATGTGGGGTCGAGTGCGTGCGCTCAAAGCGTGTCGAAGCGCCGATCATGCCGCAGATGCAGCGCGAGGCGCTTGACGACCGTCATCGCGGTGGTCGCGCGCCATCGGGCGGCACTGCATCTGGCGCGCGCGGCCGTCTGCCGATAATCGCGAGCTGCCTGCCGCCCTGCCGACGCGCACACCACCCCGCATGAATCAACTTTTTCGCTACACCCTCGTGGGCGCCGTCGCCACGGCAACGCACTACACGCTGCTCGCGTTGTGCGTCGAAATCGGCGGCTGGCCGGCCTGGCTGGCGTCCGGCTTCGGTGCGGTGGTCGGGGCGCAGGTGGCCTACCTCGGCAACCGGCTGCTGACCTTTGCCTATCGGGGCGGCATCGGCGCCTCGTGGTTCCGGTTCCAATCGACAGCGCTGCTGGGCGCCCTGTTCGGCATGGTGATCGTCGGTGGCGCCGTGCGGCTCGGCGTGCACTACTTGCTGGGGCAGGTCATGGCGACGCTCGCGACGCTGCTGTTGACCTTCACGATCAACCGAAGCTGGACGTTTCGCTGAGCAATCTGCGGCGCGCCGGCGCGTCAGCGCTTGCGGCCGGGCCCGAAGCCCGCCCACCAGAGCGCGAGCGCCATTGCGACGATCATCACCCCGTAGGTCGCCATCGCGCCGTCGCGGCCGAAGACGACGAGGCCGGCGACGAGCACAATCGCGGCAACTGCCGCCGCCCACGCGGCCAGCCTGCGCCATCGCACACTGCGCAACTCGCTGCGCCACACCCACTTCGTGAGCGCGGCGGCCAACGGCCCGACGACGAGCGCGGGGAGCACAAGCCCGAACACATGATTGACGGCGTCGAATGGACCCAATGAGTCTCCCGCTTCTGCGTTGGCGCGCCGGCGCGGCCGCGCGCCAAGGCGTGTTCACCGGGTCGATCGATGCCGGCGCCGGCGCCGTTCCCGGCCTTGGCCGCCGAATTTTATAATTCGAGAATGAGTGTCTTTGCGCTCGGACTGAACCACACGACGGCGCCGCTCGATCTGCGCGGCCGTTTCGCGTTCACGTCCGATCAGCTCGGGCCGACGCTGCACGGCTTTCGGGATCGCATCGCGGGCCATTCGGCCCAGGGCGGGCCCGAGGTTGCGCTGCTGTCGACCTGCAACCGTACCGAGCTCTATGTCTCCGACGCCGCGTCGCAGGGCGAGGCGCTGCTGCAGCCGGCGGTCGATTGGCTCGCCGGTGTCGGCGGCGTCGCCGGTCACACGCTGCGCGACTACAGCTACGTGCTCGAGGACGGCTCGGCCGCGCGGCACGCGTTTCGCGTCGCGAGCGGCCTCGACTCGATGGTGCTCGGCGAGCCGCAGATCCTCGGCCAGATGAAGCAGGCGGTGCGCGAGGCGGACACCGCGGGCACGCTCGGCACGACGCTGCACCAGTTGTTCCAGCGCTCGTTCGCGGTCGCCAAGGAGGTGCGCACCTCGACCGAGATCGGCGCCCATTCGATCAGCATGGCGGCGGCCTCGGTGCGCCTCGCGGCGCAGCTGTTCGAGGACCTGCGCGAAGTGAAGGTGCTGTTCGTCGGCGCGGGCGAGATGATCGAGCTCGTCGCGACCCACTTCGCGGCGCGCTCGCCGCAGGCGATGGCGGTGGCCAACCGCACGCTCGAGCGCGGCGAGCGCCTCGGCGGTCGGCTCGGCGCCGAGGCGCTGCGCCTCGTGGACCTGCCGCATCGGCTGGCCGACTTCGACATCGTCGTCTCGTGCACCGCAAGCTCGCTGCCGATCATCGGCCTCGGCGCGGTCGAGAGCGCGCTCAAGACGCGCAAGCACCGCCCGATGTTCATGGTCGATCTGGCCGTCCCGCGCGACATCGAACCCGAAGTCGCGCAGCTCGGCGACGTCTATCTCTACACCGTCGACGACCTGTCGACGCTCGTGCAATCGGCGGGCGAGAAGCGCCAGGCGGCGGTGCAGCAGGCCGAGGCGATCATCGAGACCGGCGTGCAGAGCTTCGTGCACTGGCTCGACCAGCGCGGCAGCGTGCCGCTGATCCAGGCGCTCAACGCGCAGGCGCATGACTGGCGCGCGCATGAGATCGCCCGCGCGCGCAAGCTGCTCGCGCGCGGCGAGAACGTCGACGCCGTGCTCGATGCGCTGTCGCGCGGCCTGACGCAGAAGATGCTGCACGGCGCGATGGCCGAGCTGCATGCTTCGGCCGGCGAGCAGCGCGCGCAACTCGCGCAGACGGTGTCGCGCCTCTTCCTGCGCTCGACGACGCGCAATCCGGCCGACGACGAGCGTTAGCGGCGCTCCTTC
>JAMLIM010000127.1 GCA_023954175.1 Rhizobacter sp.
TAGCCCTGCACGCGCGCGATCACCGGCTTGGGCACGTCGCGGATCGCGGCGTGCAGCTCCTCCATCGGCAGGCCGATCGTGCCGCGGCCGTCGTACTGGCCTTCGTGGGCGGACTGGTCGCCGCCGGTGCAAAACGCCTTGTCACCCGCGCCGGCGAGCACGATCGCGCCGATCGCGCGGTCGTAGCCGGCGCGCTGCAGCGCGTGGATCAGCTCGTCGCAGGTCCTGCCGCGAAACGCGTTCATCTTCGGCGCGCGGTTGATCGTGATCCACGCCGCGGCGTTGCGCACCTCGTAGAGGACGTCTTCGTAGTCCATGGCCGGATCAGCGCTTGGGCAGCACCGCGGTCGCCTCGAGTTCGATCTTGCCCGGGTTGTCGAGCAGGTCGGCGACGAAGATCATGCTCATCACCGGGTAGTGCGTGCCCATGGTCCGGCGCCAGATGGCGCCGAGTTCCCGCCGCGCCGCCAGATAGGCCGGCTTGTCGCAGCAGAACGCCGTGATGCGGCAGACGTTTTCGGGTTTGCCACCGGCCACCGCAAGGACAGCGAGCAGGTTCTTCAGTGCCTGTTCGAACTGCGGCGCGATCTCTTCCGACTCGAACACCTGTTGCGCGTTCCAGCCGACCTGGCCGGCGATGAAGACGATGCGCCCCGCATCGACCTCGATGCCGTTGGCGTAGCCGATCGGGGGCGCCCATCCTTCAGGCAATAGCACGTTCATTCCTGTTTCCTCTCTTGTCGGTTCTCTGCGATCGGTTCTCTCTTGTCGGTCTTCGGCGCTCGGCGCCTTGTCGGGCCGGCCGTTCAATCGATGTAGCGCGGGGGGTCCGGGTCGTTCGCCCAGTCGCCTTCCGGCTTCGGCACCTTCGCCATCCAGGCGCGGACGAGTTCGACGTGCTCCGCCTCCTCCGCCTGCAGCTCGAGTGCCTTCGCGCGCACCGCATCGTTCGTCGCCGCCTTCGCGAGCTCGCCGAAGAAGGCCTCGGCGCGCTGCTCGGCCGCAAGCGCAAGCTGCAGCGCGTGCCACGGCCGCATCAGGTAGTGCACCTCGTCGATCGCCGGCGCCTCGGGGGAATCGAAGCCGGCCCAGCGAACGCCTTGCAGCGCCTGCACCGGGGCCTCCTTCCAGCCCATCTCGGCCATGATCTCCTGCGCGTGCTTCGTTTCGTAGCCCGCCATGGTGCGGAACATCGCCGCCACATCGTGGTTGTTGTGGGTCTCCATCTGGTCGGCGAAATCGGTGTAGCGCTCGACCGCATCGCGCTCCATCGCGAGCGCCTGCAGCATGAACTCCTCGAGCGTCGCGGGCGCGCGCACGGCGCTGCCGCTCGCGGTCTTGGCGGCGCTCACAGTGCGAACTCCGCTTCGATCTCGGCCACCGTGTTGCGCGCCGGGCGCCCACCGACCGGGTACGGCGGGCGATCGCCGGCGTAGAGCACGCCGATGTTGAAGCCGTCGTCCGTCATGATGCGGCGCGCGGCGCGCGCCGGATCGTTCGTCGGCTCGACCAGCGCCGGGTGCACCTTGTCCTTCCATTCGCGCTGCTCGGGCCGGAACGTGACGCACGGGCTCATGATCTCGATGAACGAGAAGCCGGGGTGCTGGATCGCCTGCGCGATCATCTGCGCCGTGCCCTGCTGGTCGCCCGAGAAGGCGCGCGCGACGAAGTTCGCACCCGAAGCGAGCGCGATCACGAGCGGATGGTACGAGCGGATGCCGGTGCCGCCGGGCGAGAGCTTGTTGTCCCAGTCGGGCTCGGTCGTCGGCGACGCCTGGCCCTTGGTCATGCCGTAGACGTGGTTGTCCATCACGATGTAGGTCAGGTCCACGTTGCGGCGGCAGGCGTGCATGAAGTGGTTGCCGCCGATCGAGTAACCGTCGCCGTCGCCGCTGGCGACGATCACGGTCAGGTCCGGGCGCGCCGCCTTCAGGCCGGTCGCCGCAGCGAGCGAGCGGCCGTGCACGCCGTGAAAGCCGTAGCACGCGGTGTAGGCCGGGATGCGCGACGAGCAGCCGATGCCCGAGACGACGGCCACTTCGTGCGGTTGCAGCTGCAGCAGCGCGAGCGCGCGCGTGACCGAGTTGAGGACGGTGAAGTCACCGCAGCCGGGGCACCAGATCGGCTTGACCTTCGATTTGTATTCGCCGGCGCTGCGCGCCGCCGGGGTTGCCGGCGCTGCCGGCGTTGCCACTTCATTCATGTTGCTTCCTTCTGTGCGGATTCGATGGCGGCCCACGCGACGAGCGCAGCGCAGACCTCGGCTGGGCGCATCGGCAACGGCCCAGGCTTGTGAAAGCTCGCCGGCCGGCCCGGCAGGTCGAGCGTGCCGCGCAGGTAGCGCAGCAGTTGCGCGCCGTGGTTCTGCTCGATCACCATGACGCGCTCGACGCCGCGCAGCGCCTCGGCGAACGCCGCCTCGCGCAACGGCGCGAGCAGGCGCAGCACGACGAGGCGCACCGCGACACCCTGCGCCGCGGCACGCGCGATCGCCTCGCGCACCGGGCCGGAGGCCGAGCCGAAGGTGATCACGGCGAGCGGCGCATCGCCCTCGACGTCGGCCCAGCGGCTGCCGTAGTCGTGCAGCATGAGCTTGCGCTCGCGCTTGTCGAGTTGCAGGATGTGGTCGTGCGCCTGGCTGCTCGGGATCGCGCTCTCGCTGTGCTCGAGGCCGTCGGCGGTGTATTCGATGCCGGGCGTACCCGGGATCGCCATCGGCGAGACGCCCGACGGCGTGTCGCGATAGCGCTTGTAGTCGGGCGTGTGCGCCGCCGCGACGAGCCGCCTGGGCGCGACGGGTTCGGCCGTGGGCTTGTCGATGATCGCGCGCGACTGGCCCATGAACTGGTCCGTCAGCACGATCGCCGGTGCCTGCAGCGCCTCGGCAAGCTCGACCGCCCAGGCGGTCGTCGCGAGGCAGTCGGAGATGGAGCTCGGCGCGACGACGAGCCGCGGCGCATCGCCGTGCAGGCCGCTGACGGCGAACGACAGGTCGCTCTGCTCGCTCTTGGCCGGGATGCCGGTCGAAGGCCCGCCGCGCATGACGTCGACGACGACGATCGGCACCTCGGCCGCGACCGCGAGGCCGATGCCCTCGGTCATCAACGCCAGGCCCGGCCCCGAGGTGGCCGTGAGCGACGGCACGCCGCCGAACGACGAGCCGATGATCATGTTGACCGACGCGAGTTCGTCCTCGGCCTGCAACAGCGACCCCCCGACGCGCGTCAATGCGGGCGCCATCCATTCGAGCAGTTCGGTCGCCGGCGTGATCGGGTAGGCGGCGACGAAACGCACGCCGCCGCGCAACGCGCCCGCGCCGGCCGCCTCGTTGCCGCTGAGCAGCCAGCGGCCGGCGCCCGGGGCGTCCGTCGCCTTGCCCTCGGCCTTCGCCTCCGGCTCGGCCAGCCGCGGCAGCCCGGGCAGGTCGGCCGCAGCCGCGATCCCGGCGTGCAGCGCCTTCAGGTTCGCTTCGAGCGCCGCTTCGGTGCGCTTCCAGCTCGCGCGCACCGCGGCCTCGAGCGCCTGCGCCGGCAGCCCGGCGAGCGCACCCGCCAGGCCGAGCGCGACCATGTTGATCCAGCTGCCCGGGATCGCCTTGACCATTTTCTTCAGCGGCACCGAGACCGATCGCGTCCCGGTGGCGAGGAAGACCGCGGGCGCCTCGCCGCTTTCGGCGTCGCCGATCAGCAGGCTGCCCGCGTGCAGCGGGATCTCGTCGGCGAAGCGGTTGATGTTCAACCAGTCGATCGCGAGCAGCAGATCGAACCGGTCGTCGAGCGACTCGAGCGGCGTGCGCCCGATGCGCAGCAACGCCGCCGCCTCGCCGCCGCGGATCTGCGGCCCGCTGGTGCGCACCATCAGCCCGTACAGGCCGGCGCGCGCCGCGGCGTCGAGCAGCAGCGTGCCGGCCGTCATGACGCCGCTGCCGCCACTCCCGGCGAGCGCGATCGACAGGCTCGCACATTCGCTTGCCACCGCATCTGACGGCGCTGCGCGCGCCACCGTCTCAGGTCTCGAAATGACATTCACACCATGCTCCTGGCTCAATCGTGAGTGCTGAGTAAACGTTTTGGGCGCGCCCTTGTTTCTGACCCAGATCAAAGAGTACGCAAGCAATCGTGTTCACAATGGCTTAAACCGGCATTGCAGTACCAGTTTACCAGTTTGGGTGCTGCGATCGACCGAAGCAGGGCGCCGCGAGAGTAGCAAACACCGGCGCGCAACACGGAGGATCTTGATGGCTATCGACGCACACCGCTGGCTGATGACCGCGCCCAAGGCGCCGATGGAGCGCGCCGCGTTCGAGGCCGCGCCGCAGGCGGGCGAGGTGGTCGTCGCGATCGCCGGCTGCGGCGTCTGCCACACCGACCTCGGCTACTACTACGACGGCGTGCGCACGAACCAGTCGCTGCCGCTCGCGCTCGGCCACGAGATCAGCGGCCGCGTCGTCGCCGCCGGTGAGGGCGCGCAAGCCTGGATCGGCAAGTCCGTCATCGTGCCCGCCGTGCTGCCGTGCGGCGAATGCGATCTGTGCCAGCGCGGCTTCTCGACCATCTGCCGCACGCAGAAGATGCCCGGCAACGACATACAGGGCGGCTTCGCGACGCACATCGTCGTCCCCGGCCGCGGCCTGTGCGAAGTCGACCTGGCGCGCCTGGAACGCGCGGGGCTGTCGATCGCCGAGGTCTCGATCGTCGCCGACGCGTTGACGACGCCCTACCAGGCCGTGCGCCGCGCCGGCGTCGCGCCGGGCAGCCTCGCCGTCGTGATCGGCGCCGGCGGCGTCGGCGGCTACTGCGTGCAGGTCGCGCGGGCGTTCGGCGCGACGGTCGTCGCGATCGACGTCGACGACGCCAAGCTCGAGGCGATCGCCGGTCACGGCGCGTCGCTCACGCTCAACAGCCGCGGCATGGACGCGAAGGCGATCAAGGCCGCGATCAATGCCTTCGCCAAGCAGCAAGGCCTGCGCGGCACCGAGTGGTTCATCTTCGAGTGCTCGGGCACGGCTGCCGGGCAGCTCGCCGCGTACAGCCTGCTCGTGCACGGCGCGACGCTCTCGGTCGTCGGCTTCACGATGGACAAGGTCGAGATCCGCCTGTCCAACCTGATGGCCTTCGACGCCCGCGCGATCGGCAACTGGGGCTGCCCGCCCGAGCACTACCCGGCAGCGCTCGATCTGGTGCTCGACGGCAAGGTGCAGATCGAGCCCTTCGTCGAGACCCATCCGCTGCACGACATCAACAAGGTGTTCGAAGCCGTGCACCAGCGCGAGATCAAGCGCCGCGCGATTCTCATCCCGACCTGAACCTGGAGACCCGATGAACGCCTCTGCGAAGCCGCAAGCCGCGGCAGAATTCAAGAACCACGACATCGTGGACGACATCTCGCGCCCCGGCGTGAAGTACGAGCTGCGGCCCGCCAAGCGTCCCGACGGCAGCGTGGCCGAAGGCCTCTTCAACGCCTGGATCACGCTCGACAACCCGAGCCAGTTCAACTCCTACACGACCGACATGGTCAAGGGCGTGATCCTCGCGATGCGCGCCGCGAGCAACGCGCGCAACGTGAGCTGCGTCGTCTTCACCGGCGCCGGCGACAAGGCGTTCTGCACCGGCGGCAACACGAAGGAGTACGCCGAGTACTACGCCGGTCAGCCGCAGGAGTACCGCCAGTACATGCGGCTCTTCAACGACATGGTGTCGGCCATCCTCGCCTGCGACAAGCCGGTGATCTGCCGCGTCAACGGCATGCGCATTGGCGGCGGGCAGGAGATCGGCATGGCCTGCGATTTCTCGGTCTCGTCCGACCTCGCGCGCTACGGCCAGGCCGGCCCGAAGCACGGCTCGGCCCCGATCGGTGGCGCGACCGACTTCCTGCCGGTCGTCGTCGGCGCCGAACGCGCGATGGCGGCCTGCGTGCTGTGCGAGCCGTTCTCGGCGCACAAGGCGTACCAGATGGGCATCCTGACCGACGTCGTGCCGGCCCTGAAAGTGGACGGCAAGTTCGTCGCCAATCCGCTCGTCGAGACGCAACGCCAGTTCGACGAGTTCGGTCGCAACGCGTATGGCGAACCCAAGACCGGCGGCGCGCTCGAGGAAGGCAAGGCGCTGATGAAGCGCGGCACGGTCGATCTGTCGATGCTCGACGCCCGCGTCGAGGAGCTGTGCGCGAAGATCCTGCTCACCTTCCCCGACTGCACGACGAAGACGCTCGAGGAACTGCGCAAGCCCAAGCTCGAAGCCTGGAACCGCAACAAGGAAGACGCGCGCGCCTGGCTCGCGCTCAACATGATGACCGAGGCGCGCTCGGGCTTCACCGCGTTCAACGAAGGGACGAAGGACGACCGCGAAGTCGACTTCGTGCTGCTGCGCCAGAAGCTCGCCGCCGGCCAAAGCTGGGTCGGCCCGCTGCACGACGAAATCCAGCCGAAGGCGAAGAAGAATGCGTGAGTCGCCCCTGAAGGCCTGGCTGGATCGCGACGGCGCCTTGCTGCGCCTGCGGCTGGCGCGGCCGAAGGCCAACATCGTCGATGCCGAGATGATCGGCGCGCTGCATGCCGCGCTCGACGCGCACCGCAACGCGCCCGGCCTGCGTGGCGTGCTGCTCGATGCCGAGGGGCCGCACTTCAGCTTCGGCGCCAGCGTCGAGGAGCACCTGCGCGAGCGCTGCGCCGCGATGCTGGGCAGCCTGCACGCGCTGATTCTCTCGATGATCGACTTCCCGGCGCCGATCCTCGTCGCCGTGCGCGGCCAGTGCCTCGGCGGCGGGCTCGAAGTCGCGCTCGCGGGCAGCATGATCTTCGCGTCCGAGGACGCGCAGTTCGGCCAGCCCGAGATGAAGCTCGGCGTCTTTGCGCCCGCCGCGTCGGTGCTGCTGCCCTATCGCATGACGCAGCCCGCGGCCGAGGATCTGCTCTTCTCGGGCCGTTCGGTCGGCGCGGCCGAAGCGCTCGCGAGCGGCCT
>JAMLIM010000128.1 GCA_023954175.1 Rhizobacter sp.
GCTGATGAAGCAGCGCGTCGTCTACGTCTTCACGCACGACTCGATCGGCCTCGGCGAGGACGGGCCGACGCACCAGAGCATCGAGCACGCATGGTCGCTGCGGCTGATCCCGGGCCTTGACGTCTGGCGCCCGGCCGACACCGCCGAGACGGTCGTCGCCTGGGTCGCGGCGATCGAGAACGGCGCGCGCCCGACGGCGCTGCTGCTGAGCCGCCAGAACCTGCCCTACCTGCCCAAGAGCGGGCTCGATGGCATCGCGAAGGGCGCCTACGTGCTCGCCGAACCGGCCGAGGTGGGCATGAAGAAGAAGGCGCAGGCGGTCATCATCGCGACCGGCTCCGAGGTCCAGCTCGCGCTGCATGCGCAGCAACTGCTTGCCGAACGCGGCATCGCGGTGCGCGTCGTCAGCATGCCCTCGACGAGCGTCTTCGGCCGCCAGAGCGTCGCCTACCAGCAAAGCGTGCTGCCCGCCGGCGTGCCGCGCATCGCGGTCGAGATGGGCGTCACCGACGGCTGGTGGAAGTACGGCTGCGCCGCCGTCGTCGGCATCGACACCTACGGCGAATCGGCGCCTGCGGCGGACCTCTTCAAGGTCTTCGGATTCACGGCGCGGAACGTGGCGGATACGGTGCGCAAGGTGCTGGGGCGGGGCTGAGGCGAGTCGGATGATCCGCGGTTGCACGCTACGGCAACTCGTCGCCGGGTCGGTGCTCGGCCTGTGCGCGTTCGCTTACGCGCAGGTGGCGCCGGACTTGTCGGCGTCCGCGCCGAACCGTGCCCTGCCGGCGTGCGAGTCCGCGACATTCGACCGCGGCATCAAGGTTGGCGTTCCGCCGGGTATGACGGTGCCGCCGCAAGGCGTCGTCGTTCGCGTGCGGCTCGAGTTCCAGGAAGTGAATGTCGATCCGACAGTGACTGCAACGTTCAATTCGGGTGATCAGACCTTCGCGGATGCGGTCGTCAACGAAGCAAAGACCTACCGGCTTCCTTGTGTCAAGGAGGACAACGCACTGCTGCGCTATATGCAGGAGGTTCAGTTTGTCGGAGGTGAGGCGCCCAAGGTCATCTGGGGGCCCATTCGCCCCGAGCGCCGCACGCTGCTAACGTCACAGGACGCGAGGTGCTTCAAGGCTGCGGACGGTCTGCCGAACTGGTCAACGAGTGAGTGGTTTCGGCCCAAACAGGGCATCGGCGCCATCGTGAGCAAGCAAGGAGACGACGCGAACCCGGGTATCTTGACTGCCAAGATGACGTTTCGAGGACCGGATGTCGCTCCGGAGACGGAGATCCTGCTTCGACGAGGGAGCTCGCGGCTCGAGAGTTCCGTTCGTGACTACGTCGAAGGGTACCGCTGGGCCTGCATGAACAAGGGCGACCCACCCGTCGAGACGGTGCAAACTTTCGTCTATGTGCTCGACGACGGCACCCTCCCGGCGCCCGCCGCGCTCACATTGCCACAGTTCCTGTCGGCGGTCGACAAGATCACCGAGCAGAAGGTTCGCTTCGATTTCACGACCATGGGATGCCCGTTCAACTTGCGATTGCGCTACTGGCATCCGTTCATGTCCAACGACGTTGCGGACAGCAACCCCAATCGGCGGGAGTTCGTCGAATGGCTTCGCAAGGTGAGCGTCAAGCCCGAACTCAACCCGGACAACAAGCTCGCCGGTCGCGAATTCGACGTCAGCGTTCCCTGCCTCGTGCTCGACCTGCTCTGAACCATCCCGAATCGAATCTGCAACTGAAGGAGTAAGACCATGACCATCAAGATCGGCATCAACGGCTTCGGCCGCATCGGGCGCAATCTGTTTCGCGCCGCGGTGCAGAACTTCGACAAGGACATCGAGGTCGTCGCGATCAACGACCTGCTCGAGCCCGAGTACCTCGCCTACATGCTGCAGTACGACTCGGTGCACGGCCGCTTCAAGGGCCAGGTCGCGGTCGACGGCAGCACGCTGATCGTGAACGGCAGCAAGATCCGCCTGACGCAGGAGCGCGATCCGGCGAACCTGAAGTGGGGCGAGGCCGGCGCCGACATCGTGATCGAATCGACGGGCCTGTTCCTGACGAAGGAGGGCGGCGAGAAGCACCTGGCGGCGGGCGCGAAAAAGGTCATCCTGTCGGCGCCGTCGAAGGACGACACGCCGATGTTCGTCTACGGTGTCAACCACAAGACGTATGCCGGCCAGAAGATCATCTCGAACGCGTCGTGCACGACGAACTGCCTGGCACCGATCGCCAAGGTGCTGAACGACAAGTGGGGCATCAAGCGCGGCCTGATGACGACGGTGCACGCGGCGACGGCGTCGCAGAAGGTCGTCGACGGGCCGTCGAACAAGGACTGGCGCGGCGGCCGCGGCATCCTCGAGAACATCATCCCCTCGTCCACCGGCGCGGCGAAGGCGGTCGGCATCGTGATTCCGGAACTCAACAAGAAGCTCACCGGCATGTCGTTCCGGGTGCCGACCTCGGACGTGTCGGTCGTCGACCTGACCGTCGAGCTCGTCAAGGAGGCGAGCTACAAGGAGATCTGCGCCGAGATGAAGGCGCAGGCCGAAGGGGCGCTCAAGGGCGTGCTCGGCTACACCGAGGACAAGGTCGTCGCGACCGACTTCCGCGGCGAGGCGCGGACCTCGGTGTTCGACGCCGACGCCGGCATTGCGCTCGACAGCACCTTCGTCAAGATCGTCGCCTGGTACGACAACGAATGGGGCTACTCGAACAAGGTGCTCGAGATGGCGCGCGTGATCGCGAAGTAGGCGTCTGCGGCACCGTGTGCGTGCCGTGCGTGCGATGCCGCGGCGGGTTCGCCGCGTGTCGCGCCGCCTGACCGAGGCCCCGATTTCCCTGGAGTTGCCATGCGTCCGCTTCTGACCCTGCTGGCCGCGTTCGCGATCGGTTTCGCTGGCGTGCTGTCCATGCCCGTGTTTGCCGCTGCGTCGGACGAGGCGCGCGTGATCGTCACCTTCAAGGCGGACTCGCCGACCGCGCGGCGCCAGGTGCAGGGCTCGATGAGCCGCGCCGAATCGGCCGCGCAGCGCAGCACCGAACGCGCGGGCGTGCTCGGCGCGCGCACCGGCCTGGCGACGCTGCGCGGCGGCGCCAACGTGTCGGACCGGACGCAGGTCGTGCTCGCGAGCGGCATCAGCTCCGAGCAGCTCGCCGCGCGCCTCGCGGCCGACCCGGAGGTCGAATCGGTCTCGATCGACGTGCGCCGCCACCGCGTCAGCGCGCCGCGCGACCCGCTCTATGCCGCCGGCCAGCCGGCCACGCCCGGCCCTGTGGTCGGCCAGTGGTACCTGCACGCGCCAGCGGGCGAGGTGAAGTCCTCCATCGGCGCCGAAGCCGCATGGGCGATCACGAAGGGCAAGAGCAGCGTGATCGTCGCCGTGCTCGACACCGGCGTGCGCTTCGATCATGCCGATCTGAAGGGCAAGCTGCTGCCGGGCTACGACATGATCTCGGACCCGGTGATCGCCGGCGACGGCAATGGGCGCGACGCCGATGCGAGCGACCCGGGCGACTACCTCTCGGCGGCCGAGAAGGCCGCGCACCCGTCAACCTTCGACGGCTGCGACGTCGAGGACAGTTCGTGGCACGGCACGCAGACCGCGAGCCTCGTCGGCGCCGCGACCGACAACGGCATCGGCATGGCGAGCATCGGCCGCAACGTGCGCGTGCTGCCGCTGCGCGTGCTCGGCAAGTGCGGCGGCTACGACTCCGACATCCAGGCCGCGATGCGCTGGGCGGCGGGGCTCGACGTGCCCGGCGTGCCGTCGAACCCGACGCCGGCCGCCATCATCAGCATGAGCCTCGGCAGCGACGGCGCCTGCTCGAGTGCGTATGTCGATGTCATCGAGAAAGTGACCGCCGCGGGGACGCTCGTCGTCGCCGCGGCGGGCAACAGCGCCGGGCGCGCGGTCGGCACGCCGGCCAGCTGCCCGGGTGTGTTGGCCGTCGGCGGTCTGCGCCACGCCGGCACCAAGGTCGGCTACTCCGACCTCGGCCCGCAGGTGGCGATCAGCGCACCGGCCGGCAACTGCGTCAACATCGACCCGGGCTCGCCCTGCCTGTACCCGATCGTCACCGCGCTCAACGCCGGCACGACGACGCCGGTCGCGAACAGCTCGATCTACAGCGATGCCTGGGACTTCTCGGCCGGCACGAGCTTCGCCGCGCCGCTCGTCGCCGGCACGGCGGCGCTGATGCTCTCGGCGCGGCCCGAACTGCAGCCGGCCGACCTGCGCCGCCTGTTGCAATCGAGCGCGCGGCCTTTCCCGCGCACGGGGGGCGACAACGGCGACGGCTCGGTGGTGCCGGTCTGCCAGCCGCCGAGCGACACCGATCAGCTGCAGTGCTATTGCACGACCAGCACCTGCGGCGCCGGCATGCTCGACGCCGGCGCGGCGGTCAAGGCGGCGGCAACGCCGGACGCGGTGATCGCGCGCATCGTCGTCGTCCCGTCGCAGCCACGGCCGGAGCAGACGATCGTGTTGAGCGCCGCCAGCAGCCTCGTCGGCCCGGGCCGCGAGGTCGCGAGCTGGCGCTGGGAGATCACCGATGACGGCGGCATCGTCCAGCACTTTGTCGGCGCTGCGAACAAAGCGACAGCGGAAGTGGTGGCCAGCGACACCGGCAGGTTCAGCGTTCGCGTGACCGTCACCGACGACCTGGGAACCAGCTCCGTCGCGAACGACACCATCGCCGTCGCCTGGCTGGCGTCGTCCGGCGGTGGCGGGGGCGGCGCAGCGGGCCCCGCATGGCTCGTGGGGCTGCTGGCGTCGGTGATCGCCGTCTGGCGTGCCGAACGGGGGCGAACTGGGCGGCAAACCCTGGCCTGTTGAGCGTTTGACGGCAGGCGCCGCACGGCATCATTGCCGCAGGCACGCCCACGGGGACGTCTGGCGTGGGCGTCTGGCGTGGGCGGCGGCAATGGAGGTCTGGCGGTGCAAGGTGATCGAATGAGGTTGGGCCGCAGCCTGATGCGTGCCATGCTCGCCGCCGCGATCGGCTGCACTGCAGGCGCAGCCGCCGCCACTTCCGCCGCAGGGTCGGCAGCGCAGGCCGCCGACGGCCACGCAGCGTACGGCCTGATCGTCAAGCTCAAGGACGACCCGACGCACGAGCGCGCGCAGGCGCTCTCGAATGCCCGCGCGCAGGCGCTTTCGAATGATGGCGCGCAGGCGCTGACCGCCAACCGCGCACAGGCGCTGACCTCCAATCGCGCACAGGCGCTCGGCGCTGGTCGCGCGGTCGATGGCGGTGAAGCGGTGCGCCTTTCGCGCGTGCTCGGCCAAGCCGGCTTCACGAAGTTCCGTGCGCGCCCGGTCGGTCGTTCGGCGCAGCACCTCGATTTCGGCCGCGTGCTCACGGGCGAGGACGCGGCGCGCATTGCGGCGCAGCTGCGGTCCGACCCGGATGTCGAGTGGGTCGTCGCCAACGAACGCGAGCAACTGCTGCAGGCGCAGCCGAACGACCCCTACTACGCCGATCAATGGTGGTTGCGCGCCCCCGGTGGCAGCAATGCGAACGCGCTCGCCGCCCGGCTGCGCGGCGTGCCGGGCTTTGCCGCGGCGTGGGCGCGCGAGACGGGGCGCGCGAGCGCCGTCGTCGCGATCCTCGACACCGGCGTCACGGCGCACCCGGAGCTTGCCGGCCGCGTGCTGCCGGGCTACGACTTCGTCTCGACCGTCGAGTACGCGAACGACGGCGACGGCCGCGACGCCGACCCGAGCGACCCCGGCGACTGGGTCAGCGCGGCCGACAAGAGCGCCGCACCGACCACGTTCGACACCTGCGAGCTGCAGTCCAGCTCCTGGCACGGCACGCAGCTCGCGGGCATCGTCGCCGCCGTGACCGGCAACGGCAGCGGCATCGCCTCGACGAGCTGGGACGGGCGCGTGCTGCCGGTGCGCGTTGCCGGCAAGTGCGGCGCCGAGGTGGCCGACATCATCGACGGCATGCGCTGGGCGGCCGGCCTCGCGGTGGCGAAGAGCGACGGCGGCTTCCTGCCGATGAACCCGAACCCGGCACGCATCGTCAGCATCAGCTTTGGCAGCAGCGCCGCGTGCAACGCGGCGTATCAGTCGACGATCGACGAGCTCGCCGCGCACGGCGTCGTCGTCGTCGCCGCCGCGGGCAACCAGCATGCGGCGCCGATGCGCCCGGCCAACTGCAAGGGCGCGATCGGCGTCGCCGCGCTCAATCGCGACGGCTTCAAGGCAACCTATTCGAACTTCGGCGCCGAACTCGTGATCGCGACGGTCGGCGGCGACCCGGACGACGAAGGCGCGTGGGGCGCCGCCCTCGGGGACGACGGCATCGTCACGCTCAACAACGAAGGCCGCACGACACCCGGCGCCGCCGGCTATGCGCGCGCCTTCGGCTCGAGCTACTCGGCGCCGATCGTCGCCGGTGCGATCAGCCTGATGCTGAGCGCCAATCCGGACCTGAGCGCGGCGCAGATCGTCGCCGGCCTGCGCCAGAGCGCGCGGCCGCATGTCACCTCGCCGAAGATGGCGGCATGCTCCGCCGACAACCCCGGGCGCTGCGTCTGCACGACGCAGACCTGCGGCGCCGGTCTGCTCGACGTCGCCGAGGCGGTGCGCTACGCGCAGGCGCTGCGCGACCGCGCGCTCTTTGCGCCCAAGCGCTGGCCGACCGAAGTGATCGACAACGCGGAAGTGAACGCCGCCGTGGCGCTCGGCGCGGATCTGCCGCCAAACGGCAGCGACGACAGCGTCGCCTTCGCCGACGGCGGGGGCGGCGGCGCGCTCGGCCCGTTCTGGCTGCTCGGCCTCGCACTGTCGGTGGTGGCGGTTGCCCGGGCGATGCGCTCGCGCGCTTGAACCTGCTGCGCGCAGGGGCCGATCCGGCTTGGGGCATGGCG
>JAMLIM010000129.1 GCA_023954175.1 Rhizobacter sp.
CAAACCGGTGCGCTATGCGCTCGAGATGAACAAGGGCTGGTTTGCCAAACGCGGCATCAAGCCCGGTATGCGCCTGCACGGCGGACCGTTCTCTTCGTGAAGCGCGGCGGGCCCTGGATGCGGAGCCGGCGACGCCGATAATCGGCGCGATGAACCCACGCCTCGGAACGCTGCAGCCCTACCCGTTCGAGCGCCTGCGCGAGTTGACGCGCGGCCTGACGCCGAACCCCGCGCTGCGGCCGATCGCGCTCGGCATGGGCGAGCCGCGCCATCCGACGCCCAGGCTCGTCACCGACGCCTTGAGCCAGGCACTGTCCGGTCTGGCGCACTACCCCGCCACCGCGGGCGAGCCGGCATTGCGCGAAGCCTGTGCGCAATGGATGCAGCGCCGCTACGGCGTCGCGCTCGATGCGGCGACCCAGGTGCTGCCGGTGAACGGCTCGCGCGAGGCGTTGTTCGCATTCGCGCAGACGGTGATCGACCCGACCCGATCGGATGCGACGGTCGTCTGCCCGAACCCCTTCTATCAAATCTACGAGGGCGCGGCGCTGCTCGCCGGCGCGCGGACCGCATTCGCGAATAGCGACCCGGGGCGCAATTTCGCCGCCGACTGGTCGCAGATCGACGCCGCGACCTGGGCTCGCACGCAACTGCTCTATGTCTGCTCGCCCGGCAACCCGACCGGCGCCGTGATGCCGCTGGCCGAATGGGCGATGCTGTTCGAACTCGCAGACCGCCACGGCTTCGTGATCGCGAGCGACGAGTGCTATTCCGAAATCTATTTCGGCGACGCACCGCCGCTCGGATCGCTCGAGGCGGCGAAGGCGCTCGACCGCGACAGCTTTCACAACCTCGTCGCCTTCACGAGCCTGTCCAAGCGCTCCAACGTGCCCGGCATGCGAGCGGGTTTCGTCGCCGGCGACGCGCGGCTGATGCGCGCCTTCCTCGCCTACCGCACCTACCACGGCAGCGCGATGAGCCCGCCGGTGCAGCGGGCGAGCATCGCCGCCTGGGGCGACGAAGCCCACGTCGTCGCCAATCGCGACGCCTATCGCCGAAAGTTCGACGCCGTGACGCCGATATTGGCGAATGTGCTCGAGGTGGCGATGCCCGACGCGGGCTTTTATCTCTGGGCCGGCGTGCCGGGCGGCGACGACGTGGGCTTCGCGCTGAAGCTGCTGGCTCAATACAATGTCGCGGTGCTGCCGGGCAGCCTGCTCGCGCGCGAGGCGCACGGCACGAACCCCGGCGCAGGACGCATCCGGCTGGCGCTCGTCGCCGGCGTCGACGAATGCCTCGAAGCCGCACAGCGCATCGCAGCGTGTGCCAAGACCTAGCGCCAGCCAAGTGCGCCCCGACCGATTGAGCCCCCCATGACCCAGAAATCCTCCTCCACAGGCCAGCTGCAAGACATCATCGACCTCGCCTGGGAGGCACGCGCGCAGATCAGCGCCGTCTCTTCGCCCGAGGTGCGCGAAGCGGTCGAGCACGTGATCTCGGATCTCAACGCCGGCCGCGTCCGCGTGGCCGAGCGTCAAGGCGTCGGCCAGTGGACGGTGAACCAGTGGATCAAGAAGGCGGTGCTGCTCAGCTTCCGGCTGAGCGACAACAAGGTGTCACGCGCCGGGGACCTCGGCTTCTACGACAAGGTGCAGACGAAGTTCGCGCATCTCGACGAGGACCGCATGCGCGAGACCGGCGTGCGCGTCGTGCCGCCGGCCGTTGCGCGCCGCGGCAGCTTCATCGGCAGGAACGTCGTGCTGATGCCGAGCTACGTCAACATCGGCGCCTATGTCGACGAGGGCACGATGGTCGACACCTGGGCCACGGTCGGCTCCTGCGCGCAGATCGGCAAGGGCGTGCACCTGTCCGGCGGCGTCGGCATCGGCGGCGTGCTCGAGCCGCTGCAGGCGAATCCGACGATCATCGAGGACAACTGCTTCATCGGCGCGCGCTCCGAGGTCGTCGAAGGCGTGATCGTCGAGGAGAACTCGGTCCTGTCGATGGGCGTCTACATCGGCCAGAGCACCAAGATCTATGACCGCGCCACCGGCGAGGTGAGCTACGGGCGCGTCCCGGCCGGCTCGGTCGTCGTCAGCGGCAGCCTGCCGAGTGCGGACGGCAGCTACAGCCTGTACTGCGCCGTGATCGTCAAGCGGGTCGATGCGCAGACGCGAGCCAAGACGAGCATCAACGAACTCCTGCGGGCCTGAACATCATGGCGATCTCGGACAACATTCGGATGAGCAGCGGCAACATGGAGCGCGTGCTGCGCCTGATGGCCGACAAGGGCGCGTCCGACGTCTACCTCTCGGCCAACACGTCGATCCTGATCAAGATCAACGGTCAGATCCTGCAGCTCTCGGACCAGCCGTTGACGCCGTTGCAACCACGCCAGCTGCTCGCCGAGCTGCTGACACCGACGCAACTCGAAGAGCTCGAAGAGACGGGCGAATTGAACGTCGGCGTCGGTCTGTCCGGCGTCGGCAGCTTTCGCCTTTCCGCCTTCAAGCAGCGCGGCACGGTGGCGGCGGTGTTCCGCTGCATCCCGCACCAGATCCCGTCGCTCGAGAGCCTGAACATGCCGGCGATCCTGTCGACGATGGCGAGCGCCAAGCGCGGCCTCGTGCTGATGGTGGGCGCAACGGGCACGGGCAAGAGCACGACGCTTGCCGCCATGCTCGAGCAGCGCAACCAGAGCATGACGGGCCACATCCTGACGATCGAGGACCCGATCGAGTTCCTGTTCACGAACAAGAAATCCGTCGTCAACCAGCGCGAGGTCGGGCGTGACACGCAGTCGCTGCAGATCGGCCTGAGGAACGCGCTGCGCCAGGCGCCGGACTGCATCCTGATCGGCGAGATCCGCGACCGCGAGACGATGACGTCGGCGCTGTCCTATGCGCTGTCGGGCCACCTCGTGCTCTCGACGCTGCACGCGAACAACAGCTATCACGCGCTGTCGCGCATCATGTCCTTCTACACGCCGGAGGCACGGCCGGCGCTGCTCGCCGACCTCGGCGCCGGCCTGCGCGCGATCGTCTCGCAGCGGCTGCTGCGCGCGACGGCCGGCGGCCGCATCCCGGCGGTCGAGGTGATGTTCAACACCAAGCTCGTGTCCGAGATGATCGAACAGGGCGACTTCAGCGGCATCCGCGAAGCGATGGAAAAGTCGATGGCCGAAGGCTCGCAGACCTTCGAGCAGGACATTGCGCGCCTCATCACCGCCGGCACCATCACGCGCGAGGAGGGCCTCGCGTTCGCCGATTCGCCGACCAACCTGATGTGGCGGCTGCAGAACGACATGGCACCGCCCTCGCGCCTGCTGCCCAAGGTGGAAGACAACGAGGACGGCGCCACCTTCACCGAGATCATGTTCGACGCGCCGCGCGAATAGCTCGATCGGAACCGCCCCTTCGATGTCGCGCGCGCTTCAGCTCACCGAACAACTCATCGCCCGCCGCTCCGTCACGCCCGACGACGCCGGCTGCCAGGCGCTGATCGCCGCCTGGCTGGCGCCGCTCGGCTTCGAATGCCAGACGCTCACGAGCGGCCCCGACGGCGCGCACGTGACGAACCTGTGGGCGATCCGGCGCGGCGCGCAGGGGGGCAAGCTGCTCGCCTTCGCCGGGCACACCGACGTCGTGCCGACCGGCCCGCTCGCGCAATGGACGAGCGACCCGTTCGCGCCGACCCATCGCGAAGGCCGCCTGTACGGCCGCGGCGCGGCCGACATGAAGACCTCGATCGCGGCAATGGTCGTGGCGTGCGAGGAGTTCGCCGCCGCCCACCCGCAGGCGCCCGGCTCGATCGCGCTGCTGATCACGAGCGACGAGGAAGGCCCGGCGGTCGACGGCACGGTCAAGGTCTGCGAGTGGCTGCAGGCGCAGGACGAACGCATCGACTACTGCATCGTCGGCGAGCCGACCTCGGTCGAACGCCTCGGCGACATGGTCAAGAACGGGCGCCGCGGCAGCCTGTCGGGGCGCCTCACGGTGCGCGGCGTGCAGGGCCACATCGCCTATCCGCAACTGGCGAAGAATCCGGTGCACCTCTTTGCGCCGGCTCTCGCCGAACTCGGCGCCACCGAGTGGGATGCGGGCAACGCCTACTTCCCGCCCACCGGCTGGCAGATCTCGAACATCCACGCCGGCACCGGCGCCGGCAACGTGATCCCGGGCGAACTGGTGGTCGACTTCAATTTCCGCTTCAGCACCGAGTCGACACCGGCGTCGCTGCAGGACCGCCTGGGCGCGGTGCTCGACCGCCACGGCGTCGAGTACGACATCGCGTGGACACTCGGCGGCGAGCCCTTCCTCACACCCGCCGGCACGCTGAGCACGGCCCTGTGCGGCGCGATCCGCGACGAGACCGGCGTCGAGGCCGCGCTGTCGACCACCGGCGGCACGTCCGACGGGCGCTTCATCGCGAAGATCTGCCCGCAGGTGATCGAATTCGGGCCGCTCAACGCCAGCATCCACAAGATCGACGAATGCGTGGCGGTCGCCGACATCGAGCCGCTGAAGAACATCTATCGCAGAACTCTGGAATCATTGTTGACATGACCCTGATCGATCTCATCACCGCGCAAAGCGCCCGCCTCAAGTCGGCGGGCGTTTCGTTTGGGCATGGCACGACCAACGCGTTCGACGAGGCGGCATGGCTCGTGCTGTGGTCGCTCGGCATGCCGCTCGAAGACCTGGAGTCGCACGCCAAGCGCGCGCTGACCGCGGACGAGCAGGCCAAGGCCGAAGCCCTGGTGGGCGAGCGCATCGCGACGCGCCGGCCCGCCGCCTATCTGACCGGTGAAGCGTGGCTGCAGAACGTGCCGTTCACGGTCGACGAGCGGGTCATCGTGCCGCGCTCGTTCATCGCCGAGCTGCTCGCCGACGGCGAAGGCGAAGGCACGCTCGACGCCTGGTTGTCGGACGAAACGCAGCGCGTGCTCGACCTGTGCACCGGCAACGGCAGCCTCGCGGTGATCGCGGCGATGGCCTTCCCCGAGGTCGCGGTCGACGCCTGCGACCTGTCGGAAGACGCGCTCGCGGTCGCGCGCATCAATGTCGATCGCCACAGGCTCGGCGCACGCATCAAGCTCTTCGCGTCCGACCTGTTCGAGAACGTGCCGGGCCGCTACGACCTGATCGTCTGCAACCCGCCCTACGTCAACAGCGCGAGCATGGCCGCCCTGCCCGCCGAATACCTCGCCGAGCCCGCACTCGCGCTGGCGGGCGGCGACGACGGCATGGACCTCGTGCGCCGCATCCTGGCCGACGCGCCGTCGCACATGAACGACGACGCCGTACTCGTGCTCGAGATCGGCAACGAGCGCGCGCACTTCGATCATGCGTTTCGCCGTCTCGAAGTCGCCTGGCTGCCGACGAGCGCAGGCGACGACCAGGTGCTGCTCGTCACGCGCGAGGCGTTGCTGAAGTCGCTGCAGGCGCAGCGCACGCGCCCGTCGTCACCACGACGAAGCACACCCGACCCATAATCCCAGTGGGTTCGCTCGGCACCGAGAGGGAGAGCAATGCAACCGAACGCCAGTGACGACGGCGGCGCCATGCAGAAGATGGCCCCACCCGCATCGGCGCAAAGCAGGGCAGCACCCGCGGCTGGCCAAGCCGTTCGACTGCCACGGCGCGCTGTGTTGCGCGTGCCGGCGTGGCTGCGCTGGACGCTGATCGCGCTGCTGCTGGCCCTGCTTGCGTTTGCCAGCATCTTTGCCGCACGCCAGGCGCCGCACCCGGACATGTTCCGTCCCATCGGCGTCTGGGATTTCGGAAACCCCGCCTGGTGGGCCTACCCACTGGAGCGCAACGCCTTCAAGCGGCAGATCGTTCGCGGCGATCTGGCGGCGGTGTTCGCGCTGCCGGGCACGCAGCAGCTCTGGTCCGTCGGCGAGGGCGGGCTGATCCTGCACAGCACCGACGACGGGGCGACATGGGTCCAGCAACGGCCGGCCGTTGCGCCGCAAGCCGCCGGTGGGGACGATCGTGCGCGGCACACTTCAGCTTGGTCGTGGCTGCCGCAGGCCACTGCCGCCGACAAGGAAACGAAGGCGCCGCCGCCCAACTCAGCCGAACAGCAACAACGGCCGCTTGCGGGTTCCGCGCAGCAATACCAGGCGTCGCCAGCGCAGCAATCCAAGGTACCGCCTGTGCAGCAGAAGGGCGTGAGTTCGAGTGCCGACCTGCGAGCTCTGGAACCGGCGAGCAGCGCGGCATCAGCGCCGCAGCAGTCGGCAACGCCGGCAACGCCTGATCTTGCCAATCTGTATGCGGTCCACTTCGCCGACCGCCTGCGCGGCTGGGCCGTGGGCGCCAACGGCACGATCCTCGCCACCCGCGACGGCGGAAGTTCCTGGGCCGCGCAGGCCAGCGGCACCCGGGCATCGCTCACGAGCGTTCAGTTCGCCGCCGACGGCCTGCGCGGCTGGGCTGTCGGCGAT
>JAMLIM010000013.1 GCA_023954175.1 Rhizobacter sp.
GATGCCCAGCGTCCAGACGTGCTTTTCGATGAACTCGAAGTGCCGATAGGCCATGGTGCGCTCCTCAACTTGCCGCCGGCAGCGGCGCCGGCGTCTGGTGCGGTATGGGTTCGGGGATCGGCACCGGAATCGGCAGGATGATCTTCCTGCGCGCGTCGGCGGCGGTGTACCAGAGGTTCCACGCCATCACCCACATGCCGAGCCAGATCAGCACGCCGCCGAACCAGCGGAAGATGTAGAGCGGCTTGATCGCGATCAGGCTGTCGATGAACGAGTAGGTCAGCCCGCCGTCCGGGTTCGTCGCGCGCCACATCATCCCTTCGGTCACGCCGGCGGCCCACATCGAGATCACGTAGAAGAGGGTGCCGCTCAGGTGCAGCCAGAAGTGCAGTTCCATGCCATTGTGCGAATGCATCGCCGGGCGGCCGAGCGCGCGCGGTGCCATGGCATAGAGCGAGCCGATCGTGATCATCGCGACCCAGCCGAGCGAGCCGGAGTGAACGTGGGCGATGGTCCAGTCGGTGTAGTGCGACAGCGAGTTGACGGTCTTGATCGCCATCATCGAGCCTTCGAAGGTCGAGGCGGCGTAGAACACGAGCGACAGGACCATGAACTTGGCGGCGGGGTCGTCCTTCAATCGATGCCATGAGCCGTTGAACGTCAGCAGGCCGTTCGCGGCGGAGCCCCAACTCGGCATCAGCAGCACCAGCGAGAACGCCATGCCCACCGATTGCACCCAGTCCGGCAGCGCGGTGTACATCAGATGGTGCGCGCCGGCCCACATGTAGACCGAGATCAGGGCCCAGAAATTGACGATCGAGAAGCGGTAGCTCCACAGCGGCTGCTGCGCCTGGCGCGGCACGAAGTAATACATCATGCCGAGGAAGCCGGCGGTGAGGAAGAACGCCACCGCGTTGTGGCCGTACCACCACTGCACCATCGCATCGACCACGCCCGAGTAGATCGGATACGACTTGAACATCGACACCGGCACCGCAAGGTTGTTGACGATGTGAAGCAGCCCGACGGCAATGATGAAGGCGCCGTAGTACCAGTTCGAGACGTAGATGTGCTGGATGCGCCGGCGCGCGAGCGTGGCGAAGAACACCGCGCCGAAGCTGACCCAGACGACGGCGATGAATATGTCGATCCACCACTCCGGTTCGGCGTATTCCTTGCTTTGCGTCAGGCCCAGCGGCATCGAAACCATCGCCAGCACACAGATCAGCTGCCAGCCCCAGAACGTGAACGTGGCCAGCCCGCCCCACGCCAGGCGCGTGTGCCCGGTGCGCTGCGCGCTGTAGTAGCAGGTACCCATCAGGGCCGAGCCACCGAAGCCGAAGATCACGCCGAAGGTGTGGTCGGGGCGCAGCTTGCTGAAGGTCAGGAACGGAATGTCGAAGTTCAGCGCCGGCCAGGCGAGCTCGGCGGCGAGGTACATGCCGACCAGCATGCCGACGATGCCCCATACGGCCGAGGCGAGCAGAAACAGACGCACGACATGGTCGTTGTAGGTTTCGGTAGTCTGCATTGGCGGTCCCTGTCCGAGGGCGCGGCTTGCACGGTGGTTGCAGGTGGTGCGCCAGAATGCATCGCGGCACGACGCAGCGGCAGTCTACGCGCGGGTCGCACAAACGGCCGCGAGCTTATCCCGCATCGCAACCGGGCTTTGCGCCTTGCGGGCCAACTTGCGGGCCGGCTGGCCACGACTGCAGCGGCCACGCGGTCGCTGCGTCAGCGCAATGACTTGCTGTTAGCGAGTCGTTGCACGTCGGGCACGCTGATGCGTCGTCCCTGCATCTGCAGCAGCCCCGTGGCTGCCAGATCGCGCAGCAGGCGCGAGAAGTGCTCGGGCGTCAGGCTGAGTTGCGAGGCGATGGCGGCCTTGGTGGCCGGCAGCGTGAACAGCCTCGGCCCGGGCCCGCTGCCGGCGCGGCGCACGAGGTAGTCGACCAGGCGTTCGCGGCCGCCGCCCAGGGCCTGACGTTCGAGCTCCTGCACCAGTGACTCGCTGCGCTGGCTCAGGCTGGCGATGACGCGCCGCGCGAAGCGCGGGCTGCGTTCGATCTCGGCGAACACCGCTTCCTTCGCCAACTGCAGCACCAGCGCGTCGGTGGCCGCCTCGGCGTCGACCATCGCCGGGCGCTCGAGAAACATCACCGGTTCGCCGAAGCTGCGGCCGGCGCCGACGACACCGGTGAGCCGTTCACCGCGCGCCGGGCTGCGCGCGACGAGCCTGATCTCGCCGTGCACCACCACGTACATGTGGGTCGCGGCGTCACCCTTGCTGAACAGGCGCTCGCCGCGCGCCAGACGGCGCAGCGTGGTCGCCGCCGCCAGCCGTGCGAGCGTCGCCTCGTCCAGCGCCTTGAACATCGCAAGTGCGGCCAGAAAGGCCTGCGGCGCGATCTCGCGACGGGCCATCGGGGCTCAGCTTTCCATGGTGATCAGTTCGGGGTTGTTCGCATGCTCGACGAGTATCGCGCGCACCCAGTCCTGCCAGACCTTCGCGAAGACCTCTCGCTGCGCGCTGTTGGCGTCCGGCGCGAGTGCGGCCTGCATCTGCGCCATCAGGTTCGCCGGGCGCGGCACCGCCTCCACATGGTGCGACACCTCGACGCTGCGGCCATTGTCGAGCCGCGTGAAGCGCATCTCGCCGTGCATCGGCACGCCGAAGGCGAGCAGGTCGCGCCGCGCATGGCGGCCCGCCAGGCCCTTGAAGCCGCCCGCGCCAGCCGCGCCGGTGACGAGTGTCGCCACGCTGGCCATCACGCCGACCACGCCGGCGTCCTGCGGGTCGCGCACTTCGACGCGCACCTCTCCACGGCGCGGCGTCTGGCCCGGGTACAGGCGGGCCAGCGCGGCGCACGTCATCAGCCAGGCGCCGGCCACGGTCGGGCATGAATGCCCGGCCAGCTTGACGGCATCGAGATAGCGGTACTCGAGCATGCCGTCCTGCGCGGCGCCGAGCAGCTGCGCCAGCGCGTCGTGCACGACGATGGTCGGTGCCTGGTCGAAGAACGCCGGCGTCTGCATCGCCGACCCGGTCATGCCGACTCCCGCTGCCCGGCGCCCTGGGCCGACAGCAGCCGCACATGGCGGCCGACCAGCACCGCGGCCGGGTACATCACGTCCTCTTCGGTGCGCGCATGCTGGACCAGCTCTTTCGTGAAGGCGACGACATCGCTGCGCCCCGCGAGTTCGGCCGCGGCCTGCAGGCGCTGGAGCGCAGCGACGATGACCTTGTGCTCCGCCAGCATCGCCGGCAGCTCGGCCTCCAGGCGGTCGGTCAACGCCAGCACGTCGGTCATCTCCGCGTTGAACTCGCCGCGCGACAACGCGCCCAGCAGGCCCAGCGGCGGCAAGGCGATCTCGTCCTCCTTGACGAAGTGAGGGTGCATCACCTCGGCCAGGTGCCTGGCGGCATCGCCGACGTCGCCGCCCGCCTGGGTGGCGAGGCGCAACGCGTCGTGCAGCGCTTCATGCTCCTGCTGCAAGGGGGTGGGAATGGTGAACTTCATGGGGTGCTCCTTCGGGGGTGTCACTGCGCGCTGCGGATCGGCTTGAAGCCAGGGTGGTCGAAGTGCGTCGCATAGCCGTTGACCGCCTTGGCGACCTGCACCAGACCCTGCTCGGGATGCTGCTGGCCGGCCTTGCCGTTCATCGCGTCCGTGCCGGCACCGATCTCGGCGATGAGAACGTGCAGCACATCGTCGGCCTTCGGTTCGAGCTTGCAGTTGGCGACGATGCCGCCGACCTCGACCTCGACCTTGCTCGCAAGCGCAGCGTACTGCGCCGGGCTCAGCTTGCCGGCGTGCGCCGCTGCGAGTTGCGGCTCGACGAGCGCGCGGATGCGGTCCATGCCTTTGCGCAGTGGCGCGTCGGTGGCCCACTTGCGGCCTTGGTCCAGGCTCAGCTTGGCTGGCGCCGTGGCGTCGTGGCCGTGATCGTGGCTCTGCGCCTGGGCAAGGCCGGGCGCGAACGATGCGAAGGTTGCAGCGAGGGCGGTGGCGGCAACGGCGGCCGTCAAGCCGTGAAATCCCAAGGTCTTCATCTCGATCTCCTCTGAAGGGGCAGACGCTCATCGCCGGCCTCAGTCCTCAGATGGGCCCGATATGCCTTTGTTCGATGCCTCTGCCGGTCGATGTTGCACGGGCTTAGGAAAGATCAAGAAAGCGGACATCGTTGGGTTCGACTGGTTGTGTCTGTCAAGTCGTGGAATTCGACAAACACAACCACGGATGCCTGCCTCCGCATGGCCAGCGTCTGTTGCCGGCCAAACACCTGCGTACGGAGCGAGGTCCGCGAGATGCGAGGCCAGGAGGCTGTTGGCCGCCGGGTACTTTCTCGTCGGCAGGCACAGTCCTCGGCTCGCGCTGCGTCGAAGGCACGTGGCGCCTACCGTGTCGGTCTGGTTTTCAGGTCGGCCGCGAAGAAGGAGTCGAGTTCCACGCCGGCCGCCGCGTCGGCGAATCCATCGAATTTGCCGTGCTCGGCAAGTTGCCTGGCTGCACGCAGGAATCCGCCCCACGCCGCGCGCGCCATCGCGCCGCCGACACTGACTCGACGCACCCCGAGCGCCGCGATGTCGGACACCGTCATCTCCGTCTCCCAGCCCACCAACAGGTTGACCGGCCTGGGTGCGACAGCGTCGACCACCGCGAGGATCTGCTCACGCGTGCGCAGGCCCGGCGCGTAGAGGCAGTCCGCGCCTGCTTGCGCATAGGCCTTGAGCCGGGTGATGGTTTCGACAATATCCGGGCGGCCCACCAAGAAGCACTCGGCGCGCCCGACCAGCATGACCTCGCCGCCCGCCTTGTCGATGGCGCGGCGCGCCGCCCGAATCCGCTCGCACGCCAGGTCGATCGCATGCAGCGGATTCGCCTTGTCGCCAGTCGAGTCTTCGATCGACAGCCCGGCGATTCCCGTTTCGACTGCAAGACGAACGCTGTCGGCGACGCCCGCCGCATCGAGCGCGAAACCACGCTCGAAATCTGCGTTCACCGGCAAGTCGGTGGCCGCCACGATTTCATGCAGGTGGGCGAGAGCCATGTCGCGTGTGATTCCGTTGTCGGGGTGACCCCGCGACCAGGCAAACCCCGAACTCGTCGTCGCCAGTGCCTTGAAGCCCAGGCCTTGCAGCCATCGCGCGCTACCGATGTCCCAGGGGTTGGGAATCACGAAACACCCGGCTTGATGAAGTTGCCGGAACGACCGTCGCTTGTCGGCGACGCTGGTGTCAATTGCGGCCATGCGGGGCGACGCGATCACGGTCGGGGCTCTTCACGATGTTTGGACCGGCTGGCAAGCGAGTGCGGGGCGCCGGAAGATGGCGTCGACGACATCGGTGAATGTACGCTCCTCTTTCACGCCGAAGCGCTCTCGCTGCGCGAAGGCGCGCTTCGCGCGCCCGCCGTCGTCCGGCCTCGGGCGCTCGGGACAGGTTTCATGCTCGGCCAACGAGGCAAATGCGATCAGGCCCCGGGTCGCGTCGTTGCTGCCTTCGTGCGGCAGACAGTGCCCCGACAGATGCGCGCCGCAGCGCGGAATGATGCGGCCCCAGGCCTCGACGTGCGTCTTGAAGCGGTCGCGTTGAATGGGCCGATTTCGTCGCGAATGAAGCTTGCGAGGGTCATTCATGGCCTTGATGTCCGGGCGGTGTGACATGCATTCTGCAACGGCTTCGCAACCGGTCGTTTCGCTGTCGACCGGAGCGTTCGGTGCGCCGCCAACCAGCGGCAAGCCCGGCTGACGGACAGCCTGGACATCACCGACCCGATAGCGCCAGCTGCGTGCCGAGTGCGGCGTAGGTTGCAGCAAATCCGCGCCGCAACCATGCTTGTACCTTGGGCGAATCGATTACCGCGGTGCGAAAGGCATGTGCGAGAAGTCCATAGGCCACGAACACGACAAGGGTCATGGCCATGAAAGCAGCACTCAACCCAAGCAGCTGGGCCAGCGGGGATGCCAAGCCCGGCCGCACGAACTGCGGCAGGAAAGCCAGAAAGAAGATGGTGAGCTTCGGGTTGAGGATGTTCAGGAGGAGCGCCTTGACAACCAGGCCGACAGCGCCTCCCTGGCCTTGCAATGGCTGGACGGCAAATGCACTTCGATCGCGCCAGGTGGCAAGTGCGAGATAGAAGAGATAGGCGACGCCTGCGTACCTGAGCAACTCGAACGCAAGCGCACTGGTGTGCATCACGGCCGCCAAACCCAGGATTGTTGCCAGCAGATGCGGCACGATGCCAAGCGTGCAACCAAGGGCCGCAAAGGAGCTGGCACGGCGCCCCCGCGCCAGACCCGTGGACACCGTGAAGACGACGCCAGTGCCCGGGATCAGCACCACCACCAGGGAGGTCAGCAAGAACTCGACAGTGAACATGGAAGGAGGTCCCGTGGTGAGGTCTTTCGTGCGATCCGAACGGCTTGTCGAAGGGCGCGAAGCGCCGTCCTGAAGGTCCGGACCGCATCCGGCCGGGTGCAGCCGTCGCCGCCAGCCCGCATCGGTCGACAGGTTGACACAGGCCGTACACACCTGTACCGTGTAGCCTGAATCGTACAACACTTTACGCTTGGAGATCGACATGCAACACCGAACAGATTCATCCCTCGAGCGCACCGCTGGCGCGGCACTTGCAGTTCTCATCGTGCTGCAGACGACCATGCTCGGTGCGCTGTTCAGTTCCACACCGCCGCATCCCCCGCTGGTGGTGGCGCCGTTCGCGCTCGGGCCGTTCTTGGGCGCCGCGATCGCGTTGCCAGTTGCCGCACTCGTGCTGGGTGCCGCGCGGACCCGTGAGGGTCGCGCCGCCAGCGGCGTCGCCGCGTTGTTCGCTCTGGTTTCGTTCGGGCCGCAGAAGTGGTTCGATCCGGCTTTCGCGCAGATTTGGCCGGCCGTCGTGCTCGCGCAGATCTCCATCGTCGCGCTCGGCTGGGCGCTGTACCGGCGCACCCGCACGGTCTCCGGCGGCGACACCGGTTCCGGCGCGTATGCAGGCCGCGCCATGCCAATGCGGGAGCATTGATGCCTGCGTTCACGGCGCGCGTCGCCGGACAAAAGGCATTGGCTGAAGTGTCCGGCGCCGCAACGCGCGCATCGTCGGATGGAGCGGCCGACTCCGGGGCCGCCGAGCGCAAGGCGCGCATCGAGGCCGCTGCGTACGAAGTGCTCGCGGCGTCCGGCTACAAGGCCGCATCGATGCTGGCAATCGCCAAGCGCGCCTCGGCGTCCAACGAAACGCTCTACAACCTGTATGACAACAAGCAGGCGCTGTTCGGCTCGTTGGTCCAGGCCAACGCCGCCGAAGCCCGGGAGTTGTTGCAGCGCGCGCTCGAGCGCGGCGGCGATCCAATGCAGACGCTCGAGCGGTTGGGGCCGGTGCTGCTGAAGGTCGTCACCAGCGACAAGGCGATCGTGCTGAATCGAGCTGCCGCCGGCGATGTGCACGATACCGGCACGCTTGGGGCGGCGATCGCTGCATTCGGTCGTGAAACGATTGCGCCGCTCGTATCGAACGTCATCGCCCAGGCACAGCGCAAGGGTCTGGTCGCGTCAGTGGATCCGAAGGAGGCGGCGGCGGTCTACTTCAATCTGCTGATTGGCGACTTGCAGGTGCGCCGGGTGATTGGCGTCATGCCCGAGCCTGCGGACAGCGAAGTTCGCCGCCGAGCCAAACGCGTGATGGAACTGTTCGGCAAGCTGTTTGGGGTCGCTGAGCGGTCACCGTCGTCCTCGCTTGCCAGGACCCGCGGCCGCAAACGCTGACCTCAGTCCGAGCCGGCCGCGTTCTCCAACGGTGCCTGCCGGACCCGTGAATACGCTGGAATCGCAACGGCAGCTTTGGTGATGCCGTCGCGCCAGGGCAGTTGCAGCTCGAGCGCCAATTGCCCGACAACCTCGGCCACCCAGGCGCGCACGCGCCGCGCCGATGGCGCGCAATTCAAGGGATGTGGTGTCACGTCCGTTCAAGGCGCGCTCACCCGTCGCACTCGCGGACAGCTCATCCGCGGCCGCTCGATGCAAAGGCAATCGCGCGGCCATCAGCGCGACGACCTGATCATCGTGATCCAGGCAATCGGCAAGGATCCGCGCAGCGGGCCATCGCGCCGGCGCGGGCGTTGCGCCGAGCTCTACCGCACGGATCCCACTCTGGATACGCTTTCGAAGCCGGTCGCCAACCTCGTTGGCCGCCCGCCTCACACACCTTCCCTGCGACCGAAGGGCATCAGCGCGCCATCGGCCACGCCCGCACAGGGCCGAGTGGTCGATCGTCAATGGGCAACGGCCGCGCGGAACTCGCCTCTGGCTTCTGTGGCGAGGCTGACGACGACGATCGCAATCATCGACAGAATGAAGCCCGGGATGATCTCGTAGACGCCCGGGCCGCCGAGGAAGCTCGCGTTCCAGCCGAGGGAGATCCAGGCGATGACGGTCACCGCGCCAGTGACGAGGCCGGCGACCGCGCCGACCCCGGTCATGCGCTGCCAGGTCAGGGACAGGATCATCAACGGGCCGAATGCCGCGCCGAAACCGGCCCAGGCATTGGAAACCAGGCCCAGCACCTTGCTGTCCGGATCGCCCGCGATGACGGCCGCCACCGCGCCCACCGCCACGACCGCAATGCGCCCGACGTTCACGATCGTCTTGTCACTCGCCTTCTTGTTGAAGAAGAGCTTGTAGATGTCCTCTGCCAGAGACGAGGAGGACACCAGCAACTGGCTCGATACGGTCGACATGACCGCCGCCAGCAGCGCGGCGAAGAGGAAGCCGGTGATCAGCGCGGGGAACAGGGTCTCGGCGAGCAGGATGAAGATCGTCTCCGGGTCCTCGAGGACGATGCCGCTGCGCTCGACGTAGGCGCGGCCGAGGATGCCCACGCCGATCGCTCCGATCAGCGAGATGGCCATCCAGCCCATCGCGATGTTGCGCGCGGTCGCCACCTCCCGAACGCTCCTGACCGCCATGAAGCGCACGATGATGTGCGGCTGGCCGAAGTAGCCGAGCCCCCATGCCATCAGCGACAGCCAGCCGACGAGCGTCATGCTGTCGCTCCACCAGGACAGCGTGAAACCCGGCAGGTTCGAAAGGGTCTGGCCCGCCTGCGCGAAACCGCCGCCATCGCCCGCATAGAGCACGACGGCCGGCATGATGATCAGCGCCAGCATCATGATGCAGCCCTGCACGAAGTCGGTCAGGCAGACCGCGAGAAAGCCCCCGACCACCGTGTAGGCGAGCACGATGCCCAGCGTCAGCCAGACGCCGGTCTGGTAGCCGCCGTCGAACGCCGTCGCGAAGAGCTTGCCGCCCGCCACGAGGCCGGACGCGGTGTAGACCGCGAAGAAGACGACGATGATGACCGCCGACACCGTGCGCAGCGCCGAGGCCTGCGTCGGGAACCGGTTGGCGAGGAACTCGGGGATCGTCAACGCGTTGTCGTAGCGCTCGGTCTGCTCGCGCAGGCGTGGCGCGACGACGATCCAGTTGACCAATGCGCCGATGAAGAGCCCGACCCCGATCCAGGCCTCGACGAGGCCGGCCACGTAGAGCGCGCCGGGCAGGCCGAGCAGCAGCCAGCCCGACATGTCGGATGCACCCGCCGACAGCGCCGCGACCGCGGGCGGCAGGTCGCGTCCGCCCAGCATGTATTCCTCCGAGTTCGCCGTCGATTTCTTGTACGCGTAATAGCCGATGCCCAGCATCGCGACGAAGTAGAGGGTCAGACTGATCCAGACGCCTGTTTGCATGTTTCTCTCCTGTTGCCCTTCCTGGCGTCGGCGGCTAGGCCTCCGCGGCCAGAAGGCTGGTGTTGCCGCCAGCGGCGGTGGTATCGATGCAGACGTGCCGCTCGATGTAGTAACGATCGGGGCAGATCAGCTCGGTCTCGAGCAGCACGATGCGGCCCTCGCGGCCGGCCAGCGCCTGCCTGAGGGCGCGCGTCCAGGCGGAATCGCCCGCCGCGGCCACGGCGACGAAACCCCGTGCCTTGGTCAGTTCGGCGGCGGGCACGGCGCCGTCGATGCCGGCGACCGGCGCGCCGGCCTTGGCGAGCGGCGCAACCGCTGTGGCGGCACCCGGGGCGACGACCAGCGCCGCACAGCCGGCGGCGAGCGCCTGCGCGGCCTGGGCCAGCGCGGTCTCGATCTCCGGTCCCAGACACAGCACCGCTCCCTTCGGCACCATCGTCATCCGGTTCGACTCACCGGTCGGGCCGGGCAGCCGGAACGGCCCGCTGTCGAAGCTCGCCGCCGCGTTGACGGCCCGGCGCACCGAAGTCCCCTTGCCGTCGAGCGCCCGGCGCAGCACCTGGATCCGGTCACCTCGTGCCGACCAGGCGGTCGCGTCGAGTGCCGCGAACGCCGCCTCGACCCGAGCCGCCGCGACCGCATCGCCTTCGGGCGCGGTATGCACCGACGCTTCCTCGGTGCGCCGGAACCGGTTGAGGTAGTTCGGCCCGCCGGCCTTGGGCCCGGTGCCCGACAACCCTTCGCCGCCGAACGGCTGGCTGCCGACGATGGCGCCGATCTGGTTGCGGTTGACGTAGACGTTGCCGACGCGGATGCGCTCGACGATGCGCTGCACGCGGTCGTCGATCCGGGTGTGCAGGCCAAAGGTGAGGCCGAAGCCGCGGTCGTTGATCGCGTCGACCACCTTGTCGATGTCCTTGGCCTTGAAGGACGCGATGTGCAGCACCGGGCCGAAGACCTCGCGCTCCAGGTCCTGAATGCCGTCGACTTGAATCAGCGCGGCGCCGACGAAGTGGCCCCGGACCGGCGCGGCGAGCCGCTTGAGCAGCCGGCCCTTCTTCTCCTGTGCGTCGACGTAGGCGGTGATGTCGGCCCGCGCCTCGGCATCGATCACCGGCGCGACATCGGTGTCTATCGACCAGGGGTCGCCCGTCACCAGCGTGTCCATCGCGCCCTTGAGCATGTCGACCACCCGGTCCCGGGTGTCCTCCTGCACATACAGCATGCGCAGCGCCGAGCAGCGCTGGCCCGCCGACTGGAAGGACGCGGCGACGATGTCGTCCACCGCCTGCTCGGGCAGCGCGGTGGAATCCACGATCATCGCGTTCAGGCCGCCGGTCTCGGCGATCAGCACGGCGCTGGCGGGTGCATGCGCGGCGAGCGCCTGGTGGATGCGTTGCGCCGTCTCGGTCGAGCCGGTGAAGCACACGCCGGCGATGCGCGGGTCCGCGGTGAGCGGCCCGCCCACGGTCGGGCCATCGCCCGGCAGCAACTGGAACGCCGCCGCCGGCACGCCCGCCTCGCGAAACAGCTCGGCGGCCCGCGTTGCGATGATCGCCGTCTGCTCGGCGGGTTTGGCCAGGACGGCGTTGCCCGCCGCGAGCGCGGCGGCGATCTGGCCGGTGAAGATCGCGAGCGGGAAGTTCCAGGGGCTGATGCAGACGAAGATGCCGCGCGCATCGGCGGGGTCCTCGGCGTCCAGCCGCTCGGCCTCGCTCGCGTAGTAGCGCAGGAAGTCCACCGCCTCGCGCACCTCGGCCACGCCGTCGACCAGGATCTTGCCCGCCTCGCGGGTGGCGATGGCGCAGAACTCGGCCATGTTCGCCTCGTAGAGATCGGCGATGCGGCGCAAGGTCGCCGCGCGGGTCGCGACCGGAACCTGCGACCACGCCTCGAAGCCCGCTTGCGCGGCATCGAGCGCGCGGGCCACTTCGTCCGCGGTCGCTTCGTGAACCCGGCCGACGACGCTGCCGTCGGCCGGCGATGTCACGTCCTTCGCCGGCCCCTGCGGCGGCGTGTCGCCGGCGAGGACCGGCCGCGCGGTCCATTGCGTGTCGGCGAAGCGGTTGCGCGCCTCGATCAGCGGCAGCGCGGTCGCCGGCTCCTCGATCCGGCACCCCCTGGAGTTCTCGCGTCCGGGCTTGAACAGATCGCGCGGCAGGCAGATGCCGGGGTTCTGGATCGGATCGTTCGCCAGGGCGCGGTCCACCGGGTCGGCGGCGATCGCCTCGGGCGCGATCTCCTCGTTGACGATCTGGTTCACGAAGCTCGAGTTGGCGCCGTTCTCCAGCAGGCGCCGCACCAGGTAGGCCAGCAGATCCTTGTGCGGCCCGCAGGGGGCGTAGATGCGGCAGCGCGTGCCGGCCTGGGTGCGGACGATTTCGTGCAGCGACTCGCCCATGCCGTGCAGGCGCTGGAACTCGAAGCTGTCACGCGCGCTGCCGGCCATCTCGAGCACGGCGGCGCAGGTGTGGGCGTTGTGGGTCGCGAACTGCGGATAGATGCGGTCGCGCATCTCCAGCAGCATCTTCGCGCAGGACATGTAGGACACGTCGGTGTTGACCTTGCGGGTGAAAACCGGGAACGACGCCGCGCCAAGCTCCTGCGAGAGCTTGATCTCCGTGTCCCAGTAGGCGCCCTTGACGAGGCGGACCATGATCCTGCGGTCCAGGCGCTTGGCCAGCGCGTAGAGGTGCTCCAGCACCAGGGGCGCCCGCTTGCCATAGGCCTGCACGACGACGCCGAAACCGTCCCAGCCCGCCAGGCTCTCGTCGGCCAGCACGGCATCGACCACGTCGAGCGAGACGTCGAGCCGGTCCTGCTCCTCGGCGTCGATGTTGAAGCCGACCTTCGCCTTCGCCGCCATCTGCGCAAGCTCCAGGCAGCGCGGAATCACCTGTTGCTCGATCGAGCCACGGTGCGTGCTCAGATAGCGCGGCGACAGCGCCGAGAGCTTGACCGAGATGCCGGAGTTCTCACGCACGTCCCCCTTGGCGATCTTCGCGATCTCGCGGATGGCGTGGGCATAGCTGTCGAAGTAACCCTGCGCGTCCGCGTCCGAGCGCGCGCCTTCGCCCAGCATGTCGTACGAGTAGGTGTAGCCCTTCGCACGCAGCTTGTCGGCCCGCCGGATGCCCTCCTCGATGGTCTGGCCGAGCACGAACTGCTGCCCCATGATCTTCATCGCCTGAGCGACCGCGGTGCGAACGACCGGCTCGCCCAGCCGCTTGATCAGCCGGCGCGCGCCGGCGGCGGGCCGCGACGGATCGCCAAGAATGCGCCCCGTCAGCATCAGCGCCCAGGTCGATGCGTTGACGAGGGGCGAGAACGATTGCCCGAGGTGCGCGCTCCAGTCGGACGGTGCGATCTTGTCTTCGATCAGGTCGTCGATCGTCTCGGCGTCGGGCACGCGCAGCAGCGCCTCGGCCAGGCACATGAGCCCCACGCCCTCGTCGGTCGACAGACCGTACTCGTCGAGGAAGGCCTCCATCGTCGTCGGATCGGTGTCGTCCCTGACGCGCTGAATCAGGCGTGCGGCCTCGGCCGTCACCGCCTGGCGCCGGTCGGGCGACAGCGCCAGGCGATCCGCCAGCTGCCGCACCACCTCGGCCTCGTCGGCCTCGTATTGCGCCCTGATCGCGGCACGGGTGTCGCACGTGGCCGGCCTGATCGTGCTCGTCGAATCATTCATCCAGTCTTCCCTTCCGTCTACCGCGGTTTTGCAACGAGAACCCTTCGACGACGGGTATAGGCGCTTTGAGCGATACCGGCAAGCCCCGAGATCGCCGGCCGGACCGGCAAGATGGTGAAGCAGGCCTTCGGCGCGGCGGGTGGCAACATCGGCATCGGCGCCAAGATCGTGGCCCGCGCCGCGCTGCCGGCGGCGTTCGCGTACGCTGCAGCGAAACGCCTCGACGACGATGCGGGCCGGTTCGCTCAGCCCCGAGCTGTTGCGCTCGGCCCGCGCAAGTCGCCCCGGGTCGCACCATCGATCGAGGCCCTGCTGCGCGACCGCGCCCGAACAACCGACAGCACACGACTCGAACCAGGAGAAGACCGCTCATGAAAGCCGTTGCCTACAAGACCACGGGCGCCATCGATCGCGAGGATGCCCTGCAGGACATCACCCTCGACAAACCCCAGGCCAGCGGCCGCGACCTGCTCGTCCAGGTCCACGCCGTCTCGGTCAACCCGGTGGACGCCAAGCTGCGCGTGCGCAAGGCGCCGGAGGCGGGCGCCTGGGGCGTCCTCGGCTTCGACGCCTCGGGCGTGGTCGAAGGCGTCGGACCCGAGGCGAACGCCTTCAAGGCCGGCGACGCCGTCTTCTATGCCGGCTCCATCACCAGGCCCGGCACCAACAGTGAATACCACCTCGTCGACGAGCGCATCGTTGGCCGCAAGCCCGCGACGCTGAGCGACGCCGAGGCCGCGGCGCTGCCGCTGACGGCGATCACCGCCTGGGAGATGCTTTTCGACCGGCTTGACGTCAAGCGAGCGACGGCACAGGGCGGCCAGGCCATTCTCGTGATTGGCGGCGCCGGTGGCGTCGGCTCGATCGCGATCCAGCTGCTGCGCGCGCTGACCGACCTGACCGTGATCGCTTCAGCGTCGCGGCCCGAGACCCAGGCCTGGGTGCGCGAGTGCGGCGCCCATCATGTGATCGACCACCGCCAACCGCTGGCGCCGCAGGTGCAGGCGCTGGGCCTGGGCGCGCCCGGCTTCGTGTTCTCGACCACCCAGACCGCTACGCACTACGCCGACGTCGTCGAGCTGATCGCGCCGCAGGGGCGCTTTGGCCTGATTGACGATCCGGCGGAGCTCAGCGCCTTGCCGCTCAAGCTCAAGTCCGTCTCGCTGCACTGGGAGCTGATGTTCACGCGCTCGATGTTCGGCACGCCGGACATGGCGCGGCAGGGGCAGCTCTTGAACGAAGTGGCGGCGCTGGTCGATGCCGGGCGCATCCGCTCCACCGCCACAGAAATCGCCGGCAAGATCGACGCCGCGACATTGCGCAGGGTGCACGCGCAGATCGAAAGCGGCACGGCGCGCGGCAAGATCGTGCTCGAAGGGTTCTGAGGAGGCCGAGATGAAGAACGACCCGGATGCCAACAAACGCAACGCCATCGACTTCTATCGCACGGCCTACCTGGGCGACCCGACCCAGGCGGTTGCGCGCTACGTCGGCGCCGACTACATCCAGCACAACCCGATGGTGGCGGAAGGCAAGCAGGCCTTCATTGACTACTTCACCGAGATGGCGAAGGACTACCCTGGCAAGACGCTCGAGTTCGTGCGTGCGGTGGCCGAGGGCGATCTGGTCGCGCTGCACACGCACCAGACCTGGCCGGGTGGCGACGAATACGTGACGATGGACTTCTTTCGCTTCGACGCCGACGGCAAGATCGTCGAGCATTGGGACGCCATCCAGATCGTGCCGCCCGAGACGAAGAGCGGCAACTCGATGTATTGAGCTTGCGACTCAGCTTCCTCCAGTGAAACCGGGCCCGGCGCGATTGGGGTTCCAGGAAGCAGCCGATGGTCAGCGGCAGGAAATGTGGCCGTACGCGTGAATTCGGCTCCCGCCAGCGACTGACAGCAACGCGCAGACCGCACCGCTCGCACGCATCGAGTCGATGAACGTGAAGTCGCAACGGGCAAGCCGCCCGGGCGCCGCGCACCGCGCGGCCGCAGCAACCTGGCCGCTCAGGCCTGCAGGCTGCCGCCGCGCCGGTTGCGCTCGGCCGCGCCTTGCGCCGAGTAGAGCGCGGGCGCTTCGCTCGGCATCAGCACGTCGATCGCGCGGTCGAGGGCGGCGGTGGCGCGGGCGAAGGACTCGCGCTGCGCGGCGACCTGGCTGCTCGCGCGCATCAGCCGCTCGCGCAGCGGGGCGGGCAGCGCGCCGTTGCGTGCGGCATGTGAGAAGTGTTCGACCGCACGCGCAAGCGCGCGATGCAGTTCGCTCGCCTGGGCGTCGATCTCGGGCGCATTGCTTTCGAGCAGCGCGACACCGAGCGCGGTGAGGCGTGCCTCGACGGCGGCCAGCGTGACTTCGAGTTCGTCCTGCGGCGTCAGGGCCGGGGAAGGGGGAGGGGATGCGGACATGAAGTGCCCGCCGTCAGCGTTGGACCTTGCCCAGCAATTCCTGCGCGTTGGCGATCAGCTTGTCGGCGATCACCTCGGCGTTCACCTTGAAGCGTCCTTCGGCGATGCTTTGCGCGATGCGCTCGACCTTCGCCGCGTCCAGCTCCGCCGGGGCGGCACTCGTGCGCAGGCTCGCGGCGGTGGACGACAGTTCGACCTTCGCGCCTTGCGACGCGACCAGGCCGGGTGCCGCTTTCGGGCCGCCTTCGGCGGGTGCCCGCGTCAAGGGCGCGCCGGGCCCCGGTTCCACGGGGACCGCGGGTGGAAGCGGATTGTTTATTTTCATGGCGTGCTCCTTCGTGTCGCCCGAGCCTTGTCGATGCCCTGACGGCAGCAGTGCCGCTCTCGGGGGTGACGCAGGGTGCGCGTCATCAACATGCAGGCTGTATCGGACGCATTCGCGGCGACTTTAGCGTCGCGGTGCGAATTCGAAGGCAACGCGGCCATCGTTACAAATCGATCTCGATGCGCCGTTCGGCGACCGGCTGGCCGACGACGATGCGCCCGCTCTCGGTGCGCACCCGGGCCGCCTGGCCCTCGAGGCCGGGGCCCAGCGCCTGGCCTTCGGAGCTGACCCGAAAGCCCGGCCCGATGGCGGAGATCTGCACCGTCTCGCCGGCGGCGAACCACTGGCGTCGGCGCAGGTCGGTGGCGCGCACGCTCTGGCCCGGGGTCAGCGGGCGCGCGAGCGTGCGGCCGACGGCGTCGTCGAGCCTGACGATCGCCGCGCCGCGCTCGGCCAGGTTGACCTCGGCGGTTTGCAGATCGGCGGCCGTGAGCACCGCGCCGGCCGGCAGCGCGGCGGCGCTCGTGATGCCGGGGCCGAAAACGTTGACGGTCAGCGGCAGGTAGACGTTCCAGGGCGTCACGCCCTGCGTGCAGCGCAGGCCGATGCGGGTGCGGCCCCACAGGCGCGCGCCGGTCGGCAGATAGGGTTCGATGCGATCGCAATGCGCGAGCCGCAGGCGCGGGTCAAGCTTGCCGACCTCGACTTCGAGCCGCATGCCGGGCAGGGCGCCGCCTTCGAGCGCGAACTGGCGCACCTGTTGCGAGATGGCGGCGCCGAGGCTCGCCGCGGTGTCGTCGGCGGCAGGCGCGGCCGCCGTCGAGGGCGCCGTCGTGCCCGTGGCGCCCGCCGGCCCGGCAACGGCGATCAGCGCCAGCGTGACGAGCGCGAGGATGAGCCAGGCCAGCAAGATGCGCAGATCACCCTGCAGGCGATGTGAGCGATCGGGAGTCGGAATTCGGGTGTAGGCCACGCCGCCACTTTAGGACGCGGGCAGCACCGCGAAGGGCGCGAACTGGCGGCGTTTGCGCCCGCTGTTCGCGCTTATGTTCGCCGCGGTGCCGGCCAACAATGACCTGACGCGGACCCCTTCCCGGCCCGTTTTGCAAAGTCCGGCCCCGCTCGCGGGGGCCGCCAGCCAAGGACAGGCAACATGCTCAACCGCCTCACCGACACGCTCGACTTCCAGGCCCAGGCGCTGACGCTGCGCTCGGAGCGCCAGCAGCTGCTCGCGAGCAACATCGCGAACGCCGACACGCCGGGCTACGTGGCGCGCGACATGAACTTCTCGCAGGCCCTGCAACGCGCGACCGGCGCCTTGCCCGCCGCGCGCACGCTGGCAGCGACGCAGCCGGGCCACATCGGCACTGGAGCCGGTGCCGGCGCCGGTGCGGGTGCCGACCTGGTCTACGCCACGCAGAGCCAGAGCAATCTCGACCGCAACACGGTCGACATGGACCGCGAACGCGCGAGCTTTGCCGACAACGCGCTGCGCTACGAGGCGACGCTGCGTTTCATCAACTCGCACGTGCGCACGATGACGAGCGCGATCACCGGCCAGTAGACCGCGCCGCAGCAGCAGGAGTCCTCCTCATGTCGATGTTCTCGATCTTCAATGTCTCGGGCAGCGCGGTCAGCGCGCAGGCGCAGCGCCTCAACGTCGTCGCCAGCAACCTGGCGAACGCAGACACGGTGGCCGGCCCCGACGGCCAGGCCTACAAGGCGCGCCAGGTGGTGTTCCAGACCTTGCTGATGGGCAACGCCGGCCAGCCCGACGGCTCGGCCGGCGTGGAGGTGACGCAGATCACCGAGGACCAGACCCCGGGGCGCCGCGTGCACGACCCGAAGCACCCGCAAGCCGACGCCGACGGCTACGTGACCTTCTCCAACGTCAACGCGGTCGAGGAGATGGTCAACATGATCTCGGCCTCGCGTTCGTACCAGAACAACATCGACGTCATGAACACCGCCAAGACGCTGCTGCAGAAGACGCTGCAGATGGGTCAGTCCTGAGCGCGCGGACCGACCCCGCTGACCGATCCCGCTGACTCGCCCCGTTAACGACACCCCAACCGAAGGCACGCCATGACCGTCTCCTCCGTCAGCCAGGCCTCGAAGGCCGTCGAACCGGCAGCGGCCATCGCATCGGCCGATGTCGCCAGCGCCGATCGCTTCCTCAAGCTGCTCGTCGCGCAGATGCAGAACCAGGACCCGCTCAGCCCGATGGACAACGCGCAGGTCACGAGCCAGATGGCGCAGATCAATACCGTGACCGGCATCGAGAAGCTCAACACGACGGTGCAGGGCCTGTCCAGCCAGTTCGTGCAGATGCAGGCGCTGCAGGGCGCGGGACTCGTCGGCCACGACGTCGTCGTGCCCGGCAACCTGCTCGCGATCACCGACGGCTTCGGCCAGGGCGGCTTCGATCTCTCCGGCCCGGCCGACAGCGTGAAGGTCGAGATCCTTGCCGCCAACGGGCAGGTGGCCGACACGATCAACCTCGGCGCGCAATCCAGCGGCCTGCACAGCTTTGCCTGGCCGTCCGGCACCGCCGACGACAGCAGCGGGCTCAAGTTCCGCGTCGTCGCCAAGAGCGGCGCGCTCGAGCGCAGCGTGACGCCGCTGATGCGCGACCGCGTCGCCGCCGTGAGCATGGGTGGCGACGCGCTGGTGCTCGAACTCGCACGCAGCGGCAGCGTGCCCTACGCGAACGTCAAGTCCTTCAACTGATCCCCTGTCACTGATTCAGTCCTTCAACCCGAAAAGGATTCCCCATGAGCTTCCAGCAAGGTCTCTCCGGTCTGAACGCATCGAGCAAGAACCTCGAGGTCATCGGCAACAACGTGGCCAACGCCAACACGATCGGCGCCAAGTCCTCGCGCGCCGAGTTCGCCGACATGTACGCGACGGCGATGAACGGCGCGGGCTCGACCGGCGCCGGCATCGGCGTGAGCGTCGGCGCGGTGTCGCAGCAGTTCACGCAGGGCAGCATCACGAGCACCGGCAACCCGATGGACCTGGCGATCAATGGCGCCGGCTTCTTCCAGGTGCGCGACACGAGCAACCAGGTGCTCTACACGCGCAACGGCCAGTTCAAGCTCGACAAGGACGGCTACGTCGTCAACAACCAGCTGCAAAAGCTGATGGGCTACCCGGCCAACGCGCAAGGCGTCGTGCAGCCGGGGCAGGCGTCGCCGATCCAGCTGCCGACGGCCGGCATCAACCCGAACGCCACGTCGCGCATCGATGTCGAGATGAACCTCGACGCACGCGCCGCCGTGACGCTGCCGCCGTCGGGCCCGCAGATCGACTTCGGCGATGCGACGACCTACAACAACGCGACCTCGATGACGATCTACGACGCCAAGGGGCAGGATGTCGCGCTGACCTACTACTTCCAGAAGGCCGGCACCGACAGCTGGAACGTCTACGTTGCGGCCAACGGCACGTCGATCCTCGACAACGGCGGCACGCCGCCGGTGCCGCAGCCGGTGACGACGATCCAGTTCCCGGTCGACGGCGGCACACCGATCTCGCCGGTCGGCGCCGTCTCGATCGACATTCCTGTGACGACCAACTCGGTCGGCGCCGAGACGGTGCCGATCAGCGGCATCGGGCTGCACCTGGGTGGCGCGTCGCAGTACGGCTCGCAGTTTGGCGTCACGAGCCTGTCGCAGGACGGCTTTGCGGCCGGCACGCTGACCGGCGTCAACGTCGAGGACGACGGCGTGCTGCTGGCGCGCTACTCGAACGGCCAGTCGCGGCCAGCGGGCCAGCTGGAGCTTGCGAACTTTCGCAATCCGCAGGGCCTGCAGCCGCTCGGCGGCAATGCCTGGGCGCGCAGCTACAGCTCCGGCACGCCGGTCCTCGGGGTGCCGGCGGACGGCAACCTGGGCGTCCTGCAGTCCGGGGCGCTCGAGGAAAGCAACGTCGACCTGACCGGTGAGCTCGTCAACATGATCACCGCGCAGCGCCTGTATCAGGCCAACGCACAGACGATCAAGACGCAGGACCAGGTGCTGCAGACGCTGGTCAACCTGCGCTGATGAACGCTTTCGCCGACGCCGTTTGGCTCGCGCGCGATGCAGCGCGCGGCGCGACGCGTCCGGACGAAGAAGGGGCGATCGCATGGACCGCATGATCTATCTGTCGATGAGCGGCGCCAAGGCGGCGATGCAGCGCCAGGAGTCGCTCGCCAACAACCTGGCAAACGCCTCGACCACCGGCTTTCGCGCCGAGATGCAGGCGTTTCGCTCGGTGCCCGTGCTGGGCAGCGGCGCGAGCACGCGCGTGTTCTCGCTCGAGACGACGATCGGCCACAGCGACACACCGGGGCCGATCGCGGCGACGGGGCGCAACCTCGACGTCGCCGTCAAGGGCGACAGCTGGCTCGCGGTGCAGGCGCTCGACGGCACCGAGGCCTACACGCGCGCCGGCTCGCTCGACCTCAGCGCGGACGGTACGCTCGTCACGCGCAGCGGCCTGCAGGTGCTGAGCGACGGCGGCCCGATCCAGCTGCCGCCCAACAGCGAGGCGAGCGTGGCGACGGACGGCTCGATCAGCGCGCGGCTGCCCAACGGCACGTCGAGCGTGGTCGGCAAGTTGAAGCTCGTCACGCCCGAGACGCCGCTGCTGCGCGGCGCCGACGGCCTCTTTCGCGGCATCGGCGGCGACCCGCTCGATGCCGACCCGCTGGCCCGCGTGCAGGACGGCGCGCTCGAAGGCTCGAACGTGAGCCCGGTCGAGAACATGGTGGCGATGATCGCCGCCGCGCGCCAGTTCGAGGCGCAGATGAAGCTGATGCAGACCGCCGAGGCCGACGAGAAGGCGGCCTCGCAACTGCTGAGCCCCTGATTCCCCGCGCCCGCGGGCGCACAAGGAGAAGCGTGATGATGCGTTCGCTGTGGATTTCGAAGACCGGCATGGAGGCCCAGCAGACCCAGCTGGACACCATCTCGAACAACCTCGCCAACGCGTCGACCAACGGCTACAAGAAGTCGCACGCGGTGTTCGAGGACCTGATGTACCAGAACCTGCGCCAGGTCGGCGCCAACAGCTCGGAGCAGACGACGCTGCCGACCGGGCTGCAGGTGGGCCTGGGCACGCGCGCCGTCGCGACCGCGCGCAATTTCTCGCAGGGCAACCTGCAGCAAAGCGGCAACGCGCTCGACGTCGCGGTGCGCGGCAACGGCTTCTTCCAGGTGCAGATGCCCGACGGCACGGTCGGCTACACGCGCGATGGGTCGCTGCAGGTCGATGCGCAGGGCGTGCTGGTGACGAACAACGGCTACGCGGTGCAGCCCGGCATCACGATCCCGGTCGGCGCGCAGGGCGTGACGATCGCGCCGGATGGCACCGTGACGGCGATGCTGTCGGGCCAGACGGCGCCGCAAAGCCTCGGCCAGATCCAGCTTGCAAGCTTCGTCAATCCGGCCGGCCTGGAGCCGAAGGGGCAGAACATCTTCACCGAAACCTCGGCCTCGGGCACGCCGAGCGCCGGCGCGCCCGGGCTCAACGGGCTGGGCGCATTGCAACAGGGCTTCGTCGAGACGTCCAACGTCAACGTGGTCGAGGAACTCGTCTCGATGATCCAGACGCAGCGCGCCTACGAGCTCAACTCGAAGGCGATCCAGACTTCCGACCAGATGCTGCAAAAGCTCGGCCAGCTCTGAGACCGCGCCATGCGATTTTCCGTTTCGTCTTGCTCATCTCTTTCGCGTGCCGCGCTGTTCGCCGCGGCGGCCCTGGTGTTGTCCGGTTGCCAGGCGCTCAACAGCCCGCCGCCAGTCGACATCGCGCAGCCGACCGCGGTGCGCGTCCTGCCGCGCCAGACGCCGGTCGCAGCCAACGGCGCGATCTACCAGGCCGGCCAGTACCGCCCGCTGTTCGAGGACTATCGCGCCCGCATGGTCGGCGACACGCTCACGGTGCTGATCGTCGAGCGTGTGAGCGCGAGCCAGAAGTCCAACAGCTCGGTCGACAAGAGCGGAAAGATGGAAGGCTCGGTCACCGCGCTGCCGATGTTCTCGCTCAACTCCTTCAACCGCGCGTCGGCCGCCGGGTCGTCCGAGAACACCTTCGCCGGCAAGGGCAGCACCGATACCGCGAACAACTTCAACGGCTCGATCAACGCGAGCGTCGTCGAGGTGCTGCCCAACGGACACCTCGTGATCGCGGGTGAGAAGCAGATCGGCGTCAACAACAACGTCGACGTGCTGCGCTTCTCGGGGCAGGTCGATCCGCTGATGATCCAGCCGGGCAACATCGTCGCGTCGGCGCAGATCGCGAATGCGCGCATCGAGCACCGCGGGCGCGGTCAGGCCGCAGAGGCGCAGGGAATTGGCTGGTTGTCGCGCGTCTTTTTGAGCATTGCGCCGTTCTAGCGCGGCCCAGAATCGAAGCGCACCCCAGAGACCCTTCGCCCATGCAACCGACCGATCGTTTCATCCGCTGGATCGTCAGCCTCGGCGCGCTCGCCGCGAGCGCCGCGCTGTGGTGGCCGCTGCCGTCGCACGCGATGCGCGTCAAGGAGGTGGCGACGGTGCAGGGCGTGCGCAGCAACGCGCTCGTCGGTTACGGCCTCGTGATGGCGCTCGACGGCACCGGCGACTCGAGCACCGGCGTCCCGTTCCTGCCGCAGAGCATGATCGCGCTGCTGCAGCAAAACGGCGTCACCGTGCCGCAGGGCGTGAACATGCAGCTCAAGAACGTCGCCACGGTGATGGTGACGGCGCAATTGCCGCCCTTCGCGCGGCCCGGGCAGACGATCGACGTCACCGTCTCGTCGATGGGCAATGCCAAGTCGCTGCGCGGCGGTACCCTGATCTCGACGCCCCTGCGCGGCGCCGACGGCCAGATCTACGCGATGGCGCAGGGCAGCCTGCTCGTCGGCGGCGCGGGCGCGGCGGCGGGCGGCTCGAAGGTGCAGGTCAACAGCCTGAACGCCGGGCGCGTGCCGGACGGTGCCACGGTCGAGCGCAGCGTGCCGACCTCGATCGCGCAGGGCGATTCGCTCCAGCTCGACCTGAGCGCGAGCGACTTCAACACCGCGCGCGAAGTGGCGCGCGTCATCAACCGCAAGATGGGCGACGGCGTCGCCCAGGCGCTCGACGGGCGCAGCGTGCGCGTGCGCGTGCCGGAATCGGCCGAGGCGCGCGTCGCCTTCATGGCCGATGTCGAGAACCTGCAGCTCGAGCTCGCGCCGCCGTCGGCCAAGATCATCCTCAACGGGCGCACCGGCTCGATCGTGATGAACGAGTCCGTCACGCTCGCGGCGTGCGCGGTGGCGCACGGCAACCTGGCTGTCGTCATCAGTTCGACGCCGATCGTGAGCCAGCCCGCGCCGTTCGCGCGCGGCCGCACCGTCGTCTCCGAGCAGGCGGACATCCAGATCCGCGCGCAGCCAGGTTCGGTGATCGAGATGCCGGCCGGCGCCAAGCTCGCCGATGTCGTCAAGGCGCTCAATTCACTCGGTGCGACGCCGCAGGATCTGCTGGCGATCCTGCAGGCGATGAAGTCGTCCGGCGCGTTGAACGCCGAGATCGAGGTCATCTGATGACGCCCAACGCAGTCGTCTCCACCGACGCGCTGCGTGCGCGCGCGGCGACCGACCCGCGCGCCGCCGTCAAGGAAGCGGCCAGGCAGTTCGAGGCCATCTTCATGCAGGAGCTGATGAAGAGCATGCGCCAGGCGACGCTCGCCTCGGGCATGCTTGACAACGCCGGCACCAAGCTCGGCAGCGAGATGCTCGACACCCAGTTCGCCACGCAGATGACGGGCATGCCCGGCGGCCTCAGCGATCTGATCGCACGTCAGCTCGAGCGCCAGATGGGCACCCCGGCGACGGCTGCGCCAGCGGCAGCTTCGAAGCCGGTCGGCAGCGCGGCGCGTGCGGCCGACTTCAGCGCGCTCAACGGTCAGCAGCGCCAGGTCGCCTTCGTGCAGGCCCATCGCGAGGCGGCGCAGGAGGCGGAGGCGGCGACCGGCATCCCGGCCACCTTCATGCTCGCGCAGGCGGCGCATGAATCGGGCTGGGGCCAACGCGAGATCAGGAACGCCGACGGCAGCGCCGCAAACAATTTGTTCGGCATCAAGGCCGGCGCCGGCTGGAAGGGCGCGGTGGCAGAAGTCACGACGACCGAGTTCGTCGACGGCCAGGCGAAGAAGTCTGTGCAGCGCTTCCGGGCCTACGCGAGCGCGGCCGATTCGTTTCGCGACTACGCGCGGCTGATGAACGAAAGCAGCCGTTACGCAAAAGTGCTCGAGGCCGGCGGCGACGCCAAGCGCTTCGCGCAGGGCCTGCAGGCGGCCGGATACGCGACCGATCCGGCCTACGCCGACAAGCTCGCGCGCGTCATCAACACCACCTTGCGCGTGCAGCGCATGGCGGTCTGAATGGGCTGACGGCGATGTCCAACTCGGCGTTGATGTCCATCGGCACGCGTGCCATGTCGGCGAGCTACGCCGCCTTGCAGACGACCGGCAACAACATCGCCAACGCGAACACGGCGGGCTATTCGCGCCAGCAGGTCGAGCTTGCCGCCTCGGCCGGCCAATACAGCGGCATGGGCTTCTTCGGCAAGGGCGTGGACGTGACGACGGTGACGCGCGCGCACAGCGAGTTCCTGACGCGCGAGGCGACGCTTACGCAGTCGATCGCCTCGGCCGATGGCGCGCGGCTGGAACAATTGCGGCGCCTGGAGCAGCTGTTCGGCACCGGCGAGTCGGGGCTCGGCTACCAGAGCGGGCAACTGCTCAACGCCTTCGTCGATGTCGCGAGCCGGCCGCAGGATGCGGCCTCGCGTCAGGTCGCGGTGGCACGCGCCGGTGATGTGGCAACCTCGTTTCGTGCCGTGGGCGACCAGATCTCGAACCTGCAGGCCGGCGTGCGCGCCGACATGCAGACCTCGATCAAGGCCGTCAACGCACTCGCGAAAACCGTGGCCGGGCTGAACCAGCAGATCGCCAGCGCCGTCGCCACCGGCCACACGCCGAACGACCTGCTCGACCAGCGCGACCAGGCCGTGGCCGACATCGGCAAGTACGTGCAGGTGACGACGATCGCGGCCGGCGACGGTTCGCTCAACCTGTTCATCGGCGGCGGCCAGCGCCTCGTGCTCGGCAGCGAAGCGACCAGCCTCGTGGCGCTGGCCGACCCTTTCGACTCGACCCAGGTTCACGTCGGCATCAGCGAGGGCGGCAAGTCGCGCCTCGTGCCCGACAGCATGGTCGCCGGTGGCTCGATCGCCGGCCTGCTGCGCTTCCAGAACGAAGACCTGCGCGACGCGCGCAACCTCGTCGGCCAGATGGCGGCGGCGCTCGGTGGCGCGGTCAACGCGCAGCAGCATCTCGGCCTCGACCTCACCACGCCGACCGGCCGCGAAGGGCAGGACCTGTTCGCCGTCGGCGCACCGCGCGTGCAGACGGCGACGACCAACGCCGGCAACGCGGTCGTCACGATCGGCGCGGCCGACGCCACACGAATGCGGGCGAGCGACTACGAACTGCGGTTCGACGGCAGCGACTACACGCTGACGCGCCTGGGCAGCATGGACGCGCCGCAGACCTTCACGCCCGCCGCGCTCGCCGCTGGCGTGACGATCGACGGCATGAACATCCAGCTGGCGAGCGGCAGCGCCGTCGCCGGCGACCGCTTCCGGCTGCAGCCGGTCGCCGCCGCGGCGAGCAACATGCAGCGCGTGTTCGACGATCCACGCGGCATTGCCGCCGCCTCGCCGGTGACGGCGACGCTCGCGGCTTCGAACACCGGCACCGCGGCCGTCGCGTCGCTCGACGTGAAGATGCCGATCGCGGCACCGGTGCACGCGGTCGTGAAGTTCAGCGTCGCCCCTTTCACCGGCGACACCAGCTACCAGATGAGCAACGACGGCGGCAGCACCTACGGCGCCGCGCAGCCCTTCGTGGCCGGCCAGCCGATCGGCTTCACCGACGGCGGCGGCAACCTGCTGTGGGAACTCTCCGTCACTGGCACACCGGCCGACGGCGATCTGATTGCGGTCGATCCGACGGCCGTGCCGGGCATGAGCAATGGCAACGCGCTGGCCATGCTCGGGCTGCGCGACGCCGCGATCGTCGGCGGCGAGACCGTGACCGACGCCTGGTCGTCCACGCTCGGCGAGGTCGGTGTGCGCGTGCAGGGCGCGGACGGCGCGGCGCGCATGTCGGCCGCCGTCGCGAGCGACGCCCAGATGCGCCAGCTCGATACGTCGGGCGTCAACCTGGACGAGGAAGCGGCGCGCCTGATCCAGTACCAGCAGAGCTACCAGGCGGCGGCCAAGATGCTGCAGGTGGCGCAGTCGGTGTTCGACACCTTGCTGCAGATGACGCGAGGCTAGTGATGATCCGCCTGAGCACCGCCCACACCCACGACAAGACGATCGAGCGCCTGTCGCAGCGCCAACTCGAGCTGAGCGACGCGCAGCTGCGGATGACGACGGGCAAGCGCGTGATGCGCGCGAGCGACGATCCGATCAACGCGGCGCGCGCCGAGCGCGCGCTCGCGAGTGTTTCCCGCGCCGACGCGGGCACGCGTTCGGTCGAAGCCAGCCGCAATGCGATGACGCAGACCGAGGCGGCGCTCGGCGATGCCGGTGACCTGCTGCAGCAGGTTCGCGAGGCGCTCGTGGCGAGCGGCAACGCGGCCTACGACGACAGCCAGCGCAAGGTGCTGGCGGAGCAGATCCGCGGCCTGCGCGATCAGCTGCTCGCGGTGGCCAATCGCGGCGACGGCGCCGGCGGGTATCTGTTCGGCGGACAGGGTTCGGCCACGCCGCCGTTCCTCGATGCCCCGGGCGGCGTGCAGTACGTCGGCACGCGCGGCGCGATCAATGCGGCGCGCGGCGAGAGCTTGCCGATGACGATGGACGGCGACGCCGCCTGGCTCACGGCGCCGAGCGGCAACGGTGTCTTCGAGACGCGTGTCGTGACGGCGGCCGGCAGCGGCTGGATCGACGCCGGCCGCGTGACGGATCCGACCGCGCTCACCGGGGCCAAATACAGCCTGCAGTTCACGGTGTCGAGTGGCACGACGACCTACAGCGTGCTCAAGGATGGCGTTGCGACACCGGTCACCGACGTCGCCTACGTGCCCGGGCAGGCGATTGCGATCGACGGCATGGCGTTCGCCGTCAGTGGCGCGCCGGCCGACGGCGACGAGTTCGCGATCGAGCCCTCGACGCCATCGCTCAGCGTGTTCGATGCGCTCGATGCGGCCGCGAACGAGCTGGCGACGCCGCTGCGCAACCCCGGCGCGATCGCGCAGACGACGAGCACCGGCCTGCGCGACGTCGATGCGCTGCTGGCGCGGCTGTCGCTGTCGCGTTCGGCCGCGGGCGAGGCGCTGACGCGCATCGACAACACCGGTGCGCGCCACGATGCGGCGCGCACGAGCGGCCAGATCGAACGATCGAATGCCGAGGATCTCGACCTGACGGCGGCGATCTCGGACTTCCAGACGCGCCAGACCGGCTACCAGGTGGCGCTCCAGACCTACGCGTCGGTGCAGCGGCTGTCGCTGTTCGACTACATCAAGACATGAACCCGGCGCGCACGCCGTGCTGCGTGGCGCGCACCGCAGACGACAAGACATGAGCGACGCATCGATTCTCGGCCAGGTGGCGCTGTGCTATTCGCCCGTCATCGACCGCAACCGCGCCGTCAAGGCGACACGGCTGACGGTCTTCCCGCTGCGGCCGGACGCCGCGCCCGACGCCGGCCTGCTGCTCGGCGCGGTGGCGCAGGTCTGGCCGGCAGGCGGCGGTGAGGTCTGGCTCAACGTGTTGAGCGAGAGCCTGCTCGGCGATCTGCTGCGTGCGGACAGCGAAACGAATCTCAAGCTCGAGGTGCCGTCCTTCATGGCGAGCGACCCGGCGCAGCACGACGCGCTGCTTGCGCTGCATGCGCGCGGCAATGCGCTGCTGCTCAAGGGCCGGCCGGTCGAGGACCTGCCGCGCGATCTGCTGCCGTGCTTCAGCCATGCGATCGTCGATCTCGCCGAAGATCGGCGTGTCAACGAAGCGCCCGGTGCATCGCCGCACGCCGCGGCGCGCTCGATCGAGTATGCGCAATCGGGCATCCGCACGATCGTGCAGATGGAGGCGAGCTTCAATCGCGGCGCCGCCGCCGTGCTCGGCTGGCCAATCGACGACGTGCTCGCCGAACAGGCCAAGGGCTCCTCGCGTTCCTCGAAGCAGGGCGACATGCAGGTGATCGTGGAGCTGATCCACCGCGTCGATCGCGAGGAGTCGATCGACCGCCTGGAGCAGACGCTGCGGCGCGATCCGACGCTGGCCTTCAAGCTGCTGCGCTACATCAACTCGCCGGCGTTCGGCCTGCGGGTCGAGATATCGTCGTTCGCGCACGCGATCATGATGCTCGGCCATCGCAAGTTGAAGCGCTGGCTCGCGCTGCTGCTCGCCACCGCGACGCAGGACCCGAACCTGAAGCCGGTGATGTTCGCCGCCGTGCGCCGCGGCCTGCTGATGGAAGAACTCGGCCGCGCGGTGGGTGACGAGGAGATGCGCAACGAGATGTTCATCTGCGGCGTGTTCTCGCTGCTCGACCGCATGTTCAACCAGCCGTTCTCCGAGCTGCTGAAAACGATCCCGGTGCCAGAACGGGTGGCCCAGGCGCTGCTCGACGAAGCCGGCCCGTACCACCCCTACATCGTGCTCGTGCGCGCGGTCGAAGGCGATTCGCTGTTCGACGTGCGCGCGGCGGCCGAAAGCCTGCTGCTCGGCGTCGGCGAGATCAACCAGGCCCAGCTCCGGGCACTGGCCGCGGCCTCGCAGCTCGACTGAATCCGGCGCGAATCCGGCCCGGCGCAAGGGCGGCGCACCCCGCGCTGCGTACACTTCGGCGTTCAACCCATGCGAGCTCACGCGTCACGTTCATGAATCGCCCGGAATCGGTCGCCGGCGCGCCGCTGCTGCTGCCGTTTCTCGACCTGCTGTCCGACGCCGTGCTGGTGCTCGACGCGCAGGCGCGGCTGCAGTTCGTCAACCCCGCTGCGCAGCGCCTGCTCGGCTGCGGCGCCGGCGCGCGGCTCGACCAGCTGCAGCCGATGCTGGGCGACCGCGCGCTGCACTGGCTGCGCGGCGCGCTCGCCGGCCGCGCGGGCGGCGATCAGGAGCAGCCGTTCACGCGGCCCGACGGCGGCCGTCTGAGCCTCGCGCTGCGGCCGATCGACGCCCGCCAGTGGGCGCTGCGGCTGCGCCTCGAAGCGGCGCCCGAAGACGACCTGCCTGCGGCCGCGCGACCGATGCTGCATGCGGCGTCGTCGGATCTGCTGCGACTCGTCTGGGACGCGCCGTTCCCGGCCGTGCTGCTGGGCCCCGACGGCCGCCTGCTCGATGCCAATCCGGCCTTCGTCGAGTTCAGCGGCTTCGCGCGCGCCGAGCTGATCGGCGTCGATCCGATCGACCTGCAGCCCGAGGAAGACCGCGCCGCGGCGCGCGCGCAGCGCGAGCGGGCGCCCGAGGCGGGTGCGCCCGGCGATCGATCGGCGTTGCTCGATCGGCGCCTGATCGACGCCAGCGGGCGCGAGCGCTGGTGGCGCGAGGCGCGTCACGCGATGCTCGACGCCGACGGCCGCAGCCTGAGCCTCGTGACGATGCAGGATTGCACGGCCGAGCACGTCGCGCGCGAACGTGCCGACCGCTCGGTGCGCGAGCTCGACGACTGGTTCAACCTCAGCCCGGTCGGGATGGTGTTGTTCGACGACTCGGGCCTGCTGGTGCGCACCAATCGCGCCTTCGACGCCCTCGTCGGCGCGGTGCCGGTGCTGCTGAGCGAGGCTTCGCCCGGCCTGCAGCAACTGCTCGCCTTCAGTGATGGCCGGCCGCTCGCGCCGTTGCAGCCGGGCGCCAGCCCACACGAGAGCCAGGCCTGGCTGGCGCAGGGCGACGCCGCGCCGCGCCGGCTGCGGTCGGTCGTGCGCTGCTACGAGACGCCGGGCGGCCACCGGCGCTGCATGGCGATCGTCGAAGACCGCAGCATGGAGGAGGAGCGCGACCTCGCACGCATGCAGATCGACGCCCTGATGGACACCGCCGGCGTCGGCCTCGCGACGTTTCAGGAATCGACCGGCTGGTTGCGCGATCGTGCCGCCGGCGCCGCCGCTGCTGGCGGCGGCAGCGGCCGGCCGGCGTCGAAGAGCGTGCCCTCCGCGGCACTGCAATCGGTGCGGCGCGAGATCGTCGTCGAAGCGACGCTGCCCGAATTCGAGAAGGTGCAACACGCGTTGCGGCATGCGCTGCGCGCCGAGGCGCGCTACGCGATACGCCACCCCGAGCTCGGGCTGCGCTGGCTGCTGACGCGTGTCGAGCCGGCGACGCTCGCCTCGGGCAAGCGCACGACCTCGGTCGTGACGCTCGACGTCACCGATCAGCACCAGACGCAGCTGCGCAGCGAACAGTTGCTGCACGAGATGACGACGATCCTCGAGAGCGCAAGCACCGGCATCGCCTATCTGCGCGGCAACCGGCTGGTGCGCTGCAACCAGCGTTTCGAGGCGATGCTCGGCCTCGAGGCCGGGCGCGCCGCCGGCAAGACGATCGAGGAGCTGTTCGCCGGCTGGCCGCAGCTGCGCGAAGTCGTCGACGAGACCGTGAGCGCGCTGGCGAGCGGGGCGGTCTACGAGACGGAATTCAAGGTCGACGCCGACCCCGCCGAAGGCGTGCCCGAGCGCTGGGTCGCGCTCTCGCTGCGCAGCACCGGGCCCGCCGGGGACACCGAGGCGATCGCCGTGCTGTCGGACATCACGCGGCTGAAGGCGCAGCAGAGCGAGCTCGAAACGCTGGCGCGCGACCGCGAGCTGATGTTCAGCCTGTCCGAGGTCGGCATTGCCTTCGTTCGCGACGGCGTGATCCAGCGCGCGAACGAGGCCTTCGCGACGCTCACCGGCTACCCCGCGCAGGACATCCTGGATCTTCCGTTCCAGTCCTTGTTCCCGGACCGCGCCGAGTTCAATCGGCTGTGGTCGCGCGAAGACGAACAGATGCGCCGCCGCGGTCGCTGGAGCGGCGAGCGCCAGCTGCGTCGGCGCGACGGCCAGCTGCTGTGGGTGCAGGTCAGCAAGCGTCTCGTCGTCGAGGGGGATCCGACCGGCGGCATGATCGCCTCCTACGTCAATGTCGATGCGCGCCATCGCGCCGAGCAGGCGGTCGCGCTGCAGGCCGAGCGCACGCGCGCGATCCTCGACTCGGTGCTCGTCGGCATCGTCACCGTCGGCTCACGCGGCATCGAGTGGATGAACCGCTCGGCGCGGCGCATGTTCGGCGGCGATCTGGCGGATTTCGTCAGCCAGCCGATCAGCACCGTCGCCACGCCGGAGCCGGATCACCCGTTCCGCCAGACGCAGTACCTGAACGATCTGTTCGAAGGCCAGGCCGAGACCTTCGAGTGCCGTGTCAAGGCGCGCGACGGGCGCGAGTTCTGGATCGTCGGCAACGTGGTCGCGACCGGCATGGAGCGCACCGGCCGGCAGCTCACCTATGCGCTGCTCGACATCGAGCGGCGCCGACAGGCCGAGGCGCGCAGCGAGGAGACGCAGGCCTCGCTGCAGCGCCTGATCGAGATGGCACCGCTCGCGATCGCGCTGCGCGACGCCACTACGCTGCGCGTGCTGCAGCTCAACCAGACGGCGGCCAGCATCGTCGGCAAGCCGATCGGCGAGCTCGTCGGCCGGACACCGGAGGAGATGCACACGCCCGAGACGGCGGCCGAGATGCGCGAGCACATGGCGCGCGCGCTCGCCGCCGGCGAGGTCACGCATCACGAGTACACCCTTCCCGGCGCGGAGGGGCCGAGGCAATGGGACGCGCGCTACCTGCCGCTCGGTCCGCCCGGGCAGGCGCCCGACCAGTTGCTGCTCGTCGCGACCGACGTCACCGAGCAGCGCGCCGCGCAGCAGGCCCGGCTCGAGGCGGCGATCGCACAGCGCGAGATGCTGGTCAAGGAAGTGCACCACCGCATCAAGAACAACCTGCAGGGCGTCGCCGGCCTCCTGCAGCAGATCGCCGAACGCAAGCCCGAGGTCGAGGCGGTGATCTCCGAGGTCGTCGGCCAGGTGCAGGCGATTGCGCAGGTCTACGGGCTGCAGGTCGGCAGCTCGGGGCCGCTGCTGCTGAAGAGCGTCGTCGAGGCGATCACCGGCTCGGTGCAGCGCACCTTCGGGCGCAACATCGCCTTCGGCTTCGAGGGCGAGGCGTCGCGGCCGTGGGCGTTGCCGGAGGCCGAGTCGATCCCGATCGCGCTCACGATCAACGAACTGCTGACGAACGCGATCAAGCATTCGCGCGCAGAGGACGGCAGCGAGCCGGCCGTGCATTGCAAGCTGAGCTGCGGCGAAGAGGGCGTCAGCATCGCGATCTCGAACCCCGGCGCGTTGAGCGCGGACTTCAGCCTGGCGCGCATTCCGGGCGGCGTCTCCGGCCTCGGGCTCGTGCGTGCGCTGATGCCGCGGCGCTGCGCGACGCTCACGCTCGAGCAGCAGGGGTCGCAGGTCCTGGCGACGGTCGCGTTGACGCCGCCGGGCGTGGTCCGGCTGGCACAGGCCTGATCGCCACCGTCTTCGCGGCGCGCGGCGGACCGTGCAGGGTGCAGGTTTCGTGTCGAGTTGTTTCGCGTCGACGGCGCTTTCGGCCACAATTCGAGGCGCTGCCCCGCGACCGGCGGGGCGCGCGAACCAGGACGCAGACGTGAGCGACAAGGGCAAGATACTCGTGGTGGACGACGACCGGCTCGTGCTGGCGACGCTGACGCACGGGCTGCTCAAGGCCGGCTACGAGGTGATCGAGGCCGACAACGGCGACGATGCGATCCTGCTCGCGCGCGAGCACCGGCCCGACCTGGCGCTGCTCGACATCCGCATGGAAGGCAAGAGCGGCTTCGACGTCGCCGACTACCTGCGCAAGTTCCTGCAGATGCCCTTCATGTTCCTGTCGGCCTTCGCAGACGACGAGACCGTCGCCAAGGTCAAGGAGCTCGGCGCGGTGGACTATCTCGTCAAGCCGCTCGAAGTGCGGCAGATCCTGCCCGCGGTCGAGGCGGCGCTTGCCGCCTTGCGCGCCAGACCTGCGACGAGCGCGCCGCCGGAAGCAGCGGTCGAGGCGATGTCCCCCGTCGCCATCGCGGTCGGCGTGCTGATGCATCGCAACTCGCTTTCGCGCAGTGCCGCACTCGCGATGCTGCAGTCGCAGGCGCGCGAAGATGGGCGCGACGTGGACGATCATGCGCTGCGGTTGATCGAGGCGCTCGAGCTGCTCGCGCGGCCGCCGCGCGGCTGATCCGCCGCGCGACCCGCTCGGCGCGCCCGAACAGATCTACGGCGCGGCGTTGCCCGACGGCAGCGTGAAGTAGAAGCTGCTGCCGCGCTGCACCTCGGACTCGGCCCAGATCTCGCCGCCGTGACGCCGCACGATGCGGCGCACCGACGCCAGGCCGACCCCGGTGCCCTGAAAGTCGTTCGCGCTGTGCAGACGCTGGAAGACGCCGAAGAGGCGATCGGCGAAGCGCATGTCGAAGCCGGCGCCGTTGTCGCGTACGCAGTAGGCCGGCACACCGTCGTTGACCGCGCTCTCGAACCGGATCTGCGCGTCGGGCTTCTTGGCGGTGTACTTCCAGGCGTTGCCGAGCAGGTTCTCGAGCACGACGCGCAGCAGCGTCGGGTCGCCCTGCGCCTGCAGGCCGTCCTCGATGTGCAGGTCGATCTCGCGCTCCGGCGCCTGGCGGCGCAGATCGTCGGCGACGTAGCCGGCGAGCTGCGACAGGTTCACGGGTTGTCGGGCCAGCGGGCGCGACGACAGCTGCGACAGCGTGAGCAGTGCGTCGATCATGCTGTTCATGCGCGCGGCGGCGCCGAGCACGCGCTCGAGGTGGTCGTTGCCGATGCGATCGAGCTGACGGCCGTAGTCCTCTTTCAGGATCTTCGTGAAACCCTCGACGACCCGGATCGGCGCGCGCAGGTCGTGCGATACGGTGTAGCTGAAGGATTCATGGTCGCTCGCCGCAGGCGCTGCCGCGCGCGTTGGCGTGAGGCTGAGCACCCACAGCGCACGTGCCGGCACGCCGGCCTCGATGCGCTGCGCGTGGGCGTCCCACGCGGCGTCGACCGGTTCGACGGTTTCACCGAACGCCTGCGCCGCGCGGTCGCCGGCGCCGTCGGGCAGGATCTTTCGCAAGTCCGGCCAGGCCAGGCCTTCGAGCTGCGCGGGCGTCCGGCTCGACAACTGTGCCGCCGCCGCGTTGGCCTGCACGACAGCGCCCACTTCGCGGCCCGCGGCTTCCAGGATGATCACCGGCAGCGGCAGGCCCGCGAGCAGCGGATCCGGCAACGCAGGCTTCGCCTGCGGCGAAGGCGGGGGTGCAACGCCGATCGCGGGTTCGGCTGCACGCGCATCGCGAAGGGCGATCTCGAGCGCGCGCTGGCGCCAGAGTGTCCAACCGATCGCCGCTGCCGCGCACGCGAGGCCGGCCGCGAGCAGCCAGGGCAGGGCAGGCGGCGGTGCTGCGGCGTTGCCGGCGAGCAGCGCCTGGATCGCCAGCGCGAAGGCGAGCCCTGTCGCGATCAGCGCCGCGACCCACGCCGTGCCGAGGGCCCGCGTCGCAACGCGGCCGGGCACGTCGGCCGGGTTCGAGGCGGGACGGGGCATGCGAAGATTGTACGGAGGACACCCTTGGCGATGCGTTGCCGAGGCGTGAAGCGAGGCCGTGTGCGCAACGCGCGCGGAGTGATCCGGACGGTGCACGGTTTCAGTTCTCGGCGGTTGTGCCGAAGAATGGCGATCAGCGGCTTGGCGCCGACGGCCTGGCACCGAGAAGGGGGTGCGGCGCCCACGCCTCCTGCCCGGGCCCTCGGGTTTCGGCCCGGCAGGTGACGCGTCGCGTCTCGTTCGCCGACAATGCAGCATGTCGAAAGTGGACAGAATTCATGACCAGTGAGAGCGATCCCGCCGCTTCAGTGGCATCGCGCGTGGCCGGCGTGCTCGATCCCGAGGCGCTCGCACGGCTGCGTGAACTCGATCCGGAAGGCCAGAGCAAGTTGCTGTCGCGCGTCGCGGGCGCTTTCGGCACCTCGGTGGCGCGCCTGCTGCCGCAGTTGAAGACGGCGCTCGAAGCGCGCGACATGGCGGCGATCCGGCATGTCGCGCACACGCTGAAATCATCCTCGGCGAGCATCGGCGCGGTCAAGTTGTCGCGTCTGTGCGCCGATATCGAGTCCATGTCCCGCGAAGGCCGGTTCGAAGGCTTGCCCGATGCGATCGCCGCATTCAATTCCGAAGTCACCGCCGTGCTCGACGCCCTGAAACCCTTGCTCGAGAGCCAGCCATGAAACGGGCAGAAGCTCTGGCGGGCGAGGGCGAACCGGCACACAAGGTCCTGCTCGTCGACGACGACGATGTGAACCTGCTGCTGACCTCGCACGCGCTGCGCGAGGCCGGTTTCGAGGTGACCGAGGTGACGAGCGGCGAGGGCGCACTCGACCTGCTCGACAGCTTCGTGCCCGACATCGTCGTGCTCGACGCCTTGATGCCCGGGCTGGACGGCTTCCAGACTTGCCGCGTACTGCGCGGGCGCAGCGGCTTCGATGCCTTGCCGGTGCTGATGCTGACCGGCCTCGACGACGACGCGTCGATCACCCGCGCCTACGAGGCGGGCGCAACGGACTTCTTCGTCAAGTCGACGCAATGGAGCCTGCTCACCGGGCGCCTGCGCCACCTGCTGCGCTCGGCCGGCATTCGCATCGAACTCGAGCGCAGCAAGGCCAAGCTCGCGCGCGCGCAGGACCTGGCGCGCATGGGCAGCTTCGACTGGCGCCGCGGCCACGGCGGGCCGGTCTTTTCGGTCGAGGGCCTGCGTGTGCTCGGCCTGCCGTCGGACGCGAAGTTCGGCATCCGCCAGATGTTGCGCACCGTGAACGACGATGTGCGCGCGGGCCTGATCGAACTGCTGCACGACGCGCTGCGCCACAGCCTGGCGCTCGCGACGGACGTGCCCGTGACCTTGCACGACCACAAGCAGCGCATCATCCACCTCGAAGCAGAACCCGAGTTCAACGAGCACGGCCATCTGTCGGGATACACCGGCATCGTCCAGGACGTGACGGACCGCCGGCTCGACGAGGACAAGATCCGCCACCTGGCGAACTTCGACACGCTGACCGGCCTGCCGAACCGCCATCAACTGAACCTGCGTGCCGAGAGTGCGCTCGAGCATGCGCGTCGCCTCGGCCACCAGGTCGGCGTGCTGCTGATCGACCTCGGCCGCTTCAAGGTCATCAACGACACGCTCGGACATGCTGCCGGCGACGAACTGCTGATGGAAGTGGGGCGCCGCCTGCGCTCGAGCGTGCGCCACTCGGACAAGGAGATCGAGGTCTCGATCGACTCGATGGGGTCGCGCTCGCACCGCGCGCTCGAGGGCGTGGGGCGCTACGGCGGCGACGAGTTCGTCGCCCTGCTGCCCGAGATCGGCGACGAACTCGACGCCGAACGCGTGGCGTCGCGCATCCTCGAACTGCTGAAGGATCCGATGTTCGTCGGGGGGCAGGAGTGCTTCGTCACCGCGAGCGTCGGCATCGCGCTGTTCCCGCGCGACGGCGCCTCGGTGGCGGACCTGATGCGCAGCGCCGATGTCGCGATGTATGCGGCCAAGGCGCAGGGCCCGAACACGCATGCGCTCTACAGCCCGCACCTCGCCGGCATGGGGCGCGCCAAGATCGAGCTCGAGAGCGCGCTGCACAAGGCGATCGAGCGCAACGAACTCGTGCTGCACTATCAACCGAAGGTCGATGCGCGCAGCGTGCGCATGATCGGCGTCGAGGCGCTGATGCGCTGGAACAGGAACGGCGTGCTCGTGCCGCCCGGCGACTTCATCCCGCTGGCGGAGGAGACGGGCCTGATCGTGCCGCTCAGCGAATGGGCGATCCGCGAGGCGGCGCGCCAGACGCGTGTCTGGCAGGACCGCTTCGGCTTCTCCGATTCGATCGCGGTGAACCTGCCGAACCGGCTGTTCGAGCGCACCGACCTGATCGAGCACATCCACGCTGCCGTCACCATGCACGGCGTGCCGCACCATGCGATCCAGCTCGAGATCACCGAGACCGGGCTGATGAAGGATTCGGGCAACGTCAACATGACGCTGCACCGGCTCAACGAGATGGGTGTCGAGATCTCGATCGACGATTTCGGCACCGGCTATTCATCGCTGTCCTACATCACCAACATGCCGATCAGCGAGCTCAAGATCGATCGCGCGTTCGTGCACAACCTCGGCCTCACGCCGCAAAGCTCGGCGATCGTGACCGCGATCATCGCGATCGCGCGCTCGCTCGGGCTTCGTGTCGTCGCCGAAGGGGTCGAGACGCTGCGGCAGATGGAGCAACTGCATCGCCTCGGCTGCCGCTTCATGCAGGGCTTCCTGTTCAGCCGGCCGCTCGCTCCCGATCAGCTCGAGGCGTGGCGCGAGCAGACGCTGCTGTCGCGCAACGCACCCTGGATCGCCGAGGCGAGCGATGCGGCGTCCGATGGGCAGGGGCGCGAGCCGCACCTGCGCGCCGCCAACACCATCCCGCGCGCCTGAGCGCCGGGCGGCAATCACACGTCGAGGTCACGGTGGATACACGCAACTCGACCCTCGCTGCCGCGTTGCAGCCGGCACAGGTGGCCAAGGCCGCGCTCAAGCGCCTGGTCGAATCCCGCCTCGAGCCGACCCCCGAGAACTACGCGAAGGCGTATCGCGCCGAGGGCGGGCAGAGCGCGCCCGCGGCGCATTCGGAGCGCGGAATGCACCTGCTCGAGCGCCTCGCCGGCGCGGCGGGCCCCGAGGCGCCGGCGACGGAGCGCCGCACGTTGGCAGCGGCGATTCTCGATGGGCGCTGGGAGCAGGCCGAGCGCACGCTGGACAAGCTTGCCGTCGAGAACGATCAGGGCGCGACGCTTGCAAACCTGATCGAACGCATCGTGCGCGGCGTCGAGCGCGGCGGCAGGCAGTGGACGAGCGCGCGACGCAAGGAGAGCCTGCAGCGCGTGCTCAACGGCAGCCACGGCGACGCCGGCGTGCTTCAGATCCGGCTGACGCAGTTGCTCGGCAGCTGGGACCAGGATGGCGCCGACAGCGTGCACGCGCCGCCCGAGGCGGAGCCGGCGCAAGCTGCCACGGTGCAGGCGGCCGGGCCCACCGCGACGCCGGACAAGGCTGCATCGCCGGCGCCGGCTGCGGCGGGGAACCTGGCTGCAACGACCGCTGAACAGGGCAAGAACGAGTCGACCTGGGCCCGCGCCGTCGCGAGCCTGGGCGCGAGCCTGCACAAGGCGCTCGCCGCGGCCGGAGCGGACGAACAGGCAGCGGCGCTCGCGGCGATGACGGCCGAGATCGCGGCGCAGGGCGCCACGCCTGAACACGCGGACGCTTTGCTGCTGCAGAGCCAGGGCATCGATCGCGCGCTGCAGCACCGCCACCATCTCGTCGAGCAACTCGGCGGCCTGTGCCGCGAGCTGACGGAAGGGCTCGGCGACATGGTCGAGGACGAGAGCTGGACCAAGGGTCAGCTCGAGGCAATGCGCCTCAAGCTCGACGAGGGCATCAACGCGCGCGGCATCAAGTCCGCGAGCGAACTGCTGCGGCAGACGCGGGTGCGCCAGCGCGAGCTGCGCGAAGAGCGGGGGCGCGCGCGCGATGCGCTCAAGTCGCTGATGAACCAGATGCTGCAGGAGATGGGCGAGCTCGGCGCGCGCACCGGCAGCTTTCACGACAGCATCGGCCGCTACGCGCAGGCGATCGACGGCGCCGAGTCGCTCGAGGGCCTGACGGGTGTCGTCGGCGAGATGCTCGACGAGACGCGCAGCGTGCAGGAACTCGTCGGTCAAACGCAGCAGCGCCTGCAGACCGAGCATTCCCGCGCATCGGAGCTGGCGGCGCGCGTGACGACGCTGGAGTCCGAATTGCGTCGCCTGTCGGACGAGGTGACGACCGATCAGTTGACGCGCATCGCGAACCGGCGCGGCCTGTTGCAGGCGTTCGAGGTGGCGCGCGCGCGTGCCGAGCGCGAGGCAACACCGCTCTCGATCGGGCTGCTCGACATCGACAACTTCAAGCGCTTGAACGATGAGCTGGGCCACGGCGCGGGCGATGTTGCGCTGCGGGCGCTTGCCGAGCAGGTTGCCAAGTCGCTGCGCCCGGACGACGTCGTCGCGCGCTACGGTGGCGAGGAGTTCGTCGTGCTGCTGCCGGCGACGCCGGACGACGAAGCGCAGCAGATCCTGACGCGCCTGCAACGGTCGCTGTCGGGCGGGCTTTTCATGCACGAGCGCAAGACAGTGCTCGTCACGTTCTCGGCCGGGGTCACGGTCTACCGCGTTGGGGAGGCGATCGAGCCCGCGCTCGAGCGCGCCGACGAAGCGCTCTACGAGGCCAAGCGCACCGGCAAGAACCGCACCTGCGTGGCGTAGCGCGGGTCAGGGTCGGGCGGCGCGCCCAAATGAAAAGGCGGCGCCGGAAAACCGTACGCCGCCTTCGCGGGTGAGGCCCGGCCGCTGAGGGCCGGAGACAACCCGATTTACTTCTTCTGCTTCGGCGGGCCCTTGTCCTGGTTGGCCACCGATTCCTGGCCTTCCACAATCGTGCCGGCCTTGTTGGCGGCCTTGGTCTCTTCCTTGACTTCGGCGCGGTTACCGGTCTTGGCGGGCTTGGTGGGCATGTCCTGCTTCGCGGTCGACTGCTGGCCTTCGACGATGGTGCCGGCCTTGTTGGCGGCTGCGGCATCCGCCTTCGTGGCGGCGCGATCACCGGTCTTGGCGGGCTTCTTGGGCATGTCCTGCTTCGTCACCGACTGCTGGCCCGTCGGAATGTCGCCCGCCTGCTTGGCGGCCTTCGTCTCTTCCTTGACTTCGGCGCGAGTGGGCGATTGAGCCGATACGGACACGGCAAAAGCCGAAACCAGGGCGAACGTGAAAATGGAAGGAGCGAATTTCATGCGAATCTCCAATTGCAAAGATATTGATTAAGGGCGGTTGCCATCGACTCACTGCCGGTCATTCGCGGGCGTTAGGCCACGAGCCGACCGCGGTGATGATTAGCGCTCTCTCAACGCTTGGCGCTACCGGTCCGTTTACAGGGGACAAAATATTCTACCTTGACCCAGGCGCCGAGGCGTGAAATGTTGCCTCGTTGCAACCGCACGCTTTGCGTCGCACGTGAGGCTGGCGGAGACGGTGAGATTCGAACTCACGGAGGAGTTGCCCCCTCGGCAGTTTTCAAGACTGCTGCCTTAAGCCACTCGGCCACGTCTCCCTCGGGGCGATTATCTCAACAGATGGCTGCGGCACCCGGGCTGCGCGCGGCCTTGCAGCGCACCTGCACCAGCTCGCGCCGGCCGCCGTCTATGCGCACCGCGGTCAGCGCGCCGCCCCAGACGCAGCCGGTGTCGAGCGACAGCAACTGGGGCGAATCGATCAGGCCGAGTGTGGACCAGTGGCCGAATGCGATCGGCGTCCCCTCGGTCAGGCGTCCGGGCACCTCGAACCAGGGCATGTAGCCGCGCGGCGCGCTGTCGCGGCCCTGCTTGGTCTCGAACTCGAGCCGGCCGCGCTTGTCGCAAAAGCGCATCCGCGTCAGCGCATTGACGATGAAGCGCAGCCGCTCTTCGCCTTCGAGTTCGTCGCTCCAGCGCGTCGGCTTGTCGCCATACATCACACGAAGGAACTTGCCGGCGCCCCTCGACCTGAGCTTGGCTTCGACCTCGGCGGCACGCGCAAGGGTTGCCTGCACATCCCATTGCGGTGCGACACCGGCATGCACGAGCAGCCAGCCGTCAGAGAACGCGGCCAGATGCTGTGCGCGCAGCCAGCCGAGCAGGGCTTCGCGGTCCGGCGCATCGAGGATCTCGGCCAGGGTGTCCTGGCGCCGCAGGCGCTGCGCGCCCGCGGCGACCGCGAGCAGATGCAGGTCGTGGTTGCCGAGCAGGCAGTCCGCAGCGCCTTCGAACGCCTTGATGCGTCGCAGGGCCGCGAGCGACTGCGGGCCACGGTTGACGAGGTCACCGAGCAGCCAGAAGTGATCGCGCGAGGGCGAATAGCCGATCTCGGCCAGCACGCGGTCGAGCGCGTCGCAGCAGCCCTGGACGTCGCCGATGAGAAATTTCATGCGCTGATTCTGCTACGCTCTGCTGCCACCCCACTCGAAGGAAACTGCGCAGCGGCTCGCGGCCTGCATTGCGCGCTGCATGGACCTGGTCCTACTTGCCTGCCTGATCCTGCTCAACGGCCTGTTCGCCATGTCGGAGATGGCGCTCACGGCAAGCCGCAAGGCGCGGCTCGCGGCAATGATCGAGGGTGGCGACCCCAAGGCGCAGGCGGCCCTCGCGCTGCACGAGAATCCGACCAAGTTCCTGTCGGTGGTGCAGATCGGCATCACGTCGATCGGGGTCCTGAACGGCGTCGTCGGCGAGGCCGCGTTCTCCGAGCCGGTCGCGGCATTGCTGCGCGACAACTTTCAGATGACCGCGCGCGCGGCGTCGATCGGCGCGACCGGGCTCGTCGTGTTCACGATCACGGTGCTGACGATCATCTTCGGCGAACTCGTGCCGAAGCGGCTCGGGCAGATGTTCCCCGAGGCGATCGCACGCCGGGTGGCGCAGCCGATGGAGTGGCTGTCGTGGATCGCGCGGCCGCTCGTCAAGCTCCTGTCGTGGTGCACGGTCGCGACCTTGCGCCTGCTCGGCGCACACGGCCCGGCGCGCATCGTGACCGAAGAGGAGATCGCCGCCAGCCTGGAAGAAGGCCTCGATGCCGGCGTGATCGAGGCGCAGGAGCACCAGATGCTGCGCAACATCTTTCGCCTCGACGACCGGCCAGTCGGCTCGATGATGATTCCGCGCAACGAGATCGTCTGGCTCGATGTTGCCGCGCCGCAGGAGGTCGTGCTCGACGTCATCGGGCGATCCGAGCACTCCCGCTATCCGGTCTGCCGGGGCGGGCTCGACGACGTGCTGGGCATCGTCTCGGCCCAGAGCCTCCTGCAGCAGGCGCTGCGCGGCGTGGCCCTGTCGCTGACGGAGAACCTGCAGCAGGCGGTATACGTGCCCGAGACGCTGTCGGGCATGGAGTTGCTCGAGCAGTTCCGGGCGACGAGCGTGCAGCTCGTCTTCGTCGTCGATGAATATGGTGAGGTGCAGGGCGTCATCACGGTGCGCGACGTGCTCGAGGCGATCGCCGGCGAGTTCACCAACCCGACCGATGTCGACACCTGGGCGGTGCAGCGCCCCGACGGCAGCTGGCTGTTCGACGGCCTGATTCCGGTGCCCGAGCTCAAGGACCGGCTCAACATCAAGGAGCTGCCCCAGGAGGCCCGCGGACGCTACAACACGCTCGCCGGCATGGTCATGCTGCTCCTGGGTCGCCTCGCAAAGACGGCGGATGTCGTCGAATGGGACGGATGGCATTTCGAGGTCGTCGATCTCGACGGCAAGCGCGTCGACAAGGTGCTCGTCAGTCGGCCGGCGCCGGCGTCGGCCGACGAATCCGCCTGAGCGCGCGGGGCGCCGCCGCGCCTGTGCTTCGCATCGCGCGTGCCCGCCGATGAATTGGCTACCATCGGACCTGTAGATCGCCTGCCGCGCCGCGCGGCAGGCGTCGTCGTCGTTTGCATTTGCACCTGGAGATCGTGATGAGCAAAGCCTTTGCCTCGCAGGCGGATCTGGTCGAGAAGAAGATCAGCTTCGACAAGTTGTCCGACAACGCCTACGCCTACACCGCCGAGGGCGACCCGAACAGCGGCATCATCGTCGGCGACGACGCGGTGATGGTGATCGACACCCAGGCGACGCCGGTGATGGCGGCCGACGTCGTCCGGCGCATCCGCGAGGTGACCGACAAGCCGATCAAGTACGTCGTGCTGAGCCACTATCACGCGGTGCGCGTGCTCGGCGCGAGCGCGTACGGTGCGCAGCAGATCATCGCCAGCCAGGACACCTACGACCTGATCGTCGAGCGTGGCGAGCAGGACAAGGCGAGCGAGATCGGACGCTTCCCGCGCCTGTTCAATGCGGTCGAGTCGGTGCCGCCGGGCATGACGTGGCCGACGATGACCTTCAACGGCAAGATGACGATCTGGCTCGGCAAGCTCGAGGTGCAGCTGCTGCAGCTCGGCCGCGGCCACACCAAGGGCGACACGGTGGCCTGGTTGCCGCAGCAGAAGATCCTGTTCAGCGGCGACCTCGTCGAGTACGACGCCACGCCGTATGCCGGCGACGCCTACTTCGAGGACTGGCCGACGACGCTCGACGCGATCGCGGCCCTCGCGCCCGAGAAGCTCGTGCCGGGCCGCGGCGCGTCCCTGCAGACGCCGGCCCAGGTGCAGGCGGGGCTGGAGGGCACCCGCGCCTTCGTCTCCGAGCTGTTCGAGCAGGTGAGGGCGGGCGCGGCGGCGGGCAAGGGGCTCGGCGACGTCTACCGCGAGACGCTGGCGGCGCTGCGTCCGCGCTACGGGCAGTGGGTGATCTTCGACCATTGCATGCCGTTTGACGTCACCCGCGCCTACGACGAGGCAACGAAGTTTCCCGATCCGCGCATCTGGACCGCCGAGCGCGATCTCGAGATGTGGCGTTCGCTCGAAGGCCACTGATCGGACGTCCCCGATGCTCAGCACCTACACCTATTCGACGCTGCCCTATCGCAAGCCGGCGGAGTTGCAGTCGGGCGAAGCGTCGCGCCACCAGGTCGTCGTCATCGGCGGCGGGCCGGTCGGCCTGACGGCGGCAATCGATTGCGCGCAGCGCGGGCTGCAGGTGTTGCTGCTCGACGATGACAACACCGTCAGCGTCGGCTCGCGCGGCGTGTGCTATGCCAAGCGCACCCTCGAAGTGCTCGACCGCCTGGGCTGCGGCCAGGCCATGATCGACAAGGGCGTGACGTGGAACATCGGGCGCACCTTTCACGGCGAGGGCGAGGTCTACCACTTCGAGCTGCTGTCCGACGCGGGCCATCACCGGCCCGGCATGATCAACCTGCAGCAGTACTACCTGGAGGACTATCTGGTCCAGCGGGCAAGCGGGCAGGGCGGGCTCGAGCTGCGCTGGAAGAACAAGGTCGTCGGCGTCACGCCGGCAACGGATGGTGTGGCGCTCGACGTCGAGACCGAGGACGGCCGCTACCAGGTGCACGCCGACTGGCTGATCGTCGCCGACGGCGCACGCAGCTCGGTGCGCCGCATGCTCGGCCTCGACATCGAGGGCAAGGTGTTCCAGGACCGCTTCCTGATCGCCGACGTCGTCATGAAGGCCGCCTTCCCGGCGGAACGCTGGTTCTGGTTCGACCCGCCGTTTCATCCGGGGCAAAGCGTGCTGCTGCATCGCGAGGCCGACAACGTCTGGCGCATCGACTTCCAGCTCGGCTGGGACGCCGACCCCGAGGTCGAGAAGCAGCCTGCGCGCGTCATCCCGCGCATCCAGGCGATGCTGGGGCCGGAGCATGAGTTCGAGCTCGAATGGGTCAGCGTCTACACGTTCCAGTGCCGGCGCATGCAATCGTTTCGCCACGGCCGGGTGCTGTTCGTCGGCGATGCGGCGCATCAGGTCTCGCCCTTCGGCGCACGCGGCGCGAACTCGGGCATCCAGGACAGCGACAACCTGGCGTGGAAGTTGAAGCTCGTCGCCGATGGCGACGCGCCGGATGCGCTGCTCGACACCTACAGCGAAGAGCGTGTCGCCGCGGCCGACGAGAACCTGCTGAACTCGACGCGCTCGACCGACTTCATCACGCCCAAGAGCGTCGTCTCGCGCTGCTTTCGCAACGCGGTGCTGACGCTCGCCGGCAAGCACGCCTTCGCCCGCACGCTCGTCAATTCGGGGCGGCTTTCGGTGCCGACCATCCTCGTCGCCTCGCGCCTGAACACGCCCGACAGCGACAGCGGCACAGACGCCTTCGGCGGCACGATGATCCCGGGCGCGCCGATGGACGATGCGCCGGTGCGCGTCGAGGGCCGTGCGGGCTGGCTGCTCGATCAGGTCGGCGCCGGCTTCGCGCTGATGCTGTTCACCGACGACGCGTCCGCGCTCGACGCCGGCACGCGCGCGACACTGAAGGCGCTCGCCGCAACGCGGCCGGGCGTGGCGCCGCTGATCGTCGCGCCGCAGGCGGGCCGGGGCGGCGACGGCGTGACGTGGCTCGAGGACGTCGAGGGGCTCGTGCGCGAGCGCTACGACGGCCGGCCGGGCAGCGCCTATCTGCTGCGCCCCGACCAGCACGTCGCGGCACGCTGGCGCAAGCTCGACGCGGCGAAGGTCCGCGCCGCCCTCGCGCGTGCGACGTGCAACGCTTGAAGGACACGACGATGCAGCATCTGAACACCAGACCGAACTTCGGCACGCCGGGCGAGCGCTACCTGCGCGCCTTCACGCCGGGCGATGATTTCTACGAACGCCTGATCGAAACGCATCGCGGCCTGAGCGACGAGCAGAGCCAGCTCGTCAATGCGCGCCTCGTGTTGCTGCTCGCGAACCACATTGGCGACCTGCGCGTGCTCGACGAGGCGCTGGCCGCCGCGCGCGACGGCGTGTGATGTCCCACGGTCCGCCGCAAACCCTGCCTGGAGGAGAGAAGCCATGAAGATCGAACGCATCCACCACGTCGCCTACCGTTGCCGCGACGCAAAGCAGACCGTGGACTGGTACCGCAAATACCTCGACATGGATTTCGTGCTCGCGATCGCCGAGGACAAGGTGCCTTCGACCAAGGCGCCGGACCCGTACATGCATGTGTTCATGGATGCGGGCAATGGCAACGTGCTCGCCTTCTTCGAGATCCCGAACTCGGCGCCGATGGGCCGCGACCCGAACACGCCGGACTGGGTCCAGCACATCGCATTCAAGGTCGACAGCGTGGCGACGCTCGAGAAGGCCAAGGCGCGCCTCGAAGCCGACGGCATCGAGGTCGTCGGCGTCACCGACCACACGATCTTCAAGTCGATCTACTTCTTCGATCCGAACGGCCACCGGCTCGAACTCGCCGCCGACGTCGCAACGCCCGAGCAGATGAAGATGCTCGACGACGTCAAGTGGGACATGCTCGATGAATGGTCGCGCACGCGCAAGGCGCCCAAGCATGCGGCCTGGATGCACGAGCGCGAGATGACTGCCAAGGCGTCGTGACGGCCGACGCGTTGAATCGATCGCGGACATGACGGGCATCGACGAGACGCACGATCCGCAGTTGCGGAGCTGGGTCGCCTCAGCCAACGAGCCGGGCACGGACTTCCCGGTGCAGAACCTGCCCTACGGCCGGTTCCGGCGCAGCGCGAGCGAGGAGCCCTGGCGCATCGGTGTCGCCATCGGCGATCAGATCCTCGACCTCAAGCTTGCCACCGGCCAGTGCCCCTGGGACGCGCCGGTTGCCGCGCTGCTCGAGCCGCTCGCCGAAGGTGATCTGGCTTCGCTGATGACGTGCAGCATCGACGAGCGCCGCCTGCTGCGCCTTGCCTTGTCGACGGCGCTGCGCGAAGGCAGCCTGCAGGGGCCGTTTCTCGAGCTCTGCCTGCTGCCGCAGGACGACGCGACGATGACGCTGCCGTGCCGCATCGGCGACTACACCGATTTCTACACCGGCATCCACCACGCGACCGCGGTCGGCAAGCTGTTTCGGCCCGATCAGCCGCTGTTGCCGAACTACAAGTGGGTGCCGATCGGCTACCACGGACGAAGCTCGTCGATCGGTGTCAGCGGCAACGACTTCATGCGCCCGCGGGGGCAGTTCCGCGTCGCTGCCGATGCGCCGCCCGTCTTCGACGCCTCGCGCCGGCTCGACTACGAACTCGAATTGGGGGCCTTCGTCGCCCAGGGCAACGCGCTCGGGCAGCCGGTCGCGATCGCCGATGCAGAGGATCACCTGTTCGGCATCTGCCTGCTCAACGACTGGTCCGCGCGCGATATCCAGCCCTGGGAGTACCAGCCGCTCGGGCCCTTCCTGTCGAAGAGCTTTGCGACGACGATCTCGCCCTGGATCGTCTCGATGGAGGCCTTGGCACCCTACCGCTGTGCGTGGGGGCGGCCCGATGGCGATCCGCAGCCGCTGGCCTACCTCGACGCGGCGAGCAATCGGGAACGCGGCGCGATCGACATCACGCTCGAGGTCTGGCTGCAGACAGCCGCGATGCGAAAGCGTGGCGAGAGGGCGGTGCGCCTGTCGGCATCGAACTTCCGTGACGCCTACTGGACGCTGGCGCAGCTCGTGGCGCATCACAGCAGCAATGGCTGCAACCTCGGCGTGGGTGATCTGCTCGGCACGGGCACGCAGTCCGGCCCCCAGGCGGGGCAGGGCGGGTCGCTGCTCGAGTTGACGCAGGGCGGGCGCCAGCCGATCAAGCTGCCCAACGGCGAGTCGCGCACCTTCCTGGAGGATGGCGACTGCGTGACGCTGCGCGCAGCCTGCGCGCGCGAAGGCGCCGCGCGCATCGGCTTTGGCAACTGCAGCGCGACCGTGCTCGGCGCGTCGCCCGTGGCCCAGGTTCGATCGTGATGTGTGGGGCCGCTGCGTCAGGCGCAGAACTTCACTTGTCGCGCCGCACGATGCCGATACATTAGGATCGCCTTCTTCCCATCCACAACTCAGGAAGCCCGACCATGAAGATCCCATCCACGTTGGCCGGTGCAGGCCTGTTCGCCGCCGCGCTCGCTGCGCCCGTTGCCGCCCAGGCGCAGTCGGCCGCCGACAAGTGGGAATTCCAGATGGCCTTGTACGGCTACTTCCCGGCACTCGGCGGGACGACGCAGTTCCCGACCGGCGCGTCGGGCCCCGAACTCGACGTCTCGTCCAAGACGCTGATCGACCATCTGAAGATGGCCGCCATGGGCACCTTCGGTGGCAAGAAGGGCAAGTGGGGTTTCTGGAGCGATCTGTTCTACACCGATGTCGGCGGCAACAAGACGGCGACGCGCGACTTCCACATCCCGGGCTACGACCTGCCTGCCGATGTCACCGGCAACCTCAACCTGGACGTGAAGACGACGCTCTGGACACTTGCCGGCACCTACGAGATCGGCAAGTCCCCCGACTACTCGCTCGACCTGGTTGCCGGGGCGCGTCTGGCCGACATGAAGCAGCGGCTCGACTGGACGATCAACGGCGACATCTCCGGAATCCCCTTGCCCGGCCGCAGCGGCTCGAAGGATCTCACGATCCAGAACTGGGACGCCATCGTCGGCTTGAAGGGCATGGCCTACATCGGCGGCGATCGCAAGTGGTACCTGCCGTACTACATCGACGTCGGCGCCGGCCAGTCCAAGCTGACCTGGCAGTTCATGGCCGGCGTCGGCTACCAGTTCGGCTGGGGATCCCTCGTCGCCGCGTGGCGCTACATCGACTACGAAATGAAGTCCGGTGTGCCGATCCAGAGCCTCGAGTTCAACGGGCCGATGATCGGCGCGGTGTTCCGCTTCTGAGTCGAGCGCGACGCGCCTGCGGGGCAACGTGCCCCGTCAGGCGTGCAGCCAGAAGGCGCTCTCGGCAAACTGCTCGCCGTTCCACCACCCGGTTCGTCCGACCCCGCGCTGGAAGTTCGTCGTGCCGGCCTGGCTTTGCACCGGCGCCGTGACCTCGCCGGCGGCATTGCGCCGCGCGCGCTGCACGTCGTCTTCCGGCACCACTGCGACGATGTGGCCCGAGCGCCCGTCCTCCTTGCGGCGCGCGACGATGAGGCCGATCGCCCCCTGGTTCGCCTCGTCCTGAAGCTTCGACAGCGTTCCCGTCTGGCGCCAGCCGAAGTCGGGCCCGAAGTCGCGCAGCCAGCGGAAGAGGTCGTTCGCGCGCACCTCGCCGATCGTGTCCCCGATGCGGGGCTCGACCGTCTCGCCCGCGGCCATGCGCAGCAGCGCTCTCGACGACCACCACACGCGCGGCAGGTAGACGCCGGCGAGGCTGCAGAAGTCGTGCGCATAGATGTTGCAGAAGGTCAGCCCGCTGCGCGGTCGATAGCGAAGGTGGTTGACGTTGTCGACCGCGAGCCAGGTGATGATGCGGGCGATGTCCTCGCGCAACTCGGCCGCGGACGTGCCGCGCCGCCCGGGTTGCCCAGCCTCGTTGAGCGAATGCGCGTTGGCGAGATCGCGCCGCCGCGTGACCGAGCCCGCGCGCCGCGGCATCGTGACGGCGACGATGCCGCGCTTGGGCGGCACCACGGCCGGCGTCACGACCTCGATCGGTGCCGCGACCGCATCCGCGACGAGGAAGTCCTTCGACGCGAAGCCGCGCAGCAGCGCGCCCGCGAGGCTGGTTTCGAGTTCGATGAAGCCGTTCACCAGCTTGCCGGTCAGCGCACGCACCGGCTGGCCGTCGGGCAGGTGGGCGACGACATTGGCCTGCGGCGGGGTGCTGATCCTGGGCTCGCGGCGCAGCCTGAGCATGCCCTGCCGCGTGGCGACGCGCATCGCAGGGCCTTCGGCGGTGACCGGCGTCGGCAGCGCAATCGTGGCCTGGCCCGCCGGCGGCACCTCGATCGCCGGCGCGGTGCCGGGCACGGCCGCGGTGTGGGCGAGGCGCAGGAACTCGAAGATCGCCTCGCCGTAAAAGCGCGTGCCGTCGAAGTGCCCCTGCTTCAGGCCCTTGGACGCTCTGAAGCCGCCGGTGTTGTAGGCGATGCCAACGGCTGCCAGTTCGGCGTCGGTCAGCGTCTCGCGGCCACTGAAGCCGAGCTTGACGATGGCGCGTTCGAGTTCGCCGAGGCACTGCGCAAGCGCCTTGTCGAAGTGCGCCCAGTCGCCGTCGAGGAAGTAGTCCGGGTCGGTGAGGAAGAACTGCAGATCGCGCTGAAAGATGCCGAACCCGTGGCAGAACTTGTCTGGCCGCTTCGCCACGCCGGCGTAGCCCGGCACATGCGCAGCCATGCCGATCAGCGACTGGTGGGCGAGGGCGAACATCTCGTCGCCTCGATCGCGCGCGACGAGGTCGGCCTTGGTGGTCGGGAACGCCCGGCGCCCGCGGTCGGCATCGAGCGTGTCGCCGACGCACAGCGCGAGCACCAGTTCGACCGGCAAGCCCTGGCGCCTGAGGCCAGGCCAGATCGAACCGGTCTCCTGGCAGGCGATGGCGGCGATGAAATCCACCGTCAACGGCGTGCCGGCGATCGCGGCCTCGATCTGCGGCTGGAACTGGGTCTTGAACCAGATGACGTCGTCGCGTGTCGGCATTTGGATCTCTCTTCAGGTGGGTTCGGGTTCTAGGCGGCACTCCGCGGGGCTGGCGCCGGAATCATGACGTCGGTCCCGCGGGCGACCGGCATGGGCGCCTATTCGCCGCGCCCGCCTGGCGCGGTACGTGGCGTGACGAGCAGGAACGAAGCCTGGGCGAATCCGCCCGGCCCGTCAATGCGCGGTTTGCTTCCCGCGCCGGCGCTGTAGAGCGCGCCGGTCGACGTGTCGCCCGACATGTTGATCGCCGCGCTGCAGCCCAGGCCGCCCTCTGCAGGGGGTGCCGCCAGCCAGCGCGCCAGATCGTGCAGCGTCATCGGGTCGGTCGCGATCACGACATGCACGCGCGCGTCGCGCTGGCACAGGGCCGTCCGGAGGTACGCGCGCTCGCCGTTCGAGGCGCAGACCTCGGGCTGCCCGCTCTTGTCCAGCAGCACCGGCCCGGTCTGGATGGCCTGCTCGCAGCGACTGATGGCGTCGTCGTCCATCGGGCCGACGCTCAGGCTGTGATCGGCACGCACGCACAGCAGCGCCGACAGTCGCAGCCGCTCGCTGCGCAGTGCGGGGCAGGCGTTGTCGGGGTCTGCGCGGCGCATGGCGTAGTTCGGCACGGTGACGGCATTGCCGTCCGAGATCAATAGGCCGGCCGGGCGGTCGGTGGTGGAGGTGGAGAAGCCGCCGTTGACGAGCAGCATCTCGTGGCGCATCAGCTTGCGCACGGCGGGCAGTTCCGCCGCGGCCTGCACCGACACGCCGGAGCCACGGCGCTGCTGCGCCCTGTCGAGGAGCGAGGTTGCCAGCAGCACCTGCACGCGCATGCGATTCGCGTCGAAGGCGTACGTCACGACCGCCGCCGGCTCACCGCCGCTGCGTGCCACGCGGTGCACGCTGCGTTCGATGTCGCCCGGTGCGGCAGCGGCCGGCACCGATGTCAGCATCAGTGCGGCGGCACTCAAGGCCCAGCCAATGAAGGGATGCATCCGCATTCAGCCTCCGTTCGCGCTTGCCGGTGCCTTCGTGCGCGGCACCAGGTCCTTGAAGACCTCGACCGTGAGCCGGATGTCGGCCTTCAGCGCCTCGCACTCGAGCGCCGCGAGTTCCTTCACCGGCGCGATGTGTATCGCGAGCCGGCCGGCGTCGAGCCGCGGGCGCAGCGCATCCCATTGCGCCGACGTGATCTCGACCGACTGCGGCAGGCTGCCGTTGTTCAGCACCATCAGTTGAAGATCCTGCGCGCGCAGGGTGAAGAGGGGCGCCTCCCGCCGCAGCAGATCGCGCGGCACGGGGCAGGCGACGGGGTCAAGCGAATGCAGCGCTGCCTCTTCCTTGCGAATGCGGATGCGCTGGTCCGGCGCGACGCTGAACGAATAGCTGTAGGGCTGATTCGCGCTGCGCCCGGTCACTTCGACCACCTGAAAGTAGTCGAGCCGCTGATTCCCTTCGCGCGCCACCCTGTCGGCAAGCTCCTCGACGCGAAACGCGGTGCGCACGCCCTCCGCATAAGTCTGGTGCCAACTGCCGAGGACGCCGGCATTGAGGTACATGGCAGCCAGCCAGGGCACCATCAGCGGGTAGACCACGAACAGCCAGAACAGCCCGGCGATGACGAGGATCGGCATCCAGCGTCGTTGCGTCACCATGCGCGCCAGCAGCTTGCCGAACACGGGCACGCCGCCAACCGCATCGGCGAGCAATTCGCGATTGTCCTTGTCGCGGTCGGGTTGCGGTGATTCCTGCGTGCCTGTGGCCACGGTGTCCCTCATGCTTTGCGAACACCGACCGTAACCGCACGAGCGTTGCGTTACAACCCCCGAGGAAATCCGGTGAGCCGGCGAGCACAGCCCCCGACGCTTCCGGATGCGGTGTCGGCGCGGGCGCTGCCCTGCGTACGACAGGGCCTGGCATCCGATCACGCATTCGCCCAGGTTCGCCCGGGTTCGCCCGGTTGCTCGTCAGGCTCATGCATGGCCGACCAAGGAGGCAGAATGGATGTCATGACTCGAGCACGAGACCCGGTGCCCCTCGGCCGCAAGGCCGGTTCGCGCGCAGACCAGTCGACAAGGGTGTGCACTGTGCTTCCCCATGCCGGCCAGCCCCACCAGCCTCGCGAGCGCATCGAAGCCAAGCCACCGATCACCCCCGCGCCGATGCGCGCAGTACGCGCGTGATCATCCTGACCGTCTTCATCGTCGTCGTGTTCGGCGTCAGCCTGGCTTCGCGCAAGCTTGACCGCAGCGTGGTCACGACACCGATCATCTTTGCCGCGGCTGGCGCGCTGACCTTCATGCTGCCCTCGACGCCCGGCGAACTGGCGCTGGACGAGGCAACGCTGCTGCACGTCGCTGAACTGGGCCTCGTGATGCTGCTGTTCACCGACGCCACCCGCATCAGCCCGCGCATGCTCACCACCGACGGCGCGTTGCCGCTGCGCCTGCTGAGCATCGGCATGCTGCTCACCATCGGGCTGGGCGTGCTGTGCGCGTTGCTGATCTTCGGCCATTTGACGTGGCTCGAGGCCGGCATCCTGGCGGCCATCCTCGCGCCCACCGATGCCGGCCTGGGCCAGGTCATCGTGAACAGCCCGCGCGTGCCGGCGCGCATCCGCCAGGCATTGAACGTCGAGGCCGGGCTGAACGACGGCTTGTCGGTGCCCTTCCTGCTGTTCTTCATCGCGTTGGCGGTGGCTGCGCACACCCACGCCGATACCGGGGCCACGCTGATGCGCCTGCTGGTCGAACAGCTCGGCTTCGGGGCACTGGTGGGTGGCGCCATCGGCCTGGCCTGTGGCTGGCTGCTGGCATTGGCGCAACGCCGCGGCTGGATGGCCGATTCAATGACCCAGTTGGGCGTGGTGGCGTTGCCGCTGCTGTGCCTGGTCGCGGCACACGCCAGCGCATCGAGCGCGTTCATCGCCGCCTTCGTCGCGGGCCTGGCCGCCCAGATCGGCTTTCGGGATGTCGGCCGCCACAGCGTCGAGTTCACCGAGGATTGGGGGAAACTGCTGAACTTTTTCGTGTTCTTTCTGTTCGGCTTGCTGGCGACGTGGGCCTGGCAGCATATGACGCTGGCCGCGGTACTGTACGCAGTGGCCAGCCTGACGCTGGTGCGCATGCTGCCGGTGGCGCTGGCGCTGCGCGGCACCGGCTTGAGCCGCGCCAGCGTGCTGTTCATTGGCTGGTTCGGGCCGCGCGGGCTGGCGTCGATCGTGCTCGGGCTGGTCTACCTGGAGCAGCAGGCGGCGCTGCCTGGCGATCAGACGATCCGCCTGGCGGTGATCGCCACGGTGCTGCTCAGCATCCTCGCCCACGGCCTGAGCGCTCTGCCCGGCATTGCGCTGTACGCAAAGGCGGTGGCGTCGCTGCCGCCGGATGCACCCGAGCGCCGGGCAGGCGACGTTGACGCCGGCAAGCCGCATGTGGCGGCAGCCGGACACCCGAGCGACGGACACCGGGCAGCGGGCCGGCCCGAGTGATGGAGGTGGTGCTCGGCGACGGTGCAAGCCTGCCCGACCCGATCGATCAAACACGTCGAAGAGATCGACCGCAAGATCGCGCAACCGGTGTAGTCAACCCGGCGTTGCAGCGCCGACCTTCGTTCGCGCCGTGCAGAGCCCCGTGCGGCCCAAAAAGCAAAGGGCTTGACCGAAGCCAAGCCCTTGTTTTCAATGAAGAAATTTGGTGCCGGTAAGAGGAGTCGAACCCCTGACCTTCGCATTACGAATGCGCTGCTCTACCAACTGAGCTACACCGGCGATAACCGCGAATTCTAGCAAACGGCGGCCGCCTGCCCGGGTGGGCCGACGGTTGCGGGGGCTCTATTTCAATGCAAACGCCGGCAGCTTCTTCGGCACGGCGACGTTCTTCAGCGTGACGTAGCGTGGCAAGCCGTCCTTGGCGTAGGCCGGATAGTCCTCGCCGCGGATCAGCGGGGTGAGGTAACGCTTGCACTTGTCGGTGATGCCGAAGCCGTCCTTGGTGATGAAGTCGCGTGGCATGAACTTCTCGACGTTGGCGACCTTCGCCAGTGGCGCGATGCCGATGCGATAGCGGTAGGGCGCGTCCGACGTGCGCTCGATCGTCGGCATCACGGCGTTGTGACCGGCGAGCGCGAGTTCGACCGCCTTCGCGCCGACCTCGTAGGCCTGGCGAACATCGGTCGCCGACGCGATATGGCGCGCCGAGCGCTGCAGGTAGTCGGCCACCGCCCAATGGAACTTGTGGCCGAGCGCGTCCTTCACGATGCCGGCGATGACGGGCGCCGCGCCGCCGAGCTGTGCGTGACCGAACGCGTCGCGCGTGCCCTGCTCGGCGAGGAACTTGCCATCGGCGGTGTGGCAGCCTTCGGAGACGACGACGGTGCAGTAGCCGTGCGACTTCACGAGCTTGTCGACACGGGCGACGAACTTGGCCTGGTCGAACGCGATTTCGGGGAACAGCACGACGACCGGGATGCCGTGGTCTTCGATCAGGCCGCCGGCTGCGGCGATCCAGCCCGCATGGCGCCCCATCACCTCCAGCACGAACACCTTGGTCGACGTGCGCGCCATCGATCGCACGTCGAACGAGGCCTCGAGTGCCGACACCGCGACGTACTTCGCGACCGAGCCGAAGCCCGGGCAGCAGTCGGTGATGGGCAGGTCGTTGTCCACCGTCTTGGGCACGTGGATCGCCTGGATGGGGTAGCCCATCGCCTCCGACAACTGGCTCACCTTGAAGCAGGTGTCGGCCGAATCGCCGCCGCCGTTGTAGAAGAAGTAGCCGATGCCATGCGCGCGGAAGACCTCGATCAGCCGCTCGTACTCGGGCTTGTTGGCTTCGAGCGACTTGAGCTTGTAGCGGCACGAACCGAACGCGCCTGCGGGCGTGCTGCGCAGGCCGCGAATCGCCGCCGCCGACTCCTTGCCGGTGTCGATCAGGTCCTCGGTCAGTGCGCCGATGATGCCGTTGCGTCCCGCGTAGACCTTGCCGATGCGGTCCTTGTGCTGGCGTGCGGTTTCGATCACGCCGCAGGCGGAGGCATTGATGACGGCGGTGACGCCGCCGGACTGTGCGTAGAACGCGTTCTTCCTTGCCATGACATTGCTCCTCTTCGTATGTGTCGGGCCTCGTGCGCGTCGCCTCAGGCCGGCGCAGCAAGTGCGCGCTCGACGATCTCGCGCACGCCGGCGGACAGATCGGGGTTTGCCGCGACGCGCGACAGCGCGCCGCGCGCGGCGCTGCGATAGGGTTCGACGAGCACGCTCCAGCGGTCCATCGCACGTGCGATGCGCGACGCCGCCTGCGGGTTGACCGCGTCGAGTTCGATCACGCGATCGGCCCAGAACACATAGCCGGCCGCATCCTCGCGATGGAAGGCCGACGGGTTGTGATGGCACAGGCCGCCGATCAGGCTGCGCACGCGGTTCGGGTTGCGCAGCGAGAAGTCCGGATGCTTCAACAGCTGGCGCACGCGCTGCAGGACGCGACCCTCGTGCTCCGGCATGCCGGCCTGGATCGCAAACCATTCGTCGATGACGGTGGCCTCGGCCTGGAAGCGTTCGTAGAACTGCCCGAGCGCGGGCTCGGCGAGTTCGCTGCGCGCGAAGATCAGCGCGTTCAGCGCGCCCAGGCGCTCCGTCATGTTGTGGGCGTCGCTCACGCGCTGCGCGGCGCGCTCGGGCCATTCGGCACTGCTCCGGTGCTGGTCGCCGAGGCAGGCCATCGCGAGCGCCAGATTCGCGAGCGCGCGCCGGCCCGAAGATGCGGCGTCGGGCGAATAAGGCCCGCCGACCTGGTGCGTCTCGAAGGCCCAGCGCCAGTCGTCTGCGAGCGCCAACGCCAAGTCGAGCTGGAACGCGCGTCGCGCGGCGTGGATGCGCGGGGGGTCGACCGCGTCGAGCTGCTCGGCGATATAGCCTTCACTCGGCAGCGTCAGCACCAGCGCCTTGAACGCGGGGTCGAGCCGCGCATCACGCAGCACGCTGCGCATCGCCTCGGCGAAGGGCGCGTCGAGCTTTGGCGGGCGGCTCTCGCGCAGTGCGGCGAGCAGGCGCGCGAGCGCCATGCGCTGCGCCGCCTCCCACCGGTTGAAGGCGTCGCTGTCGTGCTGCAGCAGCGTCAGCAGGTCGGCGTCGGCAAGGTTGTCGCTCAGCTGCACCGGCGCCGAGAAGCCGCGCAGCAGCGAAGGCACGGGCTCGGCAGCGACGTCGACGAAGGTGAAGAAGTTGCGGGTGGCGTCGAGCACGAGGACGCGCTCGAAGACGTCCTGTGCGGGCGCGGCCTCGCCTTCCAGGCGCAGGGCGATCGGGCGCCCGTCGCGCGTGAGCAGGCCCATCGCGACCGGCAAGATCTGCGGCTGCCAGGCGTGGGCGCCGGTCACGGCCGGGCCCGACTGGTCGAGGCCCAGTGTGTAGGTGCGGCTCGGCGCGTCGTAGCGGCCGCGCACCGCAAGGCGCGGCGTGCCGGGCTGCGAATACCAGCGCTTGAACTCGGTCAGGTGCTTCGCCAGTGGGCTGTCGGGGTTGGCGTCGGCCATCGCCTGGGCGAAGTCGTCGCAGGTCACGGCCTGCCCGTCGTGGCGCTTCACGTAGAGCGCCATGCCGCGCGCGAAGCCGTCGCGGCCGACCAGCGTCTGCATCATGCGGACGACCTCGGCGCCCTTGTCGTACACGGTCGCGGTGTAGAAGTTGTTGATCTCGACGTAGGCATCGGGGCGCACCGGGTGCGCCATCGGGCCGGCGTCCTCGGCGAACTGGATCTGGCGCAGGCCGCGCACGTCGCAGATGCGCTTGACGGCGCGCGCGCTCGCGCTGCCCGCCATGTCCATGCTGAACTCCTGATCGCGAAAGACCGTCAGGCCTTCCTTCAGGCTGAGCTGGAACCAGTCGCGGCAGGTGATGCGGTTGCCGGTCCAGTTGTGGAAGTACTCATGGCCGACG
>JAMLIM010000130.1 GCA_023954175.1 Rhizobacter sp.
CGGCCTGCTCGCCGGGTCGATCACGCTGTCGGGCGGCCACGGCACCGGCGCCGCCTGGGCCGGCAAGTTCCTCGAAGAGCGCAACGTGCAGGGCGCGATCGAGCTCGCCGTCGCCGCGGCCACCTATGGCCTCGTGGCCGGTGGCGTGATCGGCGGGCCGCTCGCGGGCTGGTTGATCCGCCGTCACAAGCTGCAAGGCGTCGGCACCGCTGCGCAGCGCGAAGCCGCCGCGCCGCTCGCAGAAATCCCCCAGCGCACCTTGATCGAAACGCTGATGCTGATGGTCGGCTCGATCGCGGTCGGCCTGTCGCTCTACGCCTGGATCGGCAGCGGCACGTTCACGCTGCCATCGTTCATCTGGGCGCTGCTGGTCGGCGTCGCGATCCGAAACCTGCTGTCCTTGACGGGGCTGTATCAGGTCGACGATCGTGCGCTCGACCTGCTCGGCGGCCTGTCGCTGTCGCTGTTCCTGTCGATGATCATCATGACGCTCAAGCTGTGGGAACTCGTCGACCTGGCGGGGCCGGTCCTCGCGATCCTGCTCACGCAGACGGTCGCGATGATCGCGTTCGTCGTCTTCGTCACGTTTCGCGTCATGGGCCGCAACTACGATGCGGCGCTGCTCGCGACGGGCCATCTCGGCTTCTCGCTCGGCTCGACGGCGACCGCGATGGTGAACGTGCAGTCGGTCGCGGCGCGCTTCGGCGAGTCGCACCTTGCCTTCCTCGTCATCCCGGTGATGGGCGCGTTCCTGATCGACATCGCCAACGCCCTCATCATCCAGGGATTCCTGTGGCTGCCATGGTTCAACGGCTGACGCGCTGGCGCACGCTCGCATGCGCGCTGCTCGCAGCGCTCATGCTGGCCGCGTGTGCGCCCAAGCCGGATGCCGAGCTGGTGCGCGAGGCGGTGCAGCAGCAGCTGGACGCGGCGTTCGGCGCACGCGTGCTGCAGATCGAGAGCTTCAGGCGCGCCGGCTCGCAACCCTTGTCCGGACGTGACGGCCGCCTCGTGTACTTCAGCGCCGAGCTCAAGCTGATGTCGGACTACCACTTCGGTGAATGGGACAAGCACAACGTCGGCACCTTGGCGAACCTGCTCGGCGCCGGGCCGAAGGGCATCACCGGGCTCGGTGGCAACGGCAACCTGAAGGGCGACACGCTTCGCGTGAACGGCAGCGCAGCCTTCCTGCATGAGGGTACGAACGAGTGGAAGCTCGTGCCGACCGCGCCCGCGCCGGCGGTCGATACGGCCCTGCCGCAAGCCGCAGCTGGCGCCGCCGTGCTGCCGCGACCGAAGGAGGCGCCGCAGCCGAGCGAGGCGGAGCTGGCGCTCGACGAACTGCGCGCGCTGCTGCGTGCGCCCACGGGCCCGACGCTGTCGACCGCCGAGCGCGATGCGATCGTCACCGAAGTGGCGCAGTCGGCGGTGCGCCAGGCCCGGGCACGCCTGGCTCGCAGTGCCGACACGATCACGCTCGCCGCGGGGCCGGCGAGCGGCGCCTACGAGGAAGTCGCGCGTGCGCTTGCGGCGCGCGCTGCGCAGGCCGAGGTTTCGTTCGAGCTGCCCGACAGCGACGGCAGTGTCGGCAACATCCGCCTGCTTGCCGACGGCGCTGCCCAGTTCGCGCTGGTGCAAAACGATGTCGCGATGGCGGCATACCAGGGGCAGGGGCGGTTCGGCGGTGCGGCGCAGCCCGAGCTGCGCGCCGTCGCAAGCCTGTTCCCGGAGGCCGTCCAGCTCGTCGTGCGCGCGGACGGCCCGATCAAGACCGTGGCCGACCTTGCGGGCCGGCGCGTCGACCTCGGCCTGCCGCACTCCGGCACGCGGGCCAACGCGATGGCCATCCTCGCGGCGCATCGACTGGCGCCCGACTCGCTGCAGATCGTGAGCGGCAACACGCTCGCGCAGGCGACCGAACTGCTCGTGCAGGGCAAGATCGATGCGCTCTTCACGACCGTGCACGCGCCGGCGCGTGCGCTGCAGCGCGCCGCCGTCAGGTCGAGGCTCGCGTTGATCGACATCCTGCCGACCGATGCGCTGCGCGCCTCCGGGCTCGTGCCCTTGAAGCTGCCGGCGCGCACCTATGCCGGGCAGGCCGAGCCGGTGCAGACGCTGGCGACGACGGCGCTGCTCGTGACGCGCAGCGACGTGCCCACGAAGCAGGTCGACACCTTGCTCGAGCTCCTGTTCGAGCCGGCGAGCACGCCGCGCGGGGAAGGCGCCGCGATGGCACAGATCAACACCAGCACCGCGCGCGAAGGGGTGACGATTCCGTTCATGCCCGCCGCGCAAACCTATCTGGAACGCCACACGAAGAGGTGACATGACAAAGATCCGAACCATGAATGCGCGCATCAACCCGGGCTTGCCGGGCACGCTGTCTGCCGTGCTGCTCGCGGCCTGCGCCACAGCGCAGGCGGCCGATGTCGGCGAGTCGGTCACCAACGCGCTCGGGCGCGACAGCGAAGTGACGCTGCACCTGCGCAGCTACTACTTCGACCGCCTCAACCCCGGCGACGCGCAAAGCGTCGCCTGGGCGCTCGGCGGCTGGGCCGGCTACAAGACGGGATGGATCGCCGACGCGCTCCAGTTCGGCGTCGTCGGCTATACATCGCAGCGCTTGTGGGGGCCCGAGGACAAGGGCGGCACCGGCTTGCTCGCGCCGCCGCAGCAGCCTTACTCAGCGCTCGGCGAGGCCTATGTTTCGCTCAAGCTGTGGGAGCAGGTCGCGACGGGTGGCCGCTTCATGGTGAATCAGCCGGAGATCAACCCGCACGACATCCGCATGACGCCGATCACCTACCAGGGCGGCCTGGTCAGCGGTCAGGTCGGCGGCCTGAGCTATTACGGCGCCTACCTCAACGGCACGAAGCAGCGGACGAGCGAGAAGTTCGTCAACTTCGTCGAGGCGGCGAACATCGACAGCTCGACGAGCGAGCCGCTGTGGTTGCTGACCGTCGCCGGCGAGCCGCTCAAGGGCGTGGGTCTGCGCGCGTCGAGCTACTACGTGCCGAACGTGCTGAGCTCGACCTTCGGCGACGTGCAATGGCTGACGCCGCTCGGCGGCGGCGATCGGCTGCGTCTGAGCGCGCAGGCGATGTACCAGACGAGCGTCGGCGACAACCTGCTCCAGGGCAAGGCGTTCAACACCTACACGATGGGCGTCAGGGCCGAGTACATGCCGGGCGCCGCAGTGCTGACGCTCGCCTATCAGCAGACCGGCCGCGGGTCGAACTACAACACGCCCTATGCGGGATGGGCCGGTTACCCGTCGATGATCGTGAAGGACTTCAATCTGGCCGGCATGCAGGCCTGGCTGCTCGCCGCCAGCTACGACTTCTCCGGCATGGGCGCGCCGGGCTTCGCGCTCAACGGCGGTATCGCGCATGGCTCCAACGTGATCAATCCGTCGACCCAGGCCGCGCAACCGGACTGGACCGAATACGACCTGACCGCCGACTACCGCTTCAACGCCGCAAGCTGGCCCGAATGGGCGCGGCCGTTCTGGCTGCGCGGCCGCGCGGCCTACGTCGACATGGGTGCCAACGGTGTCATCAACGACTACCGGATCATCCTGAACTACGAGTGGGTGCTCAAGTGAGGGGCGCGCCTCTGGCGCGCATCGGCTGAGCGATCACTTCGCGGCGGACTTTCCGCCGTGGTGGCCAGCGTGCCGGCTGGCGTGATGGCCGTTGTGGGTGCTGTCGTGGTGGTAGCCCCAGTGCTCGCTGTCTTCGTACAACACGAGCTGATCTGCGCTCAGGCCCTTGCGCTTCTTGAGGTCGGCGATCAGCGCCGCATCGCTCAGGTCGAGATGGTGTGACGTCGACCAGTCGTGCATCGCCGTCGCCTCCAGCCGCCGGACCGCCTCGGGATCATCGGTCTCGATCGCGAGTTCGCGCCGCGCGTCGAAGCTGCCCGGCGCCAGGTTGATCGAGCCGACGATCGCATGCGCGCTGTCGGCGATCATCATCTTGGCGTGCAGCTTCAAGTGCTTCATCGTGTGCACCTTGGCGCCCACGTCCTGCAGGATGCGCAGGCCGCCCACGCCTTCGATCAGCTTGTCCGGCTTGAGCGTGTGCGGCGGCTTCGCGAGGATGTGCAGCTTGACGCCGCGCAGCACCGCCCGCACCAGGCGCTCGATGATGACCTGATCCTGGTAGCGCTCGTTCTGCAGCCACAGTGTCTTTTCGGCGGCGTCGATGAATGCGGCGATGCGCTGCCGGCCGTTGTTCGGACACCAGATCAGCGGCGAGTGGGGCGCCGGCTCGAACCTGCCGTGCTCCCAGTCGGCGTCGAAGCAGGCGACCATTTCGGCGACCTCGTGCCCCTTGGTCGTGACGATCGCGTAGTCCCGCGTCTGCGTCAGGTCCCTGGGCTCCCAGTTGAGCGACTCGACGAAGCCCAGCCTGTCGTCGATCACCATCGACTTCTGATGCGTCAGCGCGAATGCCGGATTGCTGTCGCGCACCTCGACGCCCGCATCGACGAGCGCCTTGCGCGACTCCTCGTTCTCCGACTCGCCGCTGCGGCGCGTCGGGTTGAGCATCACGCGCACCTTGACGCCCCGCTGGTGCGCGGCGATCACAGCATCGAGCAGCGTCGTGTCGGTGAACAGGAACATGCGGATGTTGAGCGACTTCGTCGCCCCCGCGATCGCTTCGATCAGCGGTCTGGCCGTGTCATCGGGCAGAACGATCAGCTGGTGCGACATCTCGGCGGGCTCAACGAAGGCGTCGGTGACGCGCAATGCTTGCAGTGCGCCGAGGTGAAGTCAAGATGGCGCAGGCGGGGCGTTCAACGCTCGGCGTCGCCGGCCGCAAGAGCACCGGCGTCTGCGATCCAGGCACCGACCAGCGTGTAGGCGACCGCGAGCACGACCGGCCCGACGAAGATGCCGACCAGGCCGAAGGCAAGCAGGCCACCGATCACACCGGCGAAGATGAGCAGCAGGGGCAGGTCGGCGCCGCGCCGGATGAGCACCGGCCGCACGAAGTTGTCGATCGTCATCGCGACGGTCCCGAGCGCGAGGAGCACCGTGCCCCACAGGGTGTCGCCCGTCCAGTAGACCCAGGCGATGGCCGGAACCAGCACCAGGCCCGGGCCGAGCTGGGCGATGCACAGCATCAGCATCAGCGCCGTGAGCGGTCCGGCAAGCGGCACGCCCGCGAGCGCCAGCCCGATGCCGCCGATGCCGGATTGAATCACCGCCGTGACGCCGACGCCGAGCGCGACACCGCGGATCGCCTGCCCCCCGAGGGTGACGGCGATCACCCCGTACTTGCCGGCGAGGCGTTCGCCGAACTGGCGCACCGCCCGGGCCGCGGTTTCGCCACTCGCATACATCAGCGCGGCGAGCGCGACGATCAGCAGGAACTGGACGAAGAGGACGCCAAGGCTGCCGGCCTGGGCGACAGACCACTTGGCGATGTCATCGGCGTAGGGGGTGATCTGTGCGATCAGATCCTGCGGCCGGGCCGAGGCAAGCTGGTCCCAGGCGCTGACCGCCATCTCGCCGACGAAGGGCAGGCCGCCCAACCAGTCCGGCGGCGCGGGCAGCCGGAAGTTGATGAGCGACTTCGCCGCGCCAACGATCGCTGCGGAGTGCTGCACGATCGTCGCGGTCGCGAGCATCAGCGGCGCGACAAAGAGAAGCAGCAAAAGCAACGTCATCACCGCCACCGCCAGGACACGCCGACCCCACAACCGCGCCTGGAACCAAAGCAGCAGGGGCCAGGTGGCGACGACGATCATCGTCGCCCAGATCGTCGCGGCCAGGAAGGGCCGCAGGATCCACAACGACGTGATGATGAGCGCGCCGATGGCCAGCACGCCGAGCGTCGTGCGTACCAGGTCGCCTTGGGGCTTTTGCACGGGCTGCATGCGATTCAATGGTGGACGGTCGATGCGAAGTGCCGCGCGCTCAGGAGCGCAGCTTCCAGGCGCCCGCAGCGTCGCGGCAGAAGGTGTGCACGCCTTGTGCCTTGCGCGAGCGGTACTCGTTGGCGATCAGCACGTCGCGGCATTGCATGCCGTCGGCATCGAAGCTGCGCTGCGGCGTGACGCTGCCGCGCGCCGGTGTCTGCTCGCTCTTCCAGGCGAGCTCGACGCCGTTGGCGTTCTCGCTCAAGGCCTTGTCGATCGCGCCCAGCAGCAGCCGGTTGTCGGCTGCGTTGAAGCGCGAGATCGGCGACGCCGCCACTTCGCTCAGGATCTGGGCCGGCGCCGTGCCGGCGAACAGCAGGCCGAAGACGGCGACGAGGAGGGCGACTGTTTTCATCTGGCCTGGCGTTGACGAGCGGCGGGCACCGATTGTGCATGAGCGACCGCCTGCTGCCGAAATCCGGCCACCGCACGCGCCCCGGATAATCCGCCCCATGACGGACAAGGACGAAT
>JAMLIM010000131.1 GCA_023954175.1 Rhizobacter sp.
TCATGGATTCAGCGTTCAGCCTGCGACGGGGTCTGACGGTCAGACCCCTGCAGCCAGCGATTGCTGATGGCCTCGACCCGGCTACGCAGGGCGATCAATTCGGGCGCCGCGATCGAGCTTGCGTCGGGCGGCTTGATGTGGCTGAGCGCGCGCTCCAGCCGATCGCAGGCTGCATTGGCTTGCGTGAGGCACTTGGCGGGTGGCGACACGACAGGCTGGGTCGGCGCGGTGTCGTCGGCCGCAGAACGGATGGCAGACACCGTCGCTCGCGTGATCTCTGCCTCGCTGGCCAGCAGGGCGTGAACCTGGCCGGGCTTGTCGGCGTGCAGCTTGCTGAGTTCGTGCAGCGTGCGGGGCGACGTGCATCGGCCGGACTTCAGTGCCTCGTCGAGCACCGGCGGAAGGTCCAGCAGCGACAGGTGGTGCGCCACCGCCGTCAGGTTCATGCCGAGCTGTCTGGCGATGGTCGCATTCGAGTCACCCGCATCGACCTGCGCACGGATGAACCTGGCCAGTTCGAGCGGGGTCAGCCCATGGCGCTTCTGGTTTTCGGCAACCTGGGCATAGCGATCCGCAGGCAGATCGCGTACGACGACCGGAACCTCATGCAGACCGGCGCGGATCGCTGCGCGCAGCCGCTTGGCGCCGAAGTGAACACGGTGCCGGCCATCGCCATCGGTAGGATGCACAACGAGCGGTTGGAGAATGCCGCGCTGCTGGATGTCTGCAGCGAGTTCTTCGAGCGAGTCTTCGGGGAACTCGGTGCGTGGGTTGTTCGCGTCCTCGTAGAGCCGTGACACGGCGACGAACATCGGCCGGCCGTCGTGGCTGACGGGTTCCGGCGTTGTTGATGGGACAGCCATCTCGGCGCGTTGTGTTGTGGCCGATCGCTGCGCTTGCTCAGCAGCCTGACGCGGCACGTTCGACTCCGGGTCCGCGTCGAGCAGATCAAGCTGAATGGCCTTCGATTCTGACCATGGCATGCGCATGAAAGCATCATGCCGCTGCAGTCCGTGTCGTGGAAGCCCCGTCAAGTCCGGCTCCGCGGCCATGCGTCGTCCCGTAATGACTCAGCTGGTCTCAAGCGATCTCAATACGTCCGTCCGCCGTTACGCACCGTTTCAACTTTCAACAGCCCCTACGCAATGCACCTCGCGCGGCGATGGAACGGCCGAAAACGCCACATTTTTTTTGGTACTTTCTTGGTACTGTCAAGAAAAAAGCACCGGGCGTTTCCGCCAAGTGCTTGATTCATCTACCGATTTTGGTAGGCGCGATTGGACTCGAACCAACGACCCCCACCATGTCAAGGTGGTGCTCTAACCAGCTGAGCTACGCGCCTGGGTCAACTGAAAATTATATCAGCGCAGGCGCACCCATCCGGCACCGGATGAGCCACCCGACGACGCGCCGCACAACCGAGCGGAGCGCCGGCACGCAGGCTACTTGCGCCGCGCAGCGCGTACGCCGCCGATCTGTGCCACGCGGGCCAGCACCTGGGGCAGTGCCGCGACGTCGGTCACGTCGACCGTGAACGTCATCCAGGCGACGCCGCCCGGCCCGTCGCGCAGCGTCTGCGTCTTGACGCCGCTGACGTTCATCTTCTCCTTGGCGAACACTTCCGAGATGTCGCGCAGCAGCCCTTGCCGGTCGCTCGCCTCGACGATCACGTCGACCGGATAGAGCGGCTCGGCGCCGCCCTTGCCCGCGCGTGCAGCCGCACCCGCGCCGCCCCAGGCGACCGCGATCACGCGCTCCGGCGCACGCACCTGCAGCTCACGGAAATCGCTGCAATCGCGGCGATGGATCGCAACCCCCCGGCCACGCGTCACGTAGCCCCCGATCGGGTCGGGCGGCGCCGGGCGGCAGCAGCGCGCGAGACTCGTCAGCAGCGAATCCACACCGACCACGAGCACCCCGCCGCTCGGGTTCTCGGTGCGGGGGCGGCGCCGGGCGATGACTTCATCCGGCGTCGGCGCCGGCTCGGCCGGTCGCAGCAGCGCCTCGATGCTGCGCAGTGAAAGCTCATCCTTGCCGACGACCTCGAAGAGCGCCTCGGCGCTGCGAAAGCCGAGCTGCGCCGACAGGTCAACGAGCTTGAGCGCCGTCTTGCCCTCGCGCTGCAGGAGCTTCTCGACGGCGTCACGGCCGCGTGCGATCGTTGCCTGCTGCGCCAGCGCGTTGAACCAGGCGCGCACCTTCGCCCGCGCGCGCGGCGTCTGCAGGTAGCCCTGCTCCGGATTGAGCCAGTCGAGCGACGGGCCGCCGTCCTTCGCGGCAGTGATCTCGACCGTCTGGCCGCTGGCGAGCGGCTTGTTGAGCGGCCACATCGCGCCATCGACGCGTGCACCGCGGCAGCGGTGGCCGAGTTCGGTGTGCACGCTGTAGGCGAAGTCGATCGGCGTCGCGCCCGCCGCCAACTCGACGATCGTGGCCTGCGGCGTGAAGACGTAGATGCGATCGTCGAAGCCGGCGCCGGCCGCGCCCTCGGCCGCGTGCGCGCTGTAGTCGCGCTCCCACGCGAGCAACTGGTGCAGCACCTTCTTGCGCGCCTCCGCAACGCGCGCCTCGAATTCGCCCTCGGCGCTGACGCCGCCAGCGCCGCGCGCGCCTGCCTCCTTGTAGGCCCAGTGCGCGGCGACGCCGTGCTCGGCATGCTCGTGCATCTCGCGCGTGCGGATCTGCACCTCGATCGCACGGCCGTCGCCGTCCTGCACCACCGTGTGCAGCGATTGGTAGCCGTTGCTCTTGGGGCGCGCGATGTAGTCGTCGAACTCGCCCGGCAGCGCGCGATAGAGCTCGTGCACGCGGCTCAGCGCGGCGTAGCAGTCCGGCAGCGTGGCGACGATCACGCGCAGCGCGCGCACGTCGAGCACGCGGTCGAAATCGAGCCCCTTGGCCTGCATCTTCTTCCAGATGCTGTAGAGGTGCTTGGACCTTCCCCGCACCTCGGCCTGGAGGCCCTGCCCGGCAAGCGCCACCGCGAGGCGACGGCGCGCGGCCTCGACCTCGCGTTCGCGCTCGATCCGCTTGCCGTCGAGCAGGCTCGCGACCCGCTTGTAGTCCTCGGGCTGCAGGAAGCGAAACGACAGGTCTTCCAACTCCCACTTGATCTGCCAGATGCCGAGCCGGTTCGCGAGCGGCGCGAACACCTGCAGCGCTTCGCGCGCGAGCGGGGCCGGGCACTCGCGCTTGCCCGCCGCAAACCAGCGCAGCGTCTGCAGCCGCGACGCCAGCCGCAGCAGCACGACGCGCAGGTCGCGCGAGAAGGCGAGCAGCATCTTGCGCACGCGCTCGGTCTGCTCGGCCTGGCGCTCGTGCAGCACGGTGGCCTCGCGCGCCGCGCGCCCGATCGCGAACAGGCGCCGCGTGTTGATGACGAGGCCCGCGTACGACGCACCGAAGGCCTTGGCGACGACCTCGTCCGGCCGATTCAGGAAGTCGCCCGCGTAGACGAGGTAGGCCGCCGCCTGCATCGACGGCGCGGCGCCCATCGTGCGCAGGATCGCGGCGACGCCCTCGGCGTGCGTGAACGCCTCTTCGCCGGTATCGAGCGTGTGCCCGTTCAGCAGCGGCTCGGCAAATGCGCGCGCCCGGGCAAGCTCGGCAAGCTCGACCTCGGGCGTCGCGTCGTCCGCGCCGCCGTGCAGGGCGAGCGACTGCACGATCGCAGTCGATTCCGACTCCGCCGGGGCGTGCGTCTTCATGGCGGCTGCAGGAACTCCCGCACGGCGGCGATCTGGTCGGGTGCGATCAACATCGGCGCATGGCCGACACCCGCGAACTCGCGCAGCGTCGCCTTCGGCCCGCGCTCCGTCATCGCCTGCGCCGTCGCCGGCGACAGCAGGTCCGAGTCCGCCCCGCGCAGCAACAGCACCGGGCAGCGCACACGGTCGTAGGCGGCCCACAGCGCGGCCTCGCCCGCGGCGGCGACCGCAGGCGTCACCTGCCGGAACGGCTGCGCGATCGCCGGGTCATAGTGCGGGATGAAGCCCGCGCCACGCTCGTCGTTCACCGCCTTGAGCATCGGCCGCGTCAGCGCCAGCCACTGCTCGGGCGTGTGCGGGCCGAAGCCCCTGGAGATCGACAACATGTAGGCCGCGGCTTCCTCGACGCTGGCCCAGCGCACCGGCATGCCGAGGTAGGTGCCGATGCGCGTGATCGCCTCGTACTGGATCGTCGGCCCGACGTCGTTCAACACGAGGCGCTTGATCGGCGCGTCGGCAAGCGACGCGATCCCGAGGCCGATCAGCCCGCCCATCGAGGTGCCGAGCCAGTGCAGCTCCCGGGCGTCGAGCCGCGCGAGCAGCGTGACCATGTCGGCGACATAGGCCGGCACCTGGTAGCCGGCGGGATCGGCGAGCCAGTCGGATTGGCCGCGACCGACGACGTCCGGGCAGACGACGCGGAACTCGCCGCACAGCGAGCGCGCCAGCGTGTCGAAGTCGCGCCCCTGGCGCGACAGGCCGTGCGCGCAGACGAGCACGCGCGGGTTGGCGGCGTCACCCCACTCCCAGTAGGCCATGCGGTGCAGGCCGCGCGCGTCCAGGCATTGCACGTGGTTCAGGCGGGGCTCGGTCATGGCAGCACCGCCCGGCCGCCCGAAGGCGCTGACACACGCCCTTCGGGGGGCAGCGAACGAAGTGAGCTTGGGGGCAGTTTCATCCTGTTGTTCTCGCGTCGGCGGTGGCTATTGGGATAATGGATGCTATCTCCACGCCATCAAGGACTCCCCATGTTGAAAGGCAAGACCGCGCTCGTCACAGGCTCCACGAGCGGCATCGGGCTCGGCATCGCGATCGCGCTCGCGCGTCAGGGTGCCAACATCGTGCTCAACGGCTTCGGCGACACCCAGGCGCCGCAGGCGGCCGTCGCCGCGCTCGGCGTGAAGGCGGGCTACCACGGCGCCGACATGAGCAAGCCGGCCGAGATCGAGGCCATGATGGCCTACGCAGCCAAGGACTTCGGCGGCGTCGACATCCTCGTCAACAACGCCGGCATCCAGCACGTCGCGGCGGTCGAGGACTTTCCCGCCGCGCGCTGGGACGCGATCATCGCGATCAACCTGAGCTCGGCCTTCCACACCACGCGGCTCGCGATGCCCGCGATGCGCAAGAAGAACTGGGGCCGCGTGGTCAACGTCGCGTCGGTCCACGGTCTCGTCGCGTCGGCCGAGAAGTCGGCCTACGTCGCCGCCAAGCACGGCATCGTCGGCTTCACGAAGACGATCGCGCTCGAAGCGGCGACGAGCGGCATCACCGTCAACGCGATCTGCCCCGGCTGGGTGCTGACGCCGCTGGTGCAGAAGCAGATCGACGACCGCGCCAAGCGCGAAGGCATCGCCGTGCAGCAGGCGAGCGACGATCTGCTGCGCGAGAAGCAGCCCTCGCTGCAGTTCACGACGCCCGAGCAACTCGGCGAGCTCGCCGTCTTCCTGTGCTCGCCGGCCGGCGACAACGTGCGCGGCGTCGCCTGGGCGGTCGACGGCGGCTGGACGGCGCAGTAGGCCGTCGCGACGGGCCGCCGCGTGCCGCGCCGGCCCGCTACTTCGTCAGCTGCACGCTGCCCGACACCGATACGCTCACCGTGCTCTTGCCGGCCTCCACCGGCAGCGCCTCGTCGCTCGCCGCGGCGGCCATCGCGCGCATGCGCGGCGCCGGAATCGGCGGGCGCGATTCACCGCTGTCGATACTGACCTCGCGCAGCGTGTAGCCGGCGTAGCCGAACTGCTTCGCGGCGTCGGCTGCGCGGGCGCGGTAGTTCGCGATCGCCTGCGCCGTCAGCTCGGCTTCGGTCTTCGCGCGCAACTCGCGCGACAGCCCGTATTCGACGCGAGCAATCGTCATGCTCTGGATGCGTCCGGCAAGCGCGGCGATCGCCTGCATATCGCGGCCCTCGACGATGAGCTCGGCGTTGCCCTGCCAGCCGCGGAGCGTATTTTGTTTGTTGTAGCGCGGAAAGAGCGCGAAATTGCCCGTCTGCACCTCGACCTGGCCGGGTCTGGCCGCCCTCTTCGCCTCGGCCAGTCCGGCGTCGAGCGCCTGCTTGAGCGCGACCTGCACCGCCGCGGCATCGGACCCGTCGCGCGTCGCGCT
>JAMLIM010000132.1 GCA_023954175.1 Rhizobacter sp.
GCGCTCGCGCGCTTGAACCTGCTGCGCGCAGGGGCCGATCCGGCTTGGGGCATGGCGTGAAGCTGCTTCAAGCAGGACGCGACATTGCTTCGCGCTGGCTGTGACCCCGCTTCGCGCAGGGCGTGACCCCGCTTCGCGCAGAGCGTGAACCTACTTCGCGCAGGGCGCGAACCTGCTTCGCGCAGGGCGCGAACCTACTTTGCGCAGGGCGCGAAGGCCTTGCCGAACGGTGCGGCGGCCTCGCCGGCGGCCGGGGTCAACTGCGCAGCGAGTGCGGCGTCGGCGCTGTCTACGCGCAGCATGAGCATGCCCTCGGCCTGCTCGCGCGGCACGAAGTTCGCGGTCTGCACGCCGCGCTCACGCCACTGGGCGAGCGCCGCATTGGCTTCGGCCGGGGTGAACGGGCCGGCCTCGAGGCAGCGGCCGGCAGCGCCTGGCATCGCGTTGCCGGCCATTGCAGCGGCGCCCTCCGCGCCCGGCAGCACGCGCAACACCTGCGGCTGGAACTGGCGCGCGCTGCGCTCGGGCTCCCGGTCCCCGGTCGCGCGCACGCCGGTGATCCCGTCGAGCCAGCCCTGCGACCAGATGTAGAAGCCCAGGTTGGCCAGCACCAGCAGCAGCGCGAGCGCGCGCAGCTTCATAGCGTGTCGGGCGAGGCGATCGTGTCCGGGCCGGCGGCGGGCCGCACGCTGACCTCGCCGCTGGCAATCGTGTGCATGCGGCCGGCGACGTCGAGGCGCAGCGCGCCCTGCGCGTCGACGCCGCGTGCGATGCCTTCAGGCGTGTCGGCCGCGGTCGTGCGCACCGCTTCGTCGCGCAGCATGTCGCGCGCGGCAAAGGCCGCTCCAAACGCGGCGAAGCCCTCGCGCTCGAATACCTGCAGGGCCTGCACCAGCGGCAGCGCGACGCGCGCGAGCATCGCCGGCGCGGTGGCGTCGGGGATGAACTCGTTCAGCGCCGCGAGGCGGCCGACGAGATCGGTCGGCAATGGGGCGGGCAACGGTGTGACGTTCAGGCCGATGCCGATCACCGCAAGACGCTGGCGCCCCGCGACGAGCGTCTCGATCAGGATCCCGCCGAGCTTGCGGCCGTGGGCCGCATCGGGTGGTCGCTCCGGCGCTGCATCCTGCGCAGGGGGCAGCAGCCACAGATCGTTGGGCCATTTCAGCATCAGCCTGGGCGCGGTCGGCGCGGCCTCGGGCTGCAGCGCGTCGGCGAGGGCGACGCCGACCGCAAGCGACAGGCCGGACCAGTCCTGCGGCGCCAGCGGCAACGCGAGCGAGAAGGTGAGCGACGCGCCGCGCGCCGAACGCCAGCCGCGCCCCTGCCGCCCGTGGCCGGCCGTCTGGTGCTCGGCGACGAGCAGGCAGGGCTGCAGGTCGGCCTGGCGGCGCCCGACACGCTCGGGCGCGTCGGCCGAGCCAGGTGCATCGCGCAGCGGCCCGAAGCCGCTGTTGCGTGCGTTGGGCGCGATGCGCGCGCGTTCGAGCAGCAGGGCGTTGGTGGAGGGTGCGCGCGCAAGCACCTCGACGCTCAGGCCCGGCAACAGCGGTTCGAGCTGCGCCCACAGTTCCTGCGCGCCCCAATGCCAGTGGCCGGAGCCCGCAGTGGCGCTGCGGCTGATGATCGTCATCGTTTCGGTGCGAGCATCGTGCCCCGGCAGTGCGGCGAACCGCAGCGGCATTCGAACTGCTTCTTCAGCTTCTTCGTGTAGCGCTCGTCGATGACGAGGCCGTAGTCGTAGAAGAGCTCCTCGCCGGGCTGGATATCGACGAGTGCCTTGATGAAGACGCGGCCGTCGACTTCGTCGGCCTCGCAGTTGGGCGTGCAGGCATGGTTGATCCAGCGCGCCTTGTTGCCGTCGACCTTGGCGTCGATGACGTGCTTGTCGTCGATGTGGAAGTAGAAGGTGTGGTTCGGATCCTTCGGGTCATGCGGATGGCGGCGCAGCGCTTCGCGCCAGGTGATCACTTCACCGCGATACTCGATCACGCGCTGGCCGCTCGCGATCGGCAGGATGGCGAAGACGCCCTTGCCGTGCACGCCCGAGCGGCGCACCTGGATGCGGCGCCCGGCCTTGCGCGGCGTGTCGGCCTTGTCTGTTGCGAGTCCCGCGTCGGCGTTGCGCGAGTTCTTTTCCGAGGCGGCTTGCGTCATGCTGAAGTTTCGGTACATTGAATTCATGGGTGCGCGCGTGCGCACCCGCGTACGTGTGCAAGCGCGCGCACGCGAGGACAACGGATTGTAGGCAGGCGCGAAGGCGCCCCCTGACGGAGAAACGAAAACATCGATATGACCAAGTCACTCATCATTGCAGAGAAGCCCTCGGTCGCGCAGGACATCGTGCGCGCCCTCACGCCCGTCGCGGGCAAGTTCGAAAAGCACGACGACCATTTCGAGAACGATCGCTACGTCGTCACGTCGGCGGTCGGCCACCTGGTCGAGATCAAGGCGCCGGAGGAGTTCGACGTCAAGCGCGGCAAGTGGAGCTTCGCGAACCTGCCGGTGATCCCGCCGCACTTCGACCTGGCGCCGATCGACAAGGCCAAGAGCCGCCTGAACGCGGTCGTCAAGCAGATCCGGCGCAAGGACGTGAGCTCGATCGTCAATGCCTGCGACGCCGGGCGCGAGGGCGAGTTGATCTTTCGCCTGATCCTGCAGTACGCGCAGCCGGCCGGAAAGGGCGGCGCCGCCTCCGCGGCGCGGGGCAAGCTCGACAAGCCGATCCAGCGCCTGTGGCTGCAGAGCATGACGCCGGCGGCGATCCGCGAGGGCTTCGAGCAACTGCGCAGCGACGAGCAGATGCTGCCGCTGGCGGATGCCGCGCGCTGCCGCTCGGAAGCCGACTGGCTCGTCGGCATCAACGGCACGCGCGCGATGACGGCGTTCAACTCGCGCGACGGCGGCTTCTTCCTGACGACCGTCGGGCGGGTGCAGACGCCCACGCTGTCGGTCGTCGTCGAGCGCGAGGAGAAGATCCGCAAGCACGTCGCGCGCGACTACTGGGAAGTGCGCGCGACCTTCGACGCCCAGGCCGGGCAGTACGACGGCAAGTGGTTCGATCCGGCCTTCAAGAAGAACGAGGACGCGGAGCGGCGCGCCGACCGCATCTGGAACGAGCGCGACGCGCAGGCCGTCGCGGATGCGGTGCGCGACCAGCCTGCGGTCGTCACCGAGGAGGCCAAGCCGAGCACGCAGTCGAGCCCGCTGCTGTACGACCTGACGACGCTGCAGCGCGAGGCGAACTCGCGCTTCGGCTTCTCGGCGAAGACGACGCTCTCGCTCGCGCAGGCACTTTACGAAAAGCACAAGGTGCTGACCTACCCGCGCACCGACTCGCGCGCGCTGCCGGAGGACTATGTCGACGTCGTCAGACAGACGATGAAGATGATCGGCAGCGAGGATCTGCCGGGGCCGCTGCGGGAACTCGCGCAGCACGCGAAGAAGGCGCTCGCCGAGGGCTACGTGAAGCCGGTCAAGCGCGTGTTCGACAACGCCAAGGTGTCGGACCACTTTGCGATCGTGCCGACGCTGCAGGCGCCGGGCAGCCTCAACGAGCTCGAGGCCAAGCTCTACGACATGGTCGTCAAGCGCTTCCTCGCGGTGTTCTATCCGCCGGCCGAGTTCATGGTCACGACGCGCATCAGCACCGTCACGAACGCCGGGCAGGCGCATCGCTTCCAGACCAACGGCAAGGTGCTCGTCAAGCCGGGCTGGCTCGCCGTCTACGGCAAGGAGGTGCAGGAAGACGACGCCAATCTCGTCGCCGTGCAGCAGGGCGAAACGGTGCGCACCGAGGACGTGACGGTGAATCCGCTGAAGACGAAACCCCCGGCGCGCTACACCGAGGCGACACTGCTCGGTGCGATGGAAGGCGCCGGCAAGCTGATCGACGACGAGGAGTTGCGCAGCGCGATGCAGGAGAAGGGCCTCGGCACGCCGGCCACGCGCTCGGCGATCATCGAGGGCCTGATCTACGAGAAGTACATGCACCGCGAAGGGCGCGAACTGGTGCCCACCGCCAAGGCCTTCCAGCTGATGACGCTGCTGCGCGGGCTCTCCGTCGACGAGCTGACGAAGCCCGAGCTGACCGGCAACTGGGAGTACCAGCTTGCGCAGATGGAGCACGGCAAGCTCTCGCGCGACGCCTTCATGGCCGAGATCGCGGCGATGACGGAGCGCATCGTCAGAAAGGCCAAGGAGTACGACCGCGACACGGTACCGGGCGACTATGCGACGCTCGCGACGCCGTGCCCGAACTGCGGCGGCGTCGTGAAGGAGAACTACCGCCGCTTCAGCTGTGTCGGCAAGCCTGGCGCGGCAACTGGCGCTGGGCCGCTCCCGAGCCAGTTGCCGGCCCCCACGGGGGGCGGGCGCGGTACGCCGCGACCGGGGGTCGACGTCACCGAAGGCTGTGGCTTCTCGATCAGCAAGATCCCCGGCGGCCGCGCGTTCGAGACGGCAGAGGCCGAGGCCTTCCTGCGCGACAAGAAGGTCGGCCCGCTCGAGGGCTTCCGCTCCAAGGCGGGTTGGCCGTTCACTGCCGAGCTGCGCCTCGTCCATGACGACGAGATCAGGAACTGGAAGCTCGAGTTCGACTTCGGCGAGGACGCGCGAAAGGAAGGCGAGAGCGGCGAGCCGGTCGACTTCTCGGCCCAGCAAAGCCTCGGCGCCTGCCCCAAGTGCCAGGGCCACGTCTACGAGCACGGCACGAGCTACGTCTGCGAGCATGCCGTCGGCGCCCACGTGACCTGCGACTTCAAGAGCGGCAAGATCATCCTGCAGCAGCCGGTGGCGCGCGAGCAGATGACGAAGCTGCTGGCCGAAGGCAAGACCGCCTTGCTCGAGAACTTCGTGTCCAACAAGACGCGGCGCAAGTTCAAGGCCTTCCTCGCGTGGAACAAGGCTGAGGGCAAGGTCGGCTTCGAGTTCGAGCCGCGCGCGCCGCGTGCGCCGGCGAAGAAGGCGCCGGCCAAGTCAGCGGCCAAGTCGGCAACCAAGGCGGCGGCAAAGAAGGCCGTCACCAGCTGAGCCTTCACCCGCGGCGGGGCGTGACTTCGGGCGCACGCCTGGTCGCGCCGAAGGCCGGGCGGTCCTGCACAATCACGGCCCATGCCCATGCCGCGCGCCTTCCTGACCGTCGTGTTGCGCGCGTTGCTCGGCTGCGCATTGCTTGCGATCGGGCTGCGGGTCGGCGGCGCGAGCGAGCACACGACGCCCGGCGCCTCGGTGCACACCTTCAGCGACGCGATCAGCGTCGAGAGCGACGCGCGCAAGTTCCCGCAGGACGCCGTGGCCCTGGTGCAGAAGCTGCCCGACGACTGGGAGCTCAGCCGTCCCGGCTACGAAGGCGCGGTCTGGTACCGGGTGAACTTCAATGCGCCGCGTGCGGCCGACCCCGACGCCGTGCTGGCGCTCTACGTCGAGCGCGCGTGCACCAATCTCGAGGTGCACCTGAACGGGCACCGCATCTACAGCGGCGGGCACATGCAGGAGCCGGTGACGCGCAACTGCTACCAGCCCCAGCTGATCACGCTGCCCACCGTGCTGCTGCGCCCAGAGGGCAACGAGCTCGATCTGAAGCTGCGCGGGCACGCACTCGAGCACGTCTCGGCGCGCCACCGCGCCGGTGGGCTGTCGGCGCTGCAGATCGGGCCGATGGCCGCGCTCGCGCCCGTCTGGCGCGCGCAGCAGTTCTGGAACGTCACCGCACCGCAACTGCTCGGCGTGACGCTGTTCGTGCTCGGCGTGTTCATGATCGGTGTCGGCTGGTTCAACCGGCGCGCGAGCTATCTGATGTATTTCGGCACGATGGCGATCACCTGGGCCGTGCTGACCGCGCGCATCTGGTTGGCCGACGTGCCGCTGTCCAACGGCACCACCGAGTTCGCGATCACGCTCGGCTTCGCGCCGATCGTCGGCCTTGCGATCGTGTTCCTGCTGCGCTATGCGCACGTCAAGCGCCGGCCGCTCGATGTGGCGCTGATCGCGCAATGCTTCGTGATGCCGCTGTCGCTCGCGCTCCTCGGGCCGGAT
>JAMLIM010000133.1 GCA_023954175.1 Rhizobacter sp.
CTCAATCCCGTCTGGGAGGCGCTCGGCGACCGCGTCTTGCGCGACTGATACCGACTTGCATTCAATCGAATGGAAGTCGACGACGGCTCGAGCGTTCATCCGACGTCGGGGTAGCCGGCGACCGGAACTGCTGCGTGGAGCGCAAGCTGCGGCGACACCGATCTGCCGGGCGATGTCTCCCGTTCGCGCCACTGGCGATCGCGCAGTGGGCAGCGCCTGTTCAGCGCGTGCGGGCGAATGCTTCCAGCCGACCGGGATCGCTTGCCGTTATCGTGCGGCCGTGCACGCGGAGCAGCCCGCTGTCTGCCAGCTGACGCAGGATGCGCGAGAAGTGCTCGGGCGTCAGGTTCAGTTGCGATGCGATCTGCGCCTTGGTCGCCGGCAGCCTCAGCACGATGCCACCCGAATCGCCGCCACGGCCATGGTGGGCCAGGTAGGCGGCGAAGCGCTGTGTGCCGCTGGCGATGGCCTGCCGGTCAAGCTGCTGCACCAGGCTCTCGACGCGTTCGCTGAGACCCGCGATCATGCGGCGCGCGAACTTGGGGTTGCGCTCGAGTTCCGCGAACACCGCCTCCTTCGGCACGTGCAGCACCAGTGCGTCGCAGGCGGCCTGCGCCTCGACCAGTGTCGGCCGCTCGAGAAACATCACCGGCTCGCCGAAACTGCGCCCCGGTCCGACGACGCCGAACAGGCGCGCGCCGCGTACCGGGCTGGTGGCGATCAGCTTGATCTCGCCATAGACAACCACGTACATCCCGGTCGCGGCTTCGCCCTTACGGAACAGGGTGGCGCCGCGTTGCAATGGTCGCCGCGTGGCGCAAGCGGCGAGGCGCGCCAGCGTGGCCGCGCCCAAGGACTTGAACAGCGGCAAGCCGGCGAGGAATGTTGCGGCAGTTATCTCTTTGCGCGCCATCCATGATCATGTCACGCCCTGCGTGGGCACCGGACCCCCGCGTGCGTGAATGTGCGCTGCGGGCCGCGACAAGCTTGCATGGCGCTGCCTCTAGAGCAATTCCTCCGGTACCAACACACCGAGCAGGCCTGAACCGAAACGCCGCCACCAACCGGCCCCGGGCTCACTGGCGTAGTGCTGCAATCGGTCGTCCTCGCAACCGGTCCAGGTCAACGGCGCATTCGGGTCGCCGGGGGTCGTCAGCTCGGGCCTGTACGACCGGGCGAGCGAAGTGGCCTCGTTGAACCAGTTAGCGAGCTCGCGGCCAAGCGCCGCGCTTTCGATCAGCACCGCAACCTCGGTATTCGTCAGCCGCGAGCGCGGGTCGAGATTCATCGAACCGATGAGGATCGTCTTGCGGTCCACCATGATCGCCTTGGCATGCAGGCTGATGCTTGAAGACGGCAGGCGGCGCGCGCCGGCCGCGCGCGGCACAACCGGGTGAAACTCGTACAGCGCCACGCCGCAGGCCAGCAGGCGGGGTCGGTAGCGCGCATAGGCGGCATGCACCGCAGGCACGTCGGTGGAGGCCAGTGAATTGGTCAGCACACGCACCGACACGCCGCGACGCGTCAGGCTGCACACCGTTTCAATGCCGCGGTCATTGGGCACGAAATAGGGTGAGACGAGGACCACCTCATGCTGCGCGGTAACGATGGGCCCGTGCAATCGGGGCAACACGGACCCCAGCTGATCGGCTCCGCTCGTCATGCGCTCGATCGGCGCTTCATGCAACATGGTCGCCGGCGCGGTGATCAACTCGATCTCCCCGCTTCTCACCTTCGCGCCAAAGCCGGTGGCCAGCAACTCACGGACATAGTCGCTGTCGTGGAACGCGGCGGTGCGGGCGGCGAGCTGCGAAACCAGCAACTCGCTGTGCTCGGGCGCGGGTGCCACGCCTGTGAAGGCCTGGATCGGCACCGCCCACTCGCTGTTCCAGTAGTCGTCGAAACTGCGCGAAGCCGCGGCGACGAGCGGGCCGACGAGCAGCACGTCCAGATCGGCGAAGTTGTTCAGACTGTCGGCCTTGAAGTAGGCATCGCTCAGGTTGCGGCCACCGATCACCACTGCGGCGTTGTCGACGATCCACAGCTTGTTGTGCATGCGTCGATTCAAGCGCGCGCCGCCGGTGAGGTAGTCCAGCGCCCAGGCCAGGCTCGGCGAGCCGCGCCAGGCAAACGGGTTGAAGACCCGCAACTGGACGTTGGGATGCGAGGCCAGGATCGCCAGATGGGAATCCCGGTAGCCGACACCCAGATCGTCGATCAGCAGGCGCACGCGCACGCCCCGCTGCGCCGCGAGCAGCGCCTGGTAGAGCAGCACCGTGGAGGTCTCGTCGTCGGCCACCACGTAGTACTGGAGGTCGAGTGTGTGTCGAGCCACCTCTGCCAGCGCCGCCCGCGCCAGAAGTGCATCCTGCCCGGAAGTCAACAGGCGAAAGCCGGACATGCCGGGCTCGGACGGCAGCTGGGTCGCGAAACGACGCGCCAGTTGCGTGTGCTGTGGATCGTCGATGGCGTGCGAAACCGGGCGCGGCGCATCATGGCGAACGGCCGCGCAGCCACCGACGAGTACGGCCGCGGCGACCGCGAAAACGGTGATCGACGCGGCGCCAATCCTCGACACCTGCGTGCGCGCCGGGATTCTGCCCAGCACTGTCTTCATCCAGAAAAATCGCTTGTTGAATCGCTCGTTGAATCCCTCGCCGATCACTTGCGAGCTATTCACGCGAGAACGCCTGCAGCGCCTGCAAGTCGAGCACCTTGATGCGCTCGCGCTCGAGCCGGACCCATCCGCGCTGCTCGAAGCTGCGCAGCAGACGGCTGACGAACACGCGCACGCTGCCCAGCTCGTCAGCCAGGTTCTGGTGCGTGGCATGGATCAGCGGCCCGCGCTGAATCAGCAGCCGAGCCAGCCTTGTGTCGAGCTTGCGAAACGCCACCTCTTCGAGCAACTCCATCACCTCGGCCAGCCGCGCGCCGTACATGTCGAACACGAAGCGGCGAAACGGTGGGTGTTGCACGATGAGCTGCTGGAACAGCTGCGGCGGGATGCGCAGCAAGGTGACGTCGCTTTCGGCGACGCCGCTGGCCGCGTAGTCGGTATCGCTGAGCAGGCAACCACCCGACAGGATGCAGGCTTCACCGGGGCTGACGCGGTACAGCGCAAGCTCGCGCCCGCTGGGTGACGTCTTGGCCACCCGAACGCTGCCTTCGAGCACCAGCGGGAAGCCCTCGCACGGCGTGTTCGGCTCGAACAGCACGCTGCCGGCGGGCACCTGCCGCAGCGGTGCCACGGCGAGCAAGTCGTCGAGTTGTGCTGCCGGCAGATCGCGAAACACCGGGAAGCTTGCAAGAAGCCGGCTGCGCGCGTTGGCGGTGTCGTTCATGGGTGTCTCGGACGGAGGCAGCGGTGCATGGGCTTGATCGAGTACGAAGGCTCATCATAGGCAAGGTCGGCCGCAGGCTCGTCGCACGGATGTGCGGCTCGATCGACACCGCTTGCCTCACGGCATGGATACGCGTCCTGAGCAACCCAGGTGGCAGACGCCGCTGGCGGCATCGACGAAGCTCCTCACTGTCTTGACCACATTGGACTGAAGGAGCGACACATGAACATCGAAAACGTCATCCGCCTGTTTGCCGGCACCGTGATCCTGGCTTCGCTCGCGCTTGGCGCGCAGGCAAGCCCCGTCTTCCACTCGGACAACTGGCTTTGGCTGACGGCCTTTGTCGGCGCCAACCTGCTGCAAAGCTCGCTCACCGGCTTGTGCCCGCTGCAGACTGTGCTGCGCAAACTCGGGCTCAAGAGCGGCGGCGCGGCCTGCGGAATCTGACGCACCGGGGCGTGCTCATCCCACGGCTCGCGGGCGCTCATCCCACAACGCCGCCAACCCGCATGCATGCCGGGTCGATGTTTGCAGCTGCATTTGGCCGGTGCATTTCAAGGCCAACGGTGCCGAAAACACTGGTGGGAGAGAGCATGCCCGCCATGGCGCCTATGATGGAACTCCCGCTCCGCGATGTGGCGGTTCCGGGGTCTTAGCCCAACAGGAGCACTACACATGGCCAAGAAGAATGCTGAATCTGGCGTCTACCGTGTCACGGAAGTGATCGGCACGAGCAAGTCGTCCTGGGAGGACGCGGCCAAGAATGCGGTCGAGACTGCGGCCAAGTCACTGCGGGATCTGCGTGTGGCCGAGGTCAGCAAGCTCGACATGAAGATCGAAGGCGGCAAGGTCGTCGCCTACCGCGCACGGGTTTCCTTGTCGTTCAAGTACGACGGCTGACCGTTCGGCGCGACAGGCGATGGCGGGTCATCGCCCAACTGCCGAGGCAGTGGTGCGTTGTGTGGGCGCGCGCGCCCGTCTCTCGAGCGTCCACAGCCCGGACAGCCGATCGGTGGGGGCCACAGTACTTCGCGCATAGTCCGGCCTTCGAGCGCCGGATCGAGCCAGGCGGCGTACCGGCGCAGGTCGAGACCATCCGACGGGCCATGATGTCAGGGTGCATCGCGGCCCGCTCCGACCGCTTTGCGGTCCCCGCCAGGAGGTTCGAGTCTGCCCCACTCGACGCGTCGTTCAGTGCGGCTTGATCGCGATCTTCAGCACGCCGTCGCGCTGGTGCGAGAACAGATCGTAGGCGGCGACGATGTCGTCGAGCTTGTACTCGTGCGTGACCATCAGGCCGAGGTCGAACCGCCCCGCCTCGAGCACGTTCATCAGGCGGCGCATGCGCTCCTTGCCGCCGGGGCACAACGCGGTGTTGATGCGGTGGTCGCCCAGCCCGGCCGCAAAAGCGTCGACCGGAATCGTCAGGTCGCTCGAATAGACGCCGAGGCTGGACAGCGTGCCGCCGGGCTTGAGGACGCGCAGCGCCGATTCGAAGGTCGACTGGGTGCCGAGCGCCTCGATCGACGCATCGGCGCCGCGGCCATTGGTGAGTTTCATCACCTCGTCGACGACGTCGCACTGCGTGTAGTTCAGCGTGACATCGGCGCCGAGTTGCTTCGAGATGCCGAGCCGATGGTCGTTGCCGTCGACGGTGATGATCGTCGTCGCGCCCATCAACCGCGCGCCGGCGGTGGCGCACAGCCCGATCGGCCCCTGCGCGAACACCACCACCGTGTCGCCGATCCGGATGTTGGCGTTCTCGGCGCCGGCGAAACCGGTCGACATGATGTCGGGGCACATCAGCACCTGCTCGTCGCTGAGGCCGTCGGGGATCGGTGCCAGATTCGCCTGCGCGTCGGGCACCAGCACGTATTCGGCCTGGGTGCCGTCGATCAGGTTGCCGAAGCGCCAGCCGGCGGTGGCCTTGTAGCCATGGCAGCCGCAGCGGCCGCTGGCGACCAGGTAGCTGCCGTCCTGCGACGGCACGCCGTCCTGCGCGGCGTAGGAATTGAAGTTCGGGCAGATCGCCCCCGCAATCACCCGCTGCCCTTCGCTGTAGCCCTGCACCGCGCTGCCGAGCTTGTCGATCACGCCGACCGGTTCGTGGCCGACCGTCAAGCCCTTGGCCACCGGGTACTCGCCCTTCAGGATATGGACGTCGGTGCCGCAGATCGTCGTCGTGGTGATGCGCACCAACGCGTCGTTGGCACCCACCTGGGGCATCGGCTTGTCGGCCAGTTCGATGCGTCCGGGTTCGACGAAGACAGCGGCTTTGATCATGGCGGACATGGGTGCTCCTGGGAGAAACGTCAAGCGACGACGCTGATCGCGCGCGACACCACGCGAAACTCAACGATGGATCGACGCTTCGAGCATAACCCGCGTGCGCAATGACTCGAGCCTGGCAAGGCCGTAGCGATAGCCAGTCGACCTCAGCTATCGGTCAAACAAGCAGGAGTGCCGTACGTCAGCTGCGGGTCGGCACGAGAGATGTGCCGCCGCACGCCTGCTGCGCAGGAACGGTGCGCCGCTGAAGACCAAGGTGGAGTCGGTCGCCTTGACGCACACCGAGGCGCATCGCGCCACCGCATCGCTGGTCAGCGACAACGACGACGGCCACAGCACCTTCTTCGAGGTCATGCCCACCGTCACCGCGGCAAAGCGGCGCTGACCGCTTCGGCCAGGGCGCAGG
>JAMLIM010000134.1 GCA_023954175.1 Rhizobacter sp.
AAGACGATCGCGCTCGAAGCGGCGACGAGCGGCATCACCGTCAACGCGATCTGCCCCGGCTGGGTGCTGACGCCGCTGGTGCAAAAGCAGATCGACGACCGCGCGGCGAAGGACGGCATCGACGTCAAGCAGGCGAGCAACGAGATGCTGCGCGAAAAGCAGCCGTCGCTACAGTTCACGACGCCCGAACAACTCGGCGAACTGACGGTGTTCCTGTGCTCGCCGGCGGCGGACAACGTGCGCGGCGTCGCCTGGGCGGTGGACGGCGGCTGGACGGCGCAATAGCCAGCGCAGCATCGAACGCCGCCGGCGCGAGGGCCTCGGCTCGATGCCCTTGGCGCCAAGCCGTGCAGGGCCTTGCGTCCAGGCTGCGATCAGCGTGTGAGCTGCACGCTCCCCGACACCGACACGCTCACTTCGGTCTTGCCGGCTTCGACCGGCAGCGCCTCTTCGCTCGCCACCGCCATCGCCCGCATGCGCGGCGCGGGGATCGGGGGGCGGGACTCGCCGCTGTTGATGTCGACTTCGCGCAACGCGTATCCGGCATAGCCGAAGGCTTTCGCCGCCTCGGCCGCGCGCGCGCGGTAGCGCGCGATGGCCTGCGCGGTGAGCTCCGACTCGGTCTTCTCACGCAGCTCGCGCGTCAGGCCGTAGCTGACGCGGGAGATCGTCATGCTCGAGATGCGGCCGGTCAAGGCCGCGATCGCCTGCATGTCGCGTCCTTCGACGACGAGTTCGGCGCTGCCCTGCCAGCCGCTGATCGTGTTCTGCTTGTTGTAGCGCGGGAAGAGCGAAAAGTTGCCGGTCTGCACATCGACCTGGCCCGGCCTGGCGGCTTTCCTCGCCTCGGCCAGCGCCGCGTCGAGTGCCTGCTTGAGTGCGCTCTGCACCGCGCTGGCGTCGGGGCCGTCGCGCGTCGCGTTGAGCGTGATGCTGATCATGTCGCGCGGCACTTCGGCCGTCGCGCTCGCCGTCAGGCCGACAACGCCCTGCGGCGGCGGCGCGAACGCGGTGGCGTCGGCCGCATGCGACGCGCCGGCGAAGCCGAAAAGGGTGGCGGCGGCAAGGGAGGCGAGCGTCTTCTTCATGGCGTTGCTTTCTCGAGGGTCCGCCTGGCGCGACGGTGATGCAGGAGCCGACAAGCGTACAGCGCCGGCCGCGGCCCACCGGTTGACCCGCGGCGCGCGCCCGTGCCCGGCACCCGCAGGAGATTTGTAACAAGCGGTCAGGACCGGGCATTTCGACCTTCAAACCTGCCGAAAATTGCCGTTGTTACATTTTTGGAGAGACGAATGAACGGACCCATGCCCCCGCGCCCCGATCGCATTGCCGTCGTCGACGACGACGCCCGCATCCGCGACCTGCTGCGCAGGTACCTGACGCAGGAAGGCTTCGAGGTCCTGCTCGCCGAGGACGGCAAGGCGCTCAACCGGCTGCTGACGCGCGAGACGATCGACCTCATCGTGCTCGACCTGATGCTGCCCGGCGAGGACGGCCTGTCGATCTGCCGCCGCCTGCGCGCCTCGAAGGACGCGACGCCGATCATCATGCTGACGGCCAAGGTCGAGGATGTGGACCGCATCGTCGGCCTCGAGGTCGGCGCCGACGACTACATGCCCAAGCCCTTCAACCCGCGCGAGCTGCTCGCCCGCATCAATGCCGTGCTGCGCCGCCGCCCGGCGATGGAGGCGCCCGGCGCGCCGGCACGCGACGCGATGACGGTGACCTTCGGCCCGTTCGAATTCGACCTCGCGCTGCGCCGCCTCGAGAAGCAGGGCGAGCAGATCGCGCTGACGACCGGCGAGTTCTCGATGCTGAAGGCGCTCGTGCGCCACCCGCGCCAGCCGCTGTCGCGCGACAAGCTGGCACAGCTCGCCCGTGGGCGCGAGTTCGAGCCCTTCGACCGCAGCCTGGACGTGCAGATCTCGCGCCTGCGCAAGATGCTCGAGCCCGACCCGGCGCAGCCGCGCTACATCCAGACGGTGTGGGGCGTCGGCTACGTGTTCGTGCCGGACGGCGCGGCCTGATTCGCGCCCACCCCCGACCCTTGGGGCATCGCCGCGAGCCGGCGCCGCCCCGCATCGACGCGAACGCCGCCGGTCCACGCACGCCATGCCGCAAAAGCACGTTGCGCTGAGCCTCTTCTGGCGCACCTTCTTCCTGCTCGGCGTGCTGTTGCTGGGCGGTGTGTTCGCGTGGGTGCAGACCTTTCGCGCGCTCGAGTTCGAGCCGCGCGCGGTGCAGGCGGCCGAGCAGATCGCGAGCCTCGTGAACCTGACGCGCGCCGCACTCGGCGAGGCCGACACCATCAACCGCGTGACGCTCGTGAAGACGATGTCGAACCAGGAGTCTGTGCGCGTGCTGCCGCGCGAGCCGGGCGACCAGTGGCAGCCGTTCGAGTCCGACCGCTTCTCGCGCGCGATCGCCACCGCGCTGCGCTCGCGCCTCGGCCCCGACACGCTGGTCGCGCGTTCGGTCAACGGTGCGGGCGGGCTGTGGGTCGGCTTCTCGATCGCGAAGGACGGCTACTGGCTGCAGGCCGACCCGACGCGGCTGCAGCCGGTCACGCCCGGCACCTGGGCGCTGTGGGTCGGCATCGCGATCCTGGCGACGCTGATCGGCTCGGCCGCGGTGGCCCGGCTCATCAACCAGCCGCTGCGCGACCTGTCGTTCGCCGCCAGCCGCATCGGTGACGGCGAATACGAGTCGCGGCTCGACGAGAACACGCTGACGAGCGAGATCCGCCAGGTCAACATGGGCTTCAACCGCATGGCGCGCGAACTCGCGAAGGTCGAGGAAGACCGCGCGGTGATGCTTGCCGGCATCTCGCACGACCTGCGCACGCCGCTCGCCCGCCTGCGGCTCGAGACCGAGATGAGCGTCGAGGACGAGGAGGCCAAGCGCAACATGGCACTCGACATCGACCAGCTTGACGCCATCATCGACAAGTTCATGGACTACGCGCGCCCGGGCGACGTGAAGCTGATGCCGGTGCACCTGTCGGGCGTCGTCGACCGCGAGATGGCGGCCTTTCGAGACACCTCGCAGATCCAGATCACCTCGCGCGTCGCGATCGACACCAAGGTCCTCGCCGACGACACCGAGCTCGGCCGCGTGCTCGCCAACCTGTTCGAGAACGCGCGCCGCTACGGGCTGAGCACCGACACCGGCATCGCCGAGGTCGTCGTCAGCTATGCGCGCACCGGGCCGTGGGTCATCGTCTCCGTTCGCGACCACGGGCCCGGCGTGCCGGAAGAAAAGCTCGGCCACCTGACGACGCCCTTCTTCCGCGGCGACGCCGCACGCACCGCCGCCACCGGCGCCGGCCTCGGGCTCGCGATCGTCGACAAGGCCCTGCACCGCATGGGCGGCAGCCTGGAACTCGCGAACGCCGACGACGGCGGGCTGATCGCGCGCATTCGGCTGAAAAAGGCCCCCTGATTCATGCGAGGACGCGCGTCAAGAGACACACCGCGCGCGCCTCGATCGCTTCACCGCGGCCGACCGGGCCCATCTTTTCGGCGGTCTTGGCCTTCACGCTGACCTGATCGATCGCGACCGCGAGCGCCTGCGCAATGCGCTGGCGCATGGCCGCGATATGCGGCGCGAGTTTCGGCGCCTGCGCGATCACCGTGCTGTCGACGTTGCCGATCTCCCAGCCGGCGCCGCGCACGCGGCGCGCGGCTTCTGCCAGCAACGCGATCGAATCCGCACCCGCGAACTGCGCGTCGGTGTCAGGGAAGTGATGCCCGATGTCGCCGAGCGCGGCGGCGCCGAACAGCGCGTCGGTGATCGCGTGGCAGAGCGCATCGGCATCGGAGTGACCGAGCAGGCCGTGGCTGTGCGCGATCTCGACGCCGCCGAGCACGAGGCGGCGCCCGGTGACGAGCGCATGCGTGTCCCAGCCTTCGCCGATCCGCCATGTCGCGGGCTTGCCCTGCCTTGTGGTCATGCGCGCGTCTCCAGCAGCCGCCGCGCAAGATCGAAATCGTCGGCGACCGTGAGCTTGAAGTTCTCGAGCGCGCCGACGACGAGGCGCGGCGCGTGGCCGAGCTGTTCGATTGCGGATGCCTCGTCGGTCACGTCGCCGTTTGACTGCGCGAGGGCCTGCTGCAAGAGCGCGATTCGAAACATCTGCGGCGTCTGCGCCGCCCACTTGCCGGCGCGGGCCAGCGTCGCCCCGACGCGGCCACCCTGCTCGGCCTTGAGCGTGTCCGCCAACGGCAGCGCGAGCAAGCCGCCGACGGCGTCGTCCAGGCAGGCGTCTATGAGCCGGTCGACCCACTCGGGGCGGATCAGGCAGCGCGCGGCGTCGTGCACCAGCACCCAGTCCCCGGGCCGCGCGCCACGGCGCAGCAATTCGTCGAGGCCATTGGCGACGCTGCGCGCGCGGGTCGCCCCGCCGCAGCGCGCAACCCAGCGCCGATGGCCGGCGAACGCAGGCACTTGCGCTTCGAAGCGATCGTCATCGGGGGCCAGCACGACGAGCGTGCCCTCGATACGTCGGACTGCGCCGAGAGCCGACAGCGTGTGCGCCACCATCGCGCGCCCGGCGATCTGCACATACTGCTTCGGCAGCGCGGCCCCGGAACGCGCGCCGACGCCGGCACACGGCACGAGGGCGTAGCAACGGGGCGCGTCGATGGCGTTCATGGCGGGTGGCAAGTGTAGGGCAGCAATCCCACGCCGCCGCCCTGCCCGGCGACCCGCGCGCGCGTCCCTACAATCGAGCGCTCGCGCCCCGGCGTCTTCACGCCGGGGCGCTGCGCATTCGCGCTCCGACATGCAACTTCCAGCCCTCACCCCCGGCAAGCGATTCACGCTGGCGCGCCCCGTTGGCTCGGCCGACGCGTTGCTGCTGGCGCGCTTCGCCGCGCAGCAGTCCGCGGCCGGGCACATCACCGCGATCGTCTGCGCCGAGCCCGCGGACACGCAGCGCCTCGAGCAGGAGCTGGCCTTCTTCGAGCCGGCGCTGCGCATCGCCGTCTTCCCCGATTGGGAGACGCTGCCCTACGACACCTTCTCGCCGCATCAGGACCTGATCTCGGAGCGCCTTGCGACGCTGTGGCGCATCCTGCAGGCGCGCAAGACGCAGCGTGATCTGGATGTCGTGCTCGTGCCCGCCGCGACGGCGCTGACCAGGCTCGCGCCGCCGAGCTTCATGGCGGCCTACACCTTCAACTTCCGGCACCGGACGAAGCTCGACGAAGCGGGCCTGAAGGCGCAGCTCACGCTCGCCGGCTATGCGCACGTCAGCCAGGTCGTCTCGCCGGGCGAATACGCGGTGCGCGGCGGGCTGATCGACCTCTTCCCGATGGGGTCGAGCGTGCCCTACCGGGTCGATCTGTTCGGCGACGAGGTCGATTCGATCCGCACCTTCGATCCCGACACCCAGCGCAGCCTCTATCCGGTGCCCGAGGTGCGGCTGCTGCCGGGGCGCGAGTTTCCGCTTGACGACGCCGCGCGCAATGCATTCCGCGCACGCTGGCGCGAGAAGATGGAAGGCGACCCGAGCAAGGTGCGCCTGTACAAGGACCTCGGCGCGGGGCTCGCGACCGGCGGCATCGAGTACTACCTGCCGCTCTTCTTCGATCAGACGGCGACGCTCTTCGACTACCTCGGCGAGGACGCCGCGCTCGCGCTGCACGGCGAGGTGGACGACGCACTCAAGCGCTTCTGGGCCGACACGCGCGAGCGCCATCGCTTCCTGCAGCACGACCGCGAGCGGCCGATCCTGCCGCCCGAGGACATCTTCCTGCGCGACGAGGAGTTCTTCGCGCTCGCCAATCGCCACGCGACGCTCGCCGTGCGCGGCAGCGACGAGACGAGCTGGGCGC
>JAMLIM010000135.1 GCA_023954175.1 Rhizobacter sp.
CGGCGATGCCACAGGCCCAGTCCGCGCCCGAACCCGACACCCCGGCCGATTCCATGCTGCTGACCGATGGCCGCCGGATCTATCCGGCACGGATCGTGCGGCAGGGCGCGCGGTTGCTGGCGGTGTTCCACCCCCTGTTGCCGCCGCCCGACCGCGAGTTGTGGGTCGCGGGGCTGTCGCTGGTCGATGCCACCCGCGCGCCGCGCCGAGCCGGCGTCATCTGCTTTCTGCCGGGCACGGCGATCGCCACCCCGCACGGCGCGCGGGCCATCGAAACACTCGCCCCCGGCGATCGGGTGCTGACGCGCGACAACGGCCCGCAGCCGGTGGTCTGGCGCGGCGAGACCCGCCTGTCGGGCGCCGAGCTGTTCCTGCATCCGCACCTGCGGCCGCTGCGGATCCGTGCCGATGCCCTGGCCCGCGGACGCCCCGAAGGGGACCTGCTGATCTCGCCCGGGCACCGGCTGTTGCTGCGCGCGCCGGCCCTGCTGGGCGAGGCCGAAGTGCTGGTCGCGGCCGAAGATCTGGAGGATGGCCGCGCCATCCGCCGGGACTTTGGCATCGATTCCGTGCGCTATATCCACCTGATGCTGGAGCGGCACGAGATCATCACCGCGAATGGCCAGCCTTGCGAAAGCTTCCACCCGGGGATGGCCGATCCGCGCGTTCTGGCCTGGCATGCGCGCTCGCTCGAACGGGTGGCGCCCGGGCTGGCCTCGGATCCGGGGCGGTTCGGCGATCCGGCGCGGCGCTGCCTGACCCGGGGCGAGGCCGGAATCCTGGCCCCCAGCGCCGCCTGACGCGCGCGGCGACCCGCGCCGCCCTGCTGTGGGGGCCTAGCCCTGGCGCCAGCGGCGCAGCGCCGCGCGCCCGCGCACGATGAGGGCCCCGACCCCGGGGCGCAGCAGGGGCAGGTCGATGGCCAGCAGGATCAGACCGAGGGGCAGCATCCAGAACCCGAGGATCGGCAGGAAACCCACGAAGCCGCCGGCGATCAGCAGCAGCGCGAACAAGGCCATCGCCGCCAGCTTCGCGCCCGAGAAGCCGCCCTGCAGGCTCAATTGCGATTGCACCTCTTCGAGGCCCTGGCGCAGCGGCTCGCTGTCGGCAATGATCGAGTTCTGCGCCTTGCGCACGGCCAGCAGCCCCGGCAGGTTGTCCAGGATCGCGGCCGCCTGGGCACGCGTCTCCTCGTATTGATTGAGCAGTTTGCTCAGCGCCGCGCGCGACTGCGCATCGCGCGCGGCCGGCAGGCGCAGCGCGCTGCTGCCGTCGAGCAGGCCGACGCCGATTTCGCGGAAGCTCGTCAGATCCTTGCCGAGCAGCATCATCGACTGCTGGCTTGCGCCTTCGGCGGTCAGGAATTCATTCGCGCTCTTGCCGATGCGCTGCGTCAGCATCACGAGCTGGCCGGCAGCCGACAGCTCGGAAGCAGACGCCTCCTGCTGGAGCTTGAGCAGGGAGACGCTTTCGGCCGTCTGCAGCAGCTCCGAGGACTGGCGGTTGATCGTCTGCAGCGCCTGGCCGACCTGGGTCAGCACCTTCTGGTGGGCGAGCACGACGCTGGCGTTGCGCGAAGCGCGTTCGACGAGCGGCACGAGCGGCTCGATCGCTTCTTGCACCTGTGTGGGCGCGGCGGCGATTTCGGCGTCGCCGCCTTGCAGGCCGAACACCGTGCGCGACAGCGCCTCCGAGCTCTCGCGCACCTCGCCGAAGGCCTTGGCGTTGCCGATCGCCGCCTGCGAAACCGACTTCGCGAGCCGCTGCGACTGCATCAGCGCCTGGCCGCTGGCGTTGAGCTGCGCTGCGCTCTTGCTCGCCGAGTTCAGCGCCAGGAACATCATCAGCAACAAGCCGGCGATGCCGACGATGATGGCGCCGCCGAGGATGCGCTGCTGCGAAGCGAGCGGGCGGTGACCGATGAAGGGCAGCACCGCGACGTCGGCCGCTTCGGCGCGCTGCGCATCCTGCGCGTCGGCGTAGGCGCCGAGGTCGCTCGGCGCCGCCTCGGTGATGATCGATGATTCGCCTGATTCGGTCTGTTGCATCGTCGCTTCCGTGAAGGTCTCCGGATCGCTGCGCGTCGCGTGCATCGCCGGCATCGCCGGCATGGTGTGCACCGCCGCGCCCCCGGCACCGACGGCGAGGAGTTGCGAGTCGAAGCCGTCGTACCCGGCGCGACCCGACCCGGCGCCGCTGCGCGCACGCGCGCCGCCCACCAGGCCCTTGATCATGTTCATCAGACTCATAGGAAACCCTCTCTTGCTCGCGACGGCCGCGCCGAACGGCTCAGCCGACGACCCTCAAAAACGACTCATGCCGCGCCAGTTCTGCCAGGCGCAGTTCCTGCCACTCCCGCCCCGCGTCATCCCGATAGCGTTCGCCGACGAAGGCCGGCCGTGGGACCGCAGCAGTAGCGGCAGCCGGCTCGGCCACCATCTGCGCGGCGCTTCGCAAACCGGCGAGGCGATCGACGAGCAGCGCGCAGTTGAGTTCGAGTGCGGCGTTGAACGCGACGAGTTGGACCCGTTCGCGCCCCGACTCGGTGCCCCGCTCGGCGCCCTTGACGCCGAGGAAGGCGGCGAGATCGACCACGCCGTGCAGCCCGCCGCGCAGGTTGGCGACGCCGAGGAACCAGGGCTTGGCATGCGCGACCGGCACGATCGCCGTCAGGGCGAAGATCTCGCCCGCCTCGTGCAGCGGCAGCAGAAAGCCGCGCCCCGCGCATTCGACCGCCAGCCAAGACACGCTGGCCGCCTCGGCACGCGCCGTCTTCAGCCGCTCGGCCAGGCGGGTCTGGAGTTCGCGCAGGGCTTCCTTGTTGGCCATCGAATCGGAGTTGTCTTGGGGCGGGCGGGCGGTGAACTCAGTCGAAAGCCTTGATCTTCTTCACCAGTTCGTCGGCATCGACGGGCTTGACGATGTAGTCGCGCGCGCCCTGGCGCATGCCCCAGACCTTGTCGGTCTCCTGGTTCTTGCTCGTGCACATGATCACCGGCACGCTCGTGAAGCGGGCGTCGCGCGTGATCGAGCGCGTCAGCTGAAAGCCGTTCTGGCCGGGCATGACGACGTCCATCAGGATCAGGTCGGGCGTGTCCTCGCCGAGGCGGCGCATCGCGTCCTCGCCGTTCTCGGCGGTGCGGACCTTGTAGCCGCGCTTGGTCAGCACGTCGGACAGGAAGTGCAGTTCGGTCTTGGAGTCATCGACCAGCAGGATTTTCTGGATTGCCATGGGTTCGAGTCCTATGGGGTCTGGCGGGTGCGCGCGTGGCGTCGAGTGGCGCGGGATGGAGGGCGGCGCTCAGGCGAGCACGCGCTTGTGCTGTTCGACCGCCAGCAGCAGTTGATCCTTGGTGAACGGCTTCGTCAGATAGTCGTCGGAGCCGACCATGCGGCCGCGCGCCTTGTCGAACAGGCCGTCCTTCGACGACAACATGACCACCGGCACATTGGAAAAGCGCGGGTTGCGCTTGATGATGGCGCAGGTCTGGTAGCCGTCCAGGCGCGGCATCAGGATGTCGCAGAAGATCAGATCGGGGTCGTGGTCGTTGACCTTGGAGAGGGCGTCGAAGCCATCCTCCGCGAGCAACACTTCGTAACCGCCCTGGCGCAGGAAGATTTCCGCGCTGCGCCGGATCGTGTTGCTGTCATCGATGACCAGCACGCGGGCGGCCTGGAGCGGCGCTGCAGCCGAGGCTTCGTTGCTCACCGGACATTCTCCTCAACGGACACAAGGCTCGCCCCCTGGCGCGCCTTCCTGGGCTGTTATCGGCAGCGTCGGGTCAGAGCTGAACCATTTCGAAGTCTTCCTTGCGGGCGCCGCATTCGGGGCAGGTCCAGTTCATCGGCACGTCTTCCCAGCGCGTGCCCGGCGCGACACCGTGCTCCGGATCGCCCTGCGCTTCGTCATAGATCCAGCCACAGATGAGGCACATCCAGGTCCGCATTTCGCTCACGTCGCTCCCGCCGCATCACTACAATGAGAAAAGATTGTAGCCACGGCACCCAGCAAAAACTCAATCAGTCGTAGGCACATACGCAACATTCCTCACTATTCGCTAGAGGTTTGTTACGGCCTCCTTCCACTGCCTCGCTGCGCCGCGCGCGCAGCCGGGCCGACGCGAGCAGCCTGCCATGCCAGCCACCTCCCCGACCGAAGCCGCTGACGAAGTCGGCGCCCCTTCGCTGCAAGAGCAGCCACCCCCCGCCTGCGTGATGAGCTTCAACGCGAGCGACGCGACCGGCGCCGGCGGCGTCGCCGGCGACGTCGCGACGATCGCCGCGATGGGTGCCCACGCGCTGCCGGTCGTGACCTCCGTCGTGCTGCGCGACACGGCCGAGATATTCGAGCACCACGCGCTCGACGCCGAAGTCGTCGTCGAGCAGGCGCGCAGCGTGCTCGAGGACGTGACGATCAGCGCCTGGAAGGTCGGCTTTCTCGGCTCCGCCGAGGGCGTGAGCGCGGTGGCCGAGGTGTTGACGGACTACCCCGACGTGCCGCTCGTCGCCTACCTGCCCAACCTCGCCTGGGTCGAGGAGGACGACCAGCAGGCCTACCTCGACGCTTTCCGCGAGCTTGTGCTGCCGCAGACCGAGGTGCTCGTCGGCAACCACCAGACGCTGACCGACTTCCTGCTGCCGGACTGGAGCGCCGAGCGCCCGGCGTCGGCGCGCGAGCTCGCCGTCGCCGCCGGCCGCCACGGCGCGCGCTACGTGCTCGTCACCAGCATGCTGCTGCCCAACACCGCCGGCGCCGAGCAGTTCATCGACAACGTGCTCGCGTCGCCGCAGGGCGCCGTCACCGGCGAGAAGTTCGAGCGCTTCGACGTCGCCTTCGTCGGCGCCGGCGACACGCTGTCGGCCGCGCTCGCGGCGCTGCTCGCGTCGGGCGCGGAGCTGCACGCCGCGGTCGGCGAGGCGCTCGCCTTCCTCGACCAGGCGCTCGACGCCGGTTTCCGGCCGGGCATGGGCAACGTCATTCCGGACCGCTTCTTCTGGGCGCTCGCGCCGGAGGACGAGGAAGAGCCCGGCGCCGAGGAGGGCGGCGAGCTGACGCCGAGGGATCCGCGCCATGTCCACTGATCACACCGGACACCCCAGGAGCGACGCCCTCTTCGCGCGCGCCCAGCGCGTGATCCCGGGCGGCGTCAATTCGCCGGTCCGCGCATTCCGTGCCGTTGGCGGCACGCCGCGCTTCATCACCCGCGCGCAGGGGCCCTACCTGTGGGACGCCGACGGCAGGCGCTACATCGACTACATCGGCTCCTGGGGCCCGATGATCCTCGGCCACGGCCACCCGGCCGTGCTCGAGGCGGTCGAGAAGGCGGCGCGCGACGGCCTGTCGTTCGGCGCACCGACCGAGCGCGAGGTCGAACTCGCCGAAGAGATCCTGAAGCTCGTGCCGAGCATGGAGCAGATCCGCCTCGTCAGTTCGGGCACCGAGGCGGCGATGAGCGCGATCCGCCTCGCGCGCGGCGCGACCGGGCGCGCGAAGCT
>JAMLIM010000136.1 GCA_023954175.1 Rhizobacter sp.
CCTGGCGCCATGATTGACGCCAGCCGGCGCACCTGTGTGGCAGGCGTGCGTCCTAAGTAGTCCGTTTCAGAAGTTCGCACACGTATTTTTCAGGCGGCCAGCTTCAGCGGCTGGCTCTGAGCCCAGCGATCACGCATGCGGGCGATCAAGGCGTTGAGGTCGGCTCGAGTGAACTTCCACTCGAACGGATGAGCAATGTTCTCGAAGTGGCGCTCAAAGTTCGCCAGTCGTTCGGCGACCGCCTCCAAGCACGGGAAGTCGTTGGGGGTCAGCACCTTGCGCTGGATGATCGAGAAGTAGATTTCGATCTGGTTGAGCCAACTTGCATGGATCGGTCCATGGACCGGGACCAATGTGGGATGGGCTTGCGTCAGTCGGCGCACCGACGCCTGACCACGATGCGACGAGCCGTTGTCCATGACCCAGAAGACGCGGCTGGCGGTGTTGTACGGCGCCTGGCTCATGACTTGTTCGACCAAGCGCTCGAAAGGCGCGATGCCGGTGGTTGGTTCACAGCGGCCGAACACCTTGGCGCGATGCACGTCGAGCGCAGCCAAATAAGCCCAGGCGCCACCGCGCACGTACTCGTGCTCGACGCGCATCGACTTGCCAGGCTGCGTGGGCCGGCTCGGGTGGATGCGCAAGCGTGCCTGGATGCTGGTCTTCTCGTCGGTGGAGATGACGAACTCGTCCTCGCGCAGTGCCTGGCCTTGCCAGCGCCGCTCGTACAGGTCCAGGATCCGCCCGGCCTTGGCCTGGAAATGCGGGTCGCGCGGAAAGATCCAGCAGCGGTGCTGCCAAGGGCGGATGGCGTCTTCGTGCAGCCATCGCCAAACCGTGCTGTCGCTGATGCGCGCAACCAGGCCCGAGCGCTGGGCGTGTCGAGCGATGTCGGCCACGCTGAGCCGCGACAACGGCAAGCCCAAGGTCGCCGGCAGCTCGCATGCGAGCGCCTTGATCTCAATCGTGAGCTCTGGGGGGAAAGACCCGAGGGCGTCCCGGGCGGGCTCTCTCTTCGAGGCCCGCCAATCGCTCCTTGAAGAAGCGCTGGCGCCACTGGCTGACCACCTCGCGTCGAGTGTCCAGCCGCGCGGCGATCTCGTCGTTGCTCATGCCGCCGGCAGCCATCAGGATCATCTTGGCTCGGACAACCTCGAAATACGGCAACGTATATCTGGTCGCGCGCCGATTCAACTCGGCAGACTCTTCCGCGGACAACTCGACGACGAACGGGCTCTTCCTTGGCATGCGCAATCCCCGGTTGAAGGATTGCATCACAATGCCATACGTGGCGGGACTTATCAAGCATATACGTGACCGTATTTATGAACTTACCTACTTAGCGGCAGTCGCCAAGCAGTGGCGCAAGTGCCGAGAGCGAGTTCAGTTGCGCTACCGCGGTCGGCGCCTGCGCCAACCTTGAAGCCGACCGCTGGTTCAACGACCGAAGCCAGATCCGGCGGTGTCGGATACACGTTCGAAGGTCAGTTCGTAGCGTGCCGCAACGGACGCGAGGTTCTAGAGGCTGTCTTCGAGGCCCTCGCGAAGCGAGATGCAAGTTTCTTAGAGCGCTTTGCTGCCAGGCCGAAGCATGGAAGGACGAGGAGGTACTTGGCTCGAAAGCCAGACGAGCTTTATCCGGGCCGCCCAGATCTCGCAAGGGAGCATTTCGTCAGGCTTCAATCCGGCTGGTACATAGGAACAAACGTTAGTCACGCCCAGATCGAACGAATCATTGAAATGGCGTGCGAAGTCTCAAGAATTCGCTTCGGCAAAGAACTCATCGTCAATGTCGGCGGGTGAGGTGCATGCGAGGCCCTCATCTCAGCCCTCCCCCAACGGGAGCGGCAGCAACCCCGATCAGGGCTTGAAATCGCCCCCGAACCCGATCACGAAACCCTCGGGCGTGAGGTACTTGCGCAGCACGGCGTTGACGCTGTCGAGCGACGCCGCGGCGATCTGGTCGTCGACCTTTTGCGAGATCGCGAAGGTGCGGCCGAGGTAGAGGTTGTTGTTGAGCGCGCCGGCCAGCACCGAATCCTGCGCGCGCGCGAGGCGGCGGGCGTTGAGCAGACCCTCCTTCGCGGCGTCGAGTTCGCTTTGCGTGAAGCCGTCCTGCAGCGCACGCGCAAGCTCTTCGCGGAATGCCGCTTCGACCTTCGGCTGGTTCTGCGGCGCGAAGATCGCCCATGCCTGCCACATCGAGTTCGGCTCGTGGCTGCTCCAGGCGACGCCGCTGCCGACGTCGTAGGACAGGCCCTCCTTCTCGCGCACACGCTCCCACAGGCGCGAACTGCCGCCGCGCCCGAGCATCGCGTTGGCCAGCGTGAAGGTCGCGTAGTCGGCGTCGTTGTCGGTGAGCGGCAGCGCGAGCTTCGCGAGCATCGTCGCGTTCTGCTTGTCCGGGGTGCGGATCATGATGCGCTCGGGGCTGACGGCGACGAGCGGCGTCGGCACACGGGCGTACGGCGCGGTCGACTTCCAGTCGCCGAAGGCCTTGGCTAGCGCCGTCTTCACAGCGGCCGCATCCATCTCGCCGCTGGCGCTGAACTGGGCATGGCTCGCGCCGTAGAAGCGGGCGTGGAAGGCGCGCACCTGCTCGATCGTCACCGCCTTCGCGTCTTCCACACGTTCGTCGAAACTGCGCGCGTGGCGCACGTCGCCGCGCGCATACGGGTCGCCGTGGCGGGCGAGTGCAGTGCCGACGAGCGCATCGGGCTCCTTGCGCTGGGACTCGATCGCGCTCAGCGTCTGCTGGCGCAGCTCTTCCAGTTCCGCCGCCGGGAATGTCGCGTTGCGAAGAATGTCGCCGACGAGCGCGATCACGGCCGGCAGGTTCGCGCGCGTCGTCGTGATCGAGACCGACGCCGCGGTATCGCCCGCGCCGAAGCTCACCTCGGCCTGCAGGGCTTCGAAGCGGTCCTGGATCTGCTGGCGCGTCATCGTCTTCGTGCCGTAGTCGAGCAGCGCCGCAGTGAACTCGGGCACGTCGCCGACGCCGAAGAGGCTCTTCTCATCGCCATAGCGCAGCGTCAGCCGCGCCTTCACCGCCTCGCCGCGCGCGCCCTTGGGCAGCAGCGCGACCTGCATGCCGCTGGGCAGGGTGAAGGTGATCGTGTGCGCGTCGATGTTCGCCGGTGTCGGATCGAAGCTCGCCGCTTGCGCGGTCGCGGCCGCGCCCTTGTAGTCCTTGAGTTCGGCCGCGACGTCGACGCGCCTGGGCGCCGGGGCGCGCACCGGGTTGTCGGTCGGCAGGTAGGTCCCGACGACGCTGTTCGAAGGCACGAGATAGCTCACCGCGAAGCGCTGGACGTCCTCGAGCTTGAGGTCGCGCACGCGGTCACGCAGCAGGAAGTAGAGCCGCCAGTCGCCCTGCCCCACCGCGCTCGAGAGCGCGACGCCGACGCCTTCGGGATTCGTGAAGCGCCGCTTCCAGTCGTTGAGCCAGCGCGCCTTGGCACGCTCGAGCTCCTCGGCCGTCACCGGGTGCTCCTTGAACGATTCGAGGGTGTCAAGCAGCGCGCGGCGCGCCTTGTCGACGTCCTGGCCGGGCGCGAGTTCGGCGCCGAACATCATCAGGCCGGGGTCGGCCAGGTCCCACGCGAAGCCCCACATCGATGCCGCAAGCTGTGTCTTCACGAGCGCCGTGTAGAGCCGCCCCGCCGGTTCGTCCGCAAGGATCAACGCCAGCGCCTCGGCCGCCGCGTAGTCGGGGTCGCCCGCCGCCGGGGCGTGATACGCGGCAAGAACCATCGGCACGCCGCCGCTGCGTCGCAACGTGAAGCTGCGCTCGCCATCCTGCACCGGATCGAGCGTGTAGAGCACGGGCAGCCTGCGCGTCGGCTTCGGGATCTTGCCGAACGCCTGCTGCACCCAGGCAAGGGTCTGCTGCGGATCGAACTTGCCCGAGACGACGAGCGTCGCGTTGTCGGGCTGGTAGTACTCGCGGTAGAAGGCCTGCAGGCGCGGAATGTCGACGTTCTCGACATCGCTGCGCGCGCCGATCGTGCTCTTGCCGTAGTTGTGCCAGTCGAAGAGCTCGCGCAGCGCGCGCTGCATCATGATGCGCTGCGGGTTGTTCTCGCCGCTTTCCATCTCGTTGCGCACGACCGTCATCTCGCTGTCCAGCGATTCGCGCGAGATGAAGCTGTTGACCATCGCATCGGCCTGCCAGTCGAGGTACCACTTCAGCGTTTCGGGGTTCGCGGCGAAGCTGGCGAAGTAGTTGGTGCGGTCGAAGCTCGTCGAGCCGTTCGCGCGCAGGCCGCGCTTCGTGAACTCGCCGAGCATCGGCATCGGGTAGTTCGTCGAGCCCTGGAACAGCAGGTGTTCGAGCAGATGCGCCATGCCGGTTTCGCCATAGTTCTCGTGGCGCGAACCGACGTGATAGGTCATGTTGACCGTTGTCGTCGGTTTGGAATCGTCCGGCACGAGCAGCACCTGCAGGCCGTTGTCGAGCCGGTACTCGGTGATGCCCTCGACCGACCGCACCGCCTGCGGCAGCGGCGCGGCGTGCACGCCGACCGCCATGAAGGCGAACAACAGGAGGCTCAGCAGACGGTACGGCATGGAGGGGCCCGGGAGAAAGTCCGGCAGTGTAGAGCCCCACACGGCGCCGACGTTCCGCAAGGCCAGCGCGGTTAACGAAGGCT
>JAMLIM010000137.1 GCA_023954175.1 Rhizobacter sp.
TGAGCGGCAGTTCGCGCCCGAGGCGCCACGCGACGCCGAGGCAGCGCGCTTCGTCCGCCAGCGACAGGCCATAGCCGGACTTCACCTCGAGCGTCGTCACGCCCTCGGCCATCAGCGCGAGTGCGCGCGCCTGGGCCGATGCGAAGAGCGCGTCGTCGCTCGCGGCGCGTGTCGCGGCGACGGTCGAGCGGATGCCGCCACCGGCACGCGCGATCTCCTCGTAGCTCGCACCCTGCAGCCGCAGTTCGAACTCGGCAGCGCGCTGCCCGCCATAGACGAGGTGCGTGTGGCAATCGATGAGGCCCGGCGTCACGAGCGCGCCGCCCAGATCGTGCTCCATCGTCACGCCGAGGCCGGCCGGCAGTTCGCCCGCTGCCCCGACCCAGACGATGCGGTCGCCTTCGCTCACGAGCGCGCCGCGATCGATCACGCCCCAAGGCCCCGCGCCGCTCAGCGTCGCGAGCTTCGCATGGCGCCACAGCGTGCGTGAGGGGGTCGAAGCCACCACATCGTCTTTCTCAGTCACGCGCCACCTCGCCAGCTTCCTCGCGCACCATGACGTGCTTCTCGATGCCGGGCGCCATGCCGCGCAGCGTGAGTCTGACCTCGTAGCCGAGCGATCGGTACAGGCTCGGCGCCTGGAAGCTGAAGGTTTCCAGATAGAAGGTGCGGCAGCCGCGCGCCCGGGCCCGCGCCTCGAAGCCTGTCACCAGGCGCGCGCCGAGTCCTCTGCGGCGCAACGCCGGCACGACCCACAGCTGCTGCAGTTCGCAGCACAAGCCCCAGGTGCGACCGACCGCGCCGCCGACGACGGCACCCGATGCGTCTCGCGCGAAGCAGGACAGGCCGCGCACCTCGTGCAGGGGCGCCGCCGATGCATTGAACGCGCCGAGGCCGTCATCGACGACGCGCGCTGCGTCAGGCGGCACGTCGTCATGCACGCTGAGGGCGAGGTCGTCGATGCCGTGCAATCAGACCTCCACGTCGGCATCGACACCGATCCAGAACATCGGCGCTGTCGCACGCGACGCAACGAGTCGGCACGGGCCGGGCGGCAGGGGCGCGAGCAGGGTGCCGGCTTCGAGCTCGACGCGCAGGCCGTCGGCCGCCTCGAGCCGCGCGCTGTCCGCCACGAGCCGCGCGCTGTCCGCCACGAACGCCGCCCGCCAGCGCCAGTCCTCGACCCACGGCGCGTCGCTCAGCGCGCGCTTGAGCACACCCCGCGTGCCGGCGCGCAGCATCAGGTTCAGGTCGCTCGTCGCGCCATCGACCAGACGGCAGCCGGGGGCCGCGGAACCGTCGAAGCGCAGCGGCGCACTCGTCGGCGTGAGCCGATGCTCACCGCCCGGCAAGCCGAGCGCAACGCCCGCGCCGCTGAGCACGGCAAACCAACGCTCGACGCCGTCGAAGGCGGAGAACGGCCCGTCGGCGGCGATCTCGGCCACGCTGACGCGCACGCGCCAGTCGGCGCCGGCCGGCCACGCGAGCAGTTCGCGCGTGCTGCCGCCACCGTTGCGCCACGCCTGCGGCGCGCTGTCGGCAACACGCAGCTGCTTCAGCGTGGAAGAGGATTTCATGGCGCGAACTCCCCATGCAGCGCGTAGCGCGCGCCGGGATGCACGAGGCGGGCGATCGTGATCGCGGCGTCGGTCGTGAAGGTGCGGCGCACGACGACGAGGCAGGGGTCGCTCTGCGCGATGCGCAGCAGGGCCGCCTCCTGCGCGGTCGGCAGCGCGGCTTCGATCGAATACTGCGCGCGCCAGAGCGCGGTGACCTCGAACAGATAGTGCGTCGGCGTCGTCTGCGTGAAGTCCACGCCGAGGTAGCCCGGCGCGCAGGCCGGGTTCACGTAGCGGTCCTCGCACTGCAGCGGCAGGCCCTCCTCGAAGTGGACGATCAGGCTGTGATAGACCGGCGCGCCCACGGCCAGGCCGAGCTGGTGCGCAAGCGCGGCGGGCGCGTGCTCGCTGCGCGCCAGATGCACCTCGGCGTGATGGCGATGGCCGCGCTCGACGATCTCGGCATGCAGATCGCGGATCGTCAGCGACGACGCGACGCGGTGCAGCGGCGCGGCGAAGGTGCCGACGCCCTGCACGCGATCGACGAGGCCTTCGGCCTGCAGCTCGCGCAGCGCACGATTGACCGTCATGCGGCTGACGCCGAACTGGGTGACGAGATCGGCCTCGGACGGCATCAGCTCGCCCGGCGCCCAGCGCCCGCGCGCGAGCGCATCGAGCAGGTACTGCTTGACGCGGCCGTAGGGGGCAAGGGCGGCGGCGTTTGCGGACATGGCGGGATGCTAGCGGGAAGCACTTGTCTAGACAAGCATGTGCGAGCCGCCGACACCCAGGGAAAACCATGAGGAACGCCACTTGTCTTCACTTGTCTAGACAAGTACAGTGAGGTTCCTGAACGTGCAGTGTTTCAACCTGCCGTGCTTCAACCTTCTGCGCGTCAACCTGCAATCCTCAGTTCCACCTGTCGTCGAGGCCGCCATGACCGATCTTTCCGCCGCTCATCATTTCGCCCAGCCCCACCCCGTGCGCGCGCCGCGCGGCAGCGCGATCGTCTGCAGGAACTGGCTGATCGAGGCCGCCTACCGGATGATCCAGAACAACCTCGACCCCGAGGTGGCCGAGAACCCCGACGCCCTCGTCGTCTACGGCGGCATCGGCAAGGCGGCGCGCAACTGGGACTGCTACGAGGCGATCCTCGTGGCGCTCAAGGCGCTCGGCGAGGACGAGACGCTGCTCGTGCAGTCGGGCAAGCCGGTCGGCATCTTCCGCACCCACGTGGACGCACCGCGCGTGCTGATCGCCAACTCGAATCTCGTGCCCAAGTGGGCGACGTGGGAGCACTTCACCGAGCTCGATCGCAAGGGCCTGATGATGTTCGGCCAGATGACCGCCGGCTCGTGGATCTACATCGGCAGCCAGGGCATCGTGCAGGGCACCTACGAGACCTTTGTCGAAGCCGGCGTCCAGCATTACGGCGGCGACCTCAAGGGCAAGTGGATTCTCACTGCCGGCCTCGGCGGCATGGGCGGCGCGCAGCCGCTGGCGGCGACCTTTGCCGGTGCCTGCTCGCTCAACATCGAGTGCCAGCAGAGCCGCATCGACTTTCGCCTCCGCAGCCGCTACCTCGACGAGCAGGCGAACGACCTCGACGACGCGCTGGCGCGGATCGCGAAGTACACGGCCGAGGGCAAGGCGGTATCGATCGGGCTGCTCGGCAATGCGGCCGAGGTGCTGCCCGAGCTCGTCAAGCGCGCCAAGGCCGGCGGCATGAAGCCCGACCTCGTGACGGACCAGACGAGCGCCCACGATCTGGTCAACGGCTACCTTCCGCCGGGCTGGACGGTCGACCGCTGGCAGACGGCTGCGGCGGATGCGTCGAAGCACGCCGAGCTGCGCGCGGCAGCCGCCAGGGGCTGCGCAGTGCACGTGCAGGCCATGCTCGACTTCCTGGCGATGGGCATCCCGACCGTGGACTACGGCAACAACATCCGCCAGGTCGCGTTCGACGAAGGCGTTCAGCGCGCGTTCGACTTCCCCGGCTTCGTGCCGGCCTACGTGCGGCCGCTGTTCTGCCGCGGCCGCGGGCCGTTCCGCTGGGTGGCGCTGTCCGGCGACCCGGAGGACATCCGCAAGACCGACGCCAAGATGAAGGAGCTCTTCCCCGACGACGCGCACCTGCACCGCTGGCTCGACATGGCGGGCGAGCGCATCGCCTTCCAGGGCCTGCCGGCGCGCATCTGCTGGATCGGCCTCGGTGAGCGCCATCGCGCCGGGCTCGCGTTCAACGAGATGGTGAAGTCGGGTGAGCTGAAGGCGCCGATCGTGATCGGCCGCGACCATCTCGACTCGGGCTCGGTCGCGTCGCCGAACCGCGAGACCGAGTCGATGAAGGACGGCAGCGACGCCGTCTCCGACTGGCCGCTGCTCAATGCACTGCTCAACACCGCCGGCGGCGCGACCTGGGTCAGCCTGCACCACGGCGGTGGCGTGGGCATGGGCTACTCGCAGCATGCGGGCGTCGTCATCGTCTGCGACGGCACCGACGCCGCCGCCAAGCGCATCGAGCGCGTGCTCTGGAACGACCCGGCGACCGGCGTCATGCGCCACGCCGACGCCGGCTACGAGGACGCGGTGGCCTGCGCGCGCG
>JAMLIM010000138.1 GCA_023954175.1 Rhizobacter sp.
CGTGGCGCTGGCCAACATCGACGAATTCATCCGCATCATCCGCGAATCCCCCACCCCGCCGGTCGCCAAGGCCGAACTGATGGCGCGCAGTTGGGACAGCCAGCTGGTGCGCGAGATGCTGACCCGCACGCGCGAAGACGGCGCCACCGTCAGCGCCGACGACTACCGCCCCGAGAGCCTGCCGCGCGAATACGGCTTGCAGAGCGAGGGCCTCTACCGGCTTTCGGACACGCAGGCGCAGGAAATCCTGCAGATGCGCCTGCAGCGCCTGACCGGGCTGGAGCAGGACAAGATCGTCGCCGAATACAAGGATGTGATGGCCGAGATCGAGGATCTGCTCGACATCCTGGCCAAGCCGGCGCGCGTGTCCACCATCATTGGCGACGAGCTGACCGCGCTCAAGACCGAGTTCGGCCAGACCAAGGAAGGCGTGCGCCGCTCCACCATCGAACACAATGCCCAGGATCTGGCCACCGAAGACCTGATCGCACCCACCGACATGGTGGTGACGCTCAGCCACACGGGTTACATCAAGAGCCAGCCGCTATCCGAATACCGGGCGCAAAAGCGTGGCGGCCGTGGCAAACAAGCCACCGCCACCAAGGAAGACGACTGGATCGATCAGCTCTTCATCGCCAACACGCACGAGTACATGCTGTGCTTCTCCAACCGCGGCCGGCTGTACTGGCTGAAGGTCTGGGAAGTGCCGGCGGGCTCGCGCGGATCGCGCGGGCGCCCCATCGTGAACATGTTCCCGCTGGAAGAAGGCGAGAAGATCAACGTGGTGCTGCCACTCACCGGCGCGGCCAGCCAGTTCCCCGAAGACCGCTACGTCTTCATGGCAACATCCATGGGCACGGTCAAGAAGACGCCGCTGTCGGACTTCAGCAACCCGCGCAAGGCGGGCATCATCGCTGTGGGCCTGGACGACGGTGACTACCTGATCGGCGCTGCGCTGACGGATGGCGCGCATGATGTGATGCTGTTCTCCGATGGTGGCAAGGCTGTGCGCTTCGACGAGAACGACGTGCGCCCGATGGGCCGCAACGCGCGCGGCGTGCGAGGCATGCAACTGGAGGAAGGTCAAAACCTGATCGCCATGCTGGTGGCCGACGCCGATGCGGGCGCCGACACCTCCGACCCGAACGCCCGCAACAGCGTGCTCACCGCTACCGAAAATGGTTACGGAAAGCGCACCAACATTACCGAATACACACGTCACGGCCGCGGCACCAAGGGCATGATCGCGATCCAGCAGAGCGAGCGCAACGGCAAGGTGGTTGCCGCGACGCTGGTGCGCGCAGAGGACGAGATCATGCTCATCACCGACACCGGCGTGCTCGTGCGCACGCGCGTGTCCGAGATCCGCGAGCTCGGCCGCGCGACGCAGGGCGTGACGCTGATCGCGCTCGACGCCGGCTCGCAACTGATCGGCGTTCAACGCATTGTCGAGAACGATGCCAACGCAGACGCGACTATCGACGATTCGATAGACCCGAATGGCGAGTCCGACGACGCGCCCAACCCCGAGGAAAACTCCTGATGAAACGATTGATCATTGCGGCGCTATGCGCCGCGGCCACGCTCGCCCATGCCCAGACGACGAAGAAGGAGCTGGTGCAAAAGGCCCTGGCGTTGCAGCAACCCATCATCGAGAGCATTTCGCGCAGCGTCGCCGAGCGCCCGGCGATCCAGCTGATGCAGGTCTCGGGTCAGTACCTCCAGACCCAGGTGCCGCCAGAAAAGCGCGAGGCGATCGGCAAGCAGGTCGAGACCGAGATCCGCAAGTACGTCGACGAAGCCGTGCCGCTGCTGCGCGAGCGCGCACTCAAGCTTGCGCCCTCGACCTTCGGCGCGACGATGGAAGAGAAGTTCACCGAAGACGAACTCAAGACGCTGATCGCCTGGCTCGAGTCGCCGGTGAACAAGAAATTCCAGCAGATGTGGCCAGAGATGCAGAACGGCTTCGTGCAGAAGCTCGCGGCCGAGGCGGCGCCGCTGCTCGATCCCAAGCTGCAGGCGCTGCAGCAGCGGCTGCGCACGACGATGGGCATCCCCGACTCGAACGCCGCAGCGTCGGCACCGGCCAGGCCGGCCGCTTCCGCCGCGAAGCCGCGCAAGTAGGCCACGCAGAATTTCGTCGGGCACTGGGCTGAGACGTTCATGAGCAACTCGTCGGACGATTCGGGAGCGTCGCTGCAGTCGCTGCAGTCACTGCGCGCCGGGATCGACGCGCTCGATCTGAAGCTGCTCGCGCTCCTGAACGAGCGCGCCGCGCTGGCGCTGCAGGTGGGTGGGCTGAAGAAGGCCGAGGGCTCGGTCGTGTTTCGGCCCGAGCGCGAGGCGCAGGTGATCGACGGCCTCAAGCGCGCCAACCCCGGGCCGCTGCGCAGCGACAGCGTCGCGCCGATCTGGCGCGAGATCATGTCGGCCTGCCGCACGCTGGAGACGCCGACGCGCGTCGCCTACCTCGGGCCGGCCGGGACCTTCAGCGAGGAGGCCGCGCTCGGCTTCTTCGGCTCGTCGATCGTGCGCCTGCCGTGCGCCACCTTCGACGAGGTGCTGCACACCACGCTCGCCGGGGCGGCAGACTTCGGCGTCGTGCCGGTCGAGAACTCGAGCGAGGGCGTCGTCACACGCTCGCTCGATCTGTTCCTGACGACGCCGCTGTTCATCATCGGCGAGACCAATCTCCTCGTGCGGCACAACCTGCTGCGAAAGGAAAGCACGCTCGAGGGCATCGCCGCCGTTTGCGCCCATCCGCAGGCGCTCGCCCAATGCCACGCCTGGCTTGCGAATCACCTGCCGCACGCCGAGCGCCGGCCGGTCGCGAGCAACGCCGAAGGTGCGCGCATGGCGGGTGCCGACGCGACGCTCGCGGCGATCGCGAGCGAACGTGCCGGCAGCGAGTTCGGCCTGCATGTCGTCGCGCCGGCGATCCAGGACGACGCCCACAATCGCACGCGCTTCGCGATCCTCGCGCATCCGGACCGGCATCCGCGGCCCGGGGCGTCGGGCCACGATTGCACGAGCCTCGTCGTCTCGGTGCCGAACCGGCCCGGTGCGGTGCACGACATGCTGGTGCCGCTCAAGCAGCACGGGGTGTCGATGAGCCGCTTCGAGTCCCGTCCGGCGCGCTCCGGCCAATGGGAGTACTACTTCTACATCGACCTCCAGGGTCATCCCGACGAGCCCCAGGTGGCCGCCGCGCTGCAGGGGCTGCGCAGCGTCTGCGCCTTCTTCAAGCTGCTCGGCACCTACCCGATCGACGTGCATTGATGTTCAACCAACTCGGCGTCATCGGCTGCGGATTGATGGGGGGCTCGTTCGCCCTCGCGCTCAAGCGCGGCGGGCTCGTGCGGCGCGTGGTCGGCTACAGCAAGTCGCCGTCGACGACCGAGAAGGCGAAACGGCTCGGCGTGATCGACGACATTGCCGAGTCCGCGCTGCAGGCCGTCACCGGCGCCGACATCGTGCTGCTCGCGGTACCCGTCGCCGCATCGGAGACGACGTTCAAGGCGATCCGCCACCTCGTCGGCCCCGGTGTGTTGCTGATGGACGTGGGCAGCACCAAGCGCGAGGTGGTCGATGCCGCGCGCCGCGTGCTCAAGGAGCGCGTCGTCTCGTTCGTGCCGGCGCATCCGATCGCCGGCAAGGAGGTGGCCGGCATCGCCAATGCAGACGCCACGCTCTACCAGGGGCGCCAGGTCATCCTGACGCCACTCAAGCAGACGCTGCCCGAGCTGGTGCAGAAGGCGACCGACGTCTGGTCCGCGCTCGGCGCGCAGGTGCTGCGCATGACGGCGGAGAACCACGACGCGGCGTTTGCCGCCGTCAGCCACCTGCCGCACCTGCTCGCGTTC
>JAMLIM010000139.1 GCA_023954175.1 Rhizobacter sp.
GGAGAAGATGAACCCGTGGATGGGCGCGCTCGACGACAACCTGGAAGTGCTGTCACGCAGTGACGGCGGCGCCGGCGAATGGGGCCGCGCCGCAACCAACGACCTGGTGCGCAGCAAGATCAAGATCAAGAGCATGGCCTTCATGCGCGGGCGCACGTTCCTGAACAAGTTCCTCATCATCGACGAGGCGCAGAACCTGACGCCCAAGCAGCTGAAGACCCTGATCACCCGCGCCGGGCCGGGCACCAAGATCGTCTGCCTCGGCAACCTGGCGCAGATCGACACGCCCTACCTGACCGAAGGCAGCTCGGGCCTGACCTACGCGGTCGATCGCTTCAAGGGCTGGCCGCATGGCGGGCATGTGACGCTCGCGCGCGGTGAGCGATCGCGGCTCGCGGATTTCGCGTCGGACGCGCTGTAGGGAAGGCGCGAAGGCGCGCCGTAGCCGGCAGCGCAGCGCCGCACGCCGTTCAGGCGTGGCCCTGCACACCGCCAAAGGAGGCCAGCCACCAGGTCCAGGCCCATTCCGGTGGCGCCGCGCCCGGCGGGAGGCCCTCGATCACGTCCAGGCCCTTCTTCAACATCCACGAGGAGTCGTGCCAACCCGGGCCCATCGGCTCCTCGTCGATCGACCACCTGGATGCGGTTTGCTCCTCGGTCGGAACGAGCGCGAGCTCGACCGCCGCGCGCTGGCCTTGCATCGCCGCCTGCGCCCCTGCGAACGCCATTCTTGCCATGATCTGCACCCCCTTGTTGATTCAGGGGTGCAGTGTTCCTGCGGCGGCTGGCGCCGCCCATCCCTCCGAGGGCGGGAAACCGGTCGGGCGAGCACCCTCTGTGGGGTCGGGGGGTATCCGGATTCGCCACCGATCCCCCATTCGGGGGCCGATGGCCAAGGTGCCGGTGCCCTCTCAGGCTTTGGGAAACAAGTCCTTGATCTGCTGCAGCGCCGCCGGGTCCTCGATCGTCGACAGGTCGCCCGCGTCGCGGCCTTCGCAGACGGCCTGGATCGCGCGGCGTACCAGCTTGCCGGAGCGCGTCTTGGGCAGCCCGGTGACGAAGCGCACGCGCGATGGCCGCGCGACGGCGCCGAGGGTCTGGTCGACGAGCTTCATGATCTCGCCTTCGAGCTTGAGTTTCGCGGCGTCGTCGGTCAGGGCCGATGCGTCCTTCGGCACGACAAACGCCATCGCGACCTGGCCCTTCAGCTGATCGGCGACGCCGACCACGGCGACCTCGGCCACGTTGGCGTGGCCGGAGATGCTCTCTTCGATCTCGCGCGTGCCCAGGCGGTGGCCGGCGACGTTGATGACGTCGTCGGTGCGGCCGAGGATGAAGAAGTAGCCGTCCTCGTCGCGCACCGCCCAGTCGAAGGTGCTGTAGGCGAGGCGGTTGGGCACGCTCTTCCAGTAGGTTTCGACGAAGCGCTCGTCGTCGCGCCACACGGTCTGCATGCAGCCGGGCGGCAGCGGGCCCTCGATCGCGACCACGCCTTTCTGGTTGGCACCCTTCAACTCCTCGCCGGTATTCTCGTCGAGCAGCTTGATGTCGTAGCCGTACATCGCCAGGCCCGGGCTGCCGAACTTGCTCGGCTTCTGCTCGACGCCATTGGCAAGCGCCAGGATCGGCCAGCCCGATTCGGTCTGCCAGTAGTTGTCGATGATCGGCCGGCCGAGTGCGCCCGAGATCCACTGCGCCGTCGGCTCGTCGAGCGGTTCGCCGGCGAGGAACAGCGCGCGCAGCGACGACAGGTCGTACTTCGACAGGAAGGCCGGGTCCTGCTTCTTGAGCACGCGCACCGCGGTCGGCGCGCTGAACATGCCGGTGACCTTGTACTTCTCGACCAGGCTCCACCAGATGCCCGCGTCCGGCCGCGTCGGCAGGCCCTCGTAGAAGATCGTCGCCATGCCGGCCAGCAGCGGGCCATAGACGATGTAGCTGTGGCCGACGACCCAGCCGATGTCGCTCGTCGAGAAGAAGGTCTCGCCCGGCTTGCCGAGGAAGATGTGCTTCATGCTCGCGGCGAGCGCGACGGCATAGCCGCCGATGTCGCGCTGCACGCCCTTCGGTGTGCCGGTCGTGCCGCTGGTGTAGAGCGTGTAGCTCGGGTCGGTCGCCTCCATCCAGACGCAGGGCACGACGGTGTTCAGATGCTTCTCGCGCAGCGCCGCGTAGTCGGCGTCGCGGCCTTCGACCGGCGTGTACGCCGCCATGCCACGGTTGATCATCAGTACGCGCGCGGACTTGTGCTTGGCGAGGCGGATCGCCTCGTCGAGCAGGCCCTTGTAGGGCACGACCTTGCCGCTGCGGCTGCCGGCGTCGGCGCTGACGATGACGACCGGCTCGGCGTTGTCGATCCGGCTCGCGAGGCTCGAACTCGCGAAGCCGCCGAAGACGACCGAATGGATCGCGCCGATGCGCGCGCAGGCGAGCATCGCGAACGCCGCCTCGGCGATCATCGGCATGTAGATCAGGACCCGGTCGCCACGCTTGACGCCGAGCGACTGCAGCACTGCGGCCATGCGCTGCACCTCGGCATGCAGTTCGCGAAAGCTGTAGACGTGCTCGTCGTCGGTCTCGGTCGAGACGAAGATCAGCGCGTTCTGGTCACCGCGCGTCGCCAGATGGCGATCGACCGCGTTGTGGCACAGGTTCGTCTGGCCGCCGACGAACCAGCGCGCGAACGGCGGGTTGCTGTAGTCGCAGACCTGGTCGAACGGGCGGTGCCAGTCGATCAGCTGGGCCTGCTCGGCCCAGAAGGCATCGCGATCGTCGATCGAGCGGCGGTAGAAGCTGGCGTAGTCCATCGTGGGTCTCCTTGCTGATGTCGTGGTGCTGACGCCCGCGGCGCAAGCGTTCGCACGCCGCAGGGTTTGCCCCAAGTTTTGGCCGCGCCGCTTGCGCAGTGCTGACGCGACGCCGCGATCACGCCGTCCGCACGACGATGCGGCCGCGGACTTTGCCGTCGATCAACTCCTGCGCTTTCGCGATCGCCTCGCCGAGCCCGATCTCGTGCTGGATCGCGGCCAGCGCCGCGCGCGGCAGCTCGCGCGCCAGACGCGACCACGCCTCCTCGCGCAACGCGAGCGGCGCCATCACGCTGTCGACGCCGAGCAGCGCCACACCGCGCAGGATGAAGGGCATCACGCTCAGCGGCAGATCAGCGCCTTGTGCCAGGCCGCAGGCCGCGACCGCGCCGCCATAGCGCATCTGCGCGCAGACGTTCGCGAGCGTGTGGCTGCCGAGCGTGTCGACCGCGGCCGCCCAGCGCTCCTTCTGGAACGGCTTGCCCGGCGCCGAGAGTTCGTTGCGGTCGATCACGTCGGCGGCGCCGAGCTCGCGCAGGTAGGCCGCCTCGGCGGCCTTGCCGGTCGAGGCGACGACGCGATAGCCCGCCTGTTTGAGCAGCGACACGACGACACTGCCGACACCACCGGTCGCCCCGGTGACGAGCACGTCACCGGCTGCGGGCTTCACGCCATGGCGCTGCAGCGCCATCAGGCACAGCATCGCGGTGTAGCCGGCGGTGCCGATCGCCATCGCATCGCGCGGCGTGAAGCCCTCGGGCAGGCGCACCAGCCAATCCCCCTTCAGATGCGCGCGCTCGGCGAGGCAACCCCAATGCGTCTCACCGACACCGAAGCCGTTGAGCACCACCTTGTCGCCCGCTTTCCAGCGCGCGTGCCGGCTCTCGACGACGGTGCCGGCACCATCGATGCCAGGCACCATTGGCCAGCGCCGCACGACCGGGCCGCGGTTCGTGATCGCGAGGCCATCCTTGTAGTTGAGGGTCGAGGCTTCGACCGCG
>JAMLIM010000014.1 GCA_023954175.1 Rhizobacter sp.
GCACGCGGCATGGCTGGATCAGGGTTGCCCCCATTGTCCAAAATTCCCCACTGCTGCCTCCCGTAGGAGTCTGGGCCGTGTCTCAGTCCCAGTGTGGCTGGTCGTCCTCTCAGACCAGCTACAGATCGTCGCCTTGGTAGGCTTTTACCCCACCAACTAGCTAATCTGACATCGGCCGCTCCGATAGCGCGAGGTCTTGCGATCCCCCGCTTTCACCCGTAGGTCGTATGCGGTATTAGCCCGGCTTTCGCCGGGTTATCCCCCACTACAGGGCACGTTCCGATGTATTACTCACCCGTTCGCCACTCGCCACCAGGATTGCTCCCGTGCTGCCGTTCGACTTGCATGTGTAAGGCATGCCGCCAGCGTTCAATCTGAGCCAGGATCAAACTCTTCAGTTCGATCTTGATAAATTTACTCAACGGAATCGAAGTGAACTTCACTTCTTTTACCGTGAGCGTTTGCAGGCCCGAAAGCCTGCGAGTCTTGCGACTCGTTGGCACTCGCCTTCAAACGCCCACACTTATCGGCTGTTGATTGTTAAAGAGCATCGCCTTGCGGCGCAGCCAAAGATCGCTAGGCGTTCTCAGCTAAGAGAGCGATTCTCGCACGTTTTTCAAACCCGTGTCAAGTGACGGGCTTTTAACCCGCTCGCTCCGATTCGCTTCCTGGTGCCCGCTCGTTTGCAGAGCGACTCACCATGATTGGCGAAGACAGCGACTGTAGCACGCTTTTTCAGCCCGCGCGTCGCGATCGGAACCGCTCCTCACGCGCCAACGTTGCGCGCCCGCCCGTTGCCTTCCATCTGCCCCTGCTCGTTCCCGCCACGGGCGGCGAAAGCCTGCGCGGCAGTCACGCCGGGCGCTTCGCTGGACAGGACCTGCGCGAGGCGTTGCTCGAGCCGGCGTGTGTCGGTGCGCAGAATGCGTCGCTTGACGGACGCGATCTGCGATGGGTGCATCGACAGGCTGCGCAGCCCCATCGCCAGCAACAACTCGGTGAATTCCGTATCGCCCGCCATCTCGCCGCAGACGCTCACGTGCTTGCCCATTGCCCGCGCCTGCGCGACGCTGCCCGCGATCAACTCCAGCACCGCCGGATGCCAGGGATCGTAGAGATGGGCGACGGTCTCGTCCGCGCGATCGATCGCGAGCGTGTACTGAATGAGGTCGTTGGTGCCGAGCGATATGAAGTCGAAGTAGCGCAGAAACGTCTTCACGATGAGCGCCGCGGCCGGCACCTCGATCATGGCCCCGACCTCGATGTCGCTGAACGCCCGGTTCGCCTCGACGAGCTGTTGCTTGGCGCGCGCAATCGCTTCGAGTGTGAGGCGGATCTCCCGCGGTTGCGTCAGCATGGGGACGAGGAGCCTGACCTTGCCGAACGCGCTCGCGCGCAGGATGGCCCGCAACTGCTGGCGAAACATGGCCGGCTCCGACAGGCTCCAGCGGATCGCGCGCAGCCCCATCGCCGGATTGAGCGCGTGTTCGTGACGCAGCTCGCTGATCGACATGCGATCGAGCGGCTTGTCGGCGCCGACATCCACCGTGCGGATCGTCACCGGTAGCCCGTTCATTGCCTCCACTGCGGCGCGATAGGCCTCGAACTGCTCGTCCTCGCCGGGGAGGTCGCCAGGCCGGTTCATGAACATGAACTCGCTGCGAAAGAGGCCGACGCCCAGCGCGCCCGCCAGCAGCGCCGCCTCGGCGTCCGCCGGTTGTTCGATGTTGGCAAGCAATTCGATGTGCTCGCCGTCAAGCGTCACCGCAGGCGTATGCCGCAGGCGCGAGAGCCGCTCGCGCTCGAGATCGATCTGGCGCTGCCGGAAGCGGTACTCCTCGAGCACGATCGGCGACGGATTGACGACAACGATGCCGGCATCACCATCGATCACCACCCAGTCATCCTGGCGAATCAGGCGGCTCGCTTCGCGCGCGCCGACGACCGCCGGGATGTCCAGGCTGCGCGCGACGATCGCGGTGTGAGATGTCTTGCCTCCGACATCGGTGATGAACCCGGTGAAGATGCTGCGCTTGAACTGCAGCATGTCAGCCGGCGCGATGTCGTTGGCGACCAGCACCAGCGGATCTTCGCCGCCGAAATCGCGCGCACCGTGAGCCGTCGCGCCGATCAGCGACGGCGCACGCGCGAGCGCGCGCAGCAGCCGCTCGACGACTTGCTCGATGTCGGCCTTGCGCTCGCGCAGGTACTCGTCCTCCATCTCGTCGAACTGGCGCGCGATGACTTCGAGCTGCGCCGAAAGCGCCCATTCCGCGTTGTAGTGGCGCTCGCTGATCCACAGTCGCGTCGCGTCGCGGAGCACCTCGTCGTGCAGCAGCATCAGATGCACGTCGAGCAGCGCCGACAGCTCGGGCGGCGCTTCGGCCGGCATCGCGCGCTGCAACGACTCGAGTTCATTGGCAACGGTGTTGCGCGCCTCGCGCAGGCGCCCGATCTCGGCCTCGACGCGCGACGCGTCGATGAAGTAGTGCGCCACGTCGACGCGACTCGACGCCACCAGCAACGCCCGCCCGATGGCGACGCCACGCGAAACCGGGATGCCGAATACCTGAAAACTCATGCGGGAATCGTAGCAGTGCGCCGGCCGCTGGCAATCCGTTTCGGCGCGCCGCGGCGGCAGTGCGCGCCTATTCCGCTTCGCCGAACTTGTCGTCGATCAGTGCCCGCAGTGCGGCCATCGCCGCCTGCTCGTCGGCGCCGTCGGTCTCGATCTCGATCTCGCTGCCGATGCCCGCGGCCAGCATCATGACGCCCATGATGCTCTTGGCGTTGACGCGCCGGCCGTTGCGGCTCAGGAAGACCTCGCTGGCAAACGACGCGGCGAGCTTTGTGAACTTGGCCGAGGCCCGCGCGTGCAGCCCGAGCTTATTGCTGATGGTGATGGTGGTCCTGATCATCGCCGCCGGATCGAAGTGTCTGATTCTGCGGGCGCGTCGTCGCCACCTGCATCACGCCCTTGATTGCACCGTTCATCGCGCGCGCCACCATGGCGTCGAGCGCGTCGGTCTCGTAGCACAGGCAGCGCCACAGCATCGGGATGCTGACGCCGGCCAGCACCTTCACGTGTGGGTTGTCGGCCAGTCGCTGTGCGGCATTGCAGGGCGTCGCACCGAAGACGTCGGTGAAGACGAGCGCGTCCGGGCTCAGCACCCGCTGCAGCAGGGCACGCGCCTTGACCTCGACCGCATCGACCGATTCGTCGGCGGCGACGTCGAGCGCCTCGATCCGGCGCGCGCAGTCCGGGTAGGCGTGCATCGCGACCGATTTCAACGCCGACGCCAGCGGCGCATGGGCAATGATCAGGATTCCTGGCATCAGGGCAAATTATCGCCAGTTCACTTGTCCACTTCGACGACAGATGCAGGGACCGGGGTGTCATCGAAGCCTAGAAACCACACATACGACATCAGGCAGCCCGCGGCGAGCACGCCGAACGCGCCCCGGAAGGCCGCCACCGGCGTCCAGCCGAGGGTACTCAGCAGGTCGATCAACCCGCCAATGGCCCACTGCACGACGAACACGCCGACAAATGTCAGCAGGTTGAAAGAGGACAGCGCGCGCCCCGCGAGCCTGGCCTCGAAAGCCAACCCGACGGTGGGTTGCGCCAGGGAAACCACGCTGCTGGAGACGCAGAACAGCGCCCAGATCGGCGCGCCGGCACGCGCGCCGAGCACGAGTGCGAACGTCAGCGCGCCCAGGCTCACCGGCAGAACGAGCCGTATCAGCGAGTACGCGCTCCAGCCGCGCGCGAACAGGCGCGGCACCAGCGCACCCCACGACAGAAAGGCCAGCAGCATGCAGCCGTTGATCAGGAACAGCCCCTGCGCCGCTTCACCCGGCGACCAGCCGCACACCCGCGTCAGCCAGGGCCCGATCCACAGTGCCTGCAGCGCCAGCAGCCCGCCGTACTGGAAGAACGCCATCGGCAGAAAGCGCCGGAACGTGCGGTGCCGGAACACCTGCGCGTAGCCCGCCATCACGCCAGGCCTTCGTGTCGCCTCGGACGGAGCGGGATCGCGCGGCGCCCACAGCGCGATCGCGCCCATGGCCAGCACGAGGCAGGCGGCCAGCGCCCAGAACAGCCCGCGCCAGCCGAGCAAGGGCAGCACCCATTGCACGGGCAAGGTCGAAGCGACCATGCCGGACGACCCCGTCATCAGCATCCATGAGGTGGCGCGCAACTGCGTGCGCGGTGCCAGGTGCCGCCGAAAGCTCGTCATCGGCGCCATCAGGCAGGCGCTCACGCCCATCCCGATCAGCAGGCGGGCGACGATCAGCCCGGCGAAATGCTGCGCGGAGGCGAACAGCCCGCAGCCGATCACGGCCAGCGTCAGCAGGGCCAGCATCACACGCTTCGGGCCGTGGCTGTCGAGCGCGCTGCCGAGCGGGAGCTGCGTGCTTGCAAAGCCGAGGAAGTAGGCACCCGCCAGAAGGCCGAGATCGGCTGCGCTGAGGGCGAGCTCGGCGCTGAACGCCGGCGCGAGCGTTGCAATCACCGCACGCAGCAGCGCGGAAAAGAAGTAGACGAGCGCAAAGCTCAGGAACATCGCCACGACGGCGCGTCGTGGCAGCAGTTCGCCAGCCTCCGTCATGATTCGAGACGCAGGCTCTCGAAGAACAGCTCGACCGCTGCAGCGTCCGGCCGCGCACCGAGCACCGCGGCCTGGTAGACGCGGGTGCCGCGTGTGAACAGCACGGCTTCCTCGACGATCGGTGCGCCTTCGGGCGTGTGGCCCGACGCCCGCAAGCGGACGGCCTCAGGGCTCGGCGTCATGCCTGTCAGCACGAAGGGTTTGACAACGCTCTGGGTCGCGCCCAGATTGGTCACGAGCGCCTTGCGCATCGCGATCAATGCCGGCGTGACGCGCGCCGGATCGCCGAGATCCGCATGCACGAGCGCGAAGGTGAGCCCGTCCGCAGTGCACGACACGAGCGTCATCGTCGTCGCTTCACCGTCGAGTGCCGCCTGGCGCGTCTGGCTCTGCGGCTTGCAGGGGAACTGAAGCGACGCCGCGCTGCCTTCGGGGCGCACGTCGCGCCAGTCGAGCGCCGGCGTGCAGGCCGCGATCGATGCGCCGAGCAGGATCGCAAGCAGTGTGGAGCGACGCATCGGCGGATTATCGCCACCGTGATCTGCATGCGAGGCTGCCACGCACCTGCCCGAGCGATTGCGGACGGGTTTGCCGATGCGTTGGCCGATGCGCTTGCCGATACCCGTGCCGACACGCTTGCCGACGCGCTTTGTGAGATCGCGCGCGGCGCGTGAATTGTTCACACGGATGTCGCACGCAAGGCGCCGATCGACGCCGTGGCGCCTTCGGCGGCCCTGCAATGCGCGCAGACTTCCTCCCTTGCCATCATCGTCACCAAGCCGCGTCAAGAAGAGTCGTATGGACCTGTCAGACATCGAAACCGCCCGCCACGACAACGCACCCGGCCAAGGCGACGCGCGCGACCCGCTGCGCTGGCGCGAGCTCGTCGGCGAGATGGGCGCCGAGATCGCCTCGCCGCTCACCTCGGCACTCGAGCGCATCAACGTGCTGACGACGACCGGCCGCATCGACCGCCAGGGCCTGCGCGCGCTGCGCGAGGAGGTGGCCAAGGCACGCCAGGTCGCGATGGCGAGCCAGCAACTTGCGCGCCTGGCGTCGGGCCGCGTGCGCCAGTCGCACGAGCGCGTCGATCTGCCGGCATTGCTGGGCGACGTGCTCAAGCACCGGGCGCGTGAAGTGCAGGCGCGCGGCATCCAGGTCAAGGTCGCGCCGGCGGGCAAGGCGGTCGAGGTGCTGATCGACGCGTCGCTGTTCTTCAGCCTGCTCAACACCTTGCTCGACTGGGCACTCGAGTGCACGCGCTCGACCATCGCGCTCGGCATCGACATCAAGCCCTGGCCGGCGCATGCGCGACTGCATTGCCGGTTTGCGCACCGTCCGGTCGATCAGCTCGACGACGGCGCGCCGACGCCCGGAGAAACCTCGCTGCTCGACTCGATGCACTGGCGCCTGCTGCAGCAGACGGCGCTCACGCTCGGTATCGCCATCGAGCGCAGCATCGACGCCGACGGCACCGCCCTCGGCTTCGAATTCCCGCGCACCGTGAACGAGACGATGGAAGGCGTCAGCATGGTCGAGCTCGACGATGGCTTCTCGTCTTCGCTCAACACACGGCCGCTCGCCGGCAGCCATGTGCTGGTCGTCGCCCAGCGGCGCGAGGTTCGCGCACCGGTGCGCGAAGCGCTGCGCAACATGGGCCTGCTGATCGACTTCGTCGAGTCGGTTGCGCAAGCCGCGGATTTCTGCAGGGACGGCCTGCCCCATGCGATCGTCATCGAGTCGGCGCTGTGCGGCGAACGCTTCGCCGCCTTGCGACGCGACATCGCGGCCGAGGTGCCGCAGTTCGCGTTCATCGAGATCACCGAAGGCAAGCCCTCGATGGCGCCGGCCGCCGGGGACGGCACGAGCCGCGTCGCACTCGACGCGATCGCGCAATCGCTGCCGGCCGCGCTGTTGTTCGAATTGTCGCGACAGGGCTGAGGTCAGCGTCGCGCGCGCCGTCGCGACGCCTTCGGGCTTCGCTGCCACGACACGCGCCGCGGCGGCCACGGCAGACACGACCGGCATCGCAGCGACCCGGCCGACGGCGACCTAAAATGCGCGGCCTGCCGTGCACCAACGCAAATGAACCGTCGCCCCATCCTCGTAGGCATCGCCGCCGTCAGCGCCATCGCGTGCGCAATTGCGGTCGCCGCAGTCGTGGGCCTCGGGCAGCGCGACGCCGCACCGACCGTTGCCTACACGCTGCTCGACGGCACGCGCTACAGCACCGCGCAGTGGCGCGGCAAGGTCGTGCTCGTCAATTTCTGGGCGACGAGCTGCACGAGCTGCGTGCGCGAGATGCCGCAGCTCGCGGCACTGCACGACAACTTCAAGGCGCGCGGCTTCGACACCCTCGCCGTCTCGATGCGCTACGACCCACCGTCGGCCGTGGTGGACTTTGCGCAGACGCGCCAGTTGCCGTTCGGCATCGCCATCGACAACACCGGCGCGATTGCGCAGGGCTTCGGCGACGTGCGGGTGACGCCGACGACGCTGCTGATCGACAAGCGGGGCGATATCGCGCTGCGCATCGTCGGCACGCCCGACTTTGCCGCGCTGAACGCGCAGATCGAACGACTGCTCGCGGCGCCGGCCTGAGCCGACTTCACAATAAGCGCGGCGTCAGCCGAGCGCCCGGGCCACGCCTGCCGCGTGCGCCTGCTGGTCAGCGTGGTAGCTCGAGCGCACGAGGGCACCGACCGCGGCGTGCGTGAACCCCATCGCCGCCGCCTCGCGCTCGAACATCTTGAAGGTGTCCGGGTGCACATAGCGCCGCACCGGCAGATGGTGGCCGCTCGGCGCAAGGTACTGACCGATGGTGAGCATGTCGATGCCGTGCGCGCGCATGTCGCGCATCACCTGCAGGATCTCGTCGTCGGTTTCGCCGAGGCCCACCATCACGCCGCTCTTGGTCGGCACCTCGGGCGCGAACTCCTTGAAGCGCTTGAGCAGGTTGAGCGAGAACGCATAGTCCGACCCCGGCCGCGCCTCCTTGTACAGGCGCGGCGCGGTCTCGAGGTTGTGGTTCATCACGTCCGGCGGCGCCGCCTTCAGGATCTCGAGCGCGCGGTCCATGCGGCCACGGAAGTCGGGCGTCAGGATCTCGATCTTCGTCCGCGGCGAGAGCGCACGCGTGCGCTCGATGCAGGCGACGAAGTGCGCCGCCCCGCCATCGCGCAGATCGTCGCGATCGACGCTCGTGATGACGACGTAGTTCAGCTTCAGCGCGGCGATCGTCTTGGCCAGGTTCTCCGGCTCGTCGGCGTCGAGCGGGTCGGGCCGGCCGTGGCCGACATCGCAGAACGGGCAGCGCCGGGTGCACTTGTCACCCATGATCATGAAGGTCGCCGTGCCGTTGCCGAAGCACTCGCCGATGTTCGGGCACGAGGCCTCCTCGCACACCGTGTTGAGGTGGTTCTCGCGCAGGATCTGCTTGATCTCGTAGAAGCGCGACGTCGGTGAGCCGGCCTTGACGCGGATCCAGTCGGGCTTCTTCAGCACCGTCTCGGCGGCGACGACCTTGATCGGGATGCGCGAGGTCTTGGCCTGCGCCTTCTGCTTCACGGTGGCGTCGTAGCCGGTGGTGTCGGTGGTCATGGCGTTCGTTCGCGCGGCGCGCTGAATCAAGGGCTCAGGTAGGCGGCGAGCTTCTGGCCCAAGGTGTCGGCAACCTCTTCGCGCGCAATCTGTACGCCGATTGTAGAAAGATCGACCGTCTGCAACCCCGCGTAGCCACAGGGGTTGATGCCCTCGAACGGCCGCAGGTCCATCGCCACGTTGAGCGCGACGCCGTGGTAGCTGCAGTTGCGCGAGACCTTGACGCCGATCGCGGCGATCTTCGCCAGGCCCTGGAACGGGTTCGCGCTGTAGGGCTCGGCGCGGCGCACCGCATGCCCGAACGGGTCGTCGGGCCGCACGTAGATGCCCGGCGCGCCGAGCACGCGGTGGCCGGTGACGCCATAGACCTCGAGCGTCTTGAGCAGCGCCTGTTCGAGCCGGAACACGTATTCCTTGACGTAGATGCCGAGCCGCTTCAAGTCGATCAGCGCATAGGCCACGACCTGCCCCGGCCCGTGGTACGTCACCTGCCCGCCGCGATTGGTCTGCACGACCGGTATGCCGTTCGCGGCCAGCACATGCTCGGGCTTGCCCGCGAGCCCCTGCGTGTAGACCGGGTCATGTTCGCAGAGCCAGATTTCGTCGGGCGTGGCCTCACTACGCGCAGCGGTGAAGGCGCGCATCGCGTCGGCCGTGTGCGTGTAGTCGACGCGGCCGAGGTCGCGGACCGTGGGCGCCGTCACGGCCGATATTGGTTCAAAGCACCACCTTCACCATCGGGTGCGTCGACAACGTGCGGTACAGCTCGTCGAGCTGCTCACGGCTCGTCGCGGTGACGGTGAGGGTGACGCCGAGGTACTTGCTGGCGCTGCTCGCCCGCAACTCCACCGTCGCCGCATCGAAGGCCGGGTCGAAGTGGCGCGCCACCGTCGTCATCGCCTCGACGAAGCCGTCGACGTTCAGGCCCATCACCTTGATCGGGAACGCGCTCGGGTACTCGATCAGCGATTTCTCGGGCTTGTCCACATCGGCCACGACCGTGCTCAGATCGATTGCGCGGCCTTCGCGCGCTGATACGCCTCGTGCAGCTTCGCGTAGACCGGCCCGGGCTTGCCGCGCAACGCACCGTGGCCGACGCCTTCGCCGTCGAGCGTCGTCACGGCGAGCACCTCCTTCGTCGCCGAACTCAGCAGCAGCTCGTCGGCGGCGAACACTTCGGCTTCGGGAATCGGCCGCAGGTTGTAGGCGATGCCCTCCTCCTCGCACAGCTCGCGCAGCAGTTCGACGCGGATGCCCTCGAGCACGTGCTCGCTCTTCGGCGGCCCGAGCAGTGCGCCTTCATGCACGACCCACACGTTGCTCGCCGCCGCCTCGGTCAGCATGCCGTCCCGGAACATGATGGTCTCGGTCGCGCCGCGGTCGGCAGAGATCTGGCGCGCGAGCACCGCGCCCAGCAGCGAAATGCTCTTGATGTCGCCGCGCTCCCAGCGGAAGTCGCGCGCACTGACGCAGGCGACGCCATGGTGGCGCTGCTCGGCGGTCGGCGGTTTCATCGGGCTCACCATCATGAAGACGGTCGGCTCGACGCCCTCCGGCATCACATGGTCGCGCAGCGCCACGCCGCGCGTCACCTGGATGTAGACGAGCTGATCGTCGCTCGCGTGCGAGGCGATCAGCTTGCGGCAGATCGCGAGCCACGCGGGCTTGGCGAGCGGGTTCGCGATGCGCACCTTGGCCAGGCTGCGCGCAAGGCGCGCCATGTGCTCGTCGAAGCGGAAGATGCGCCGGCCATAGACCGGCAGCACCTCGTAGATGCCGTCGCCGAACACGAAGCCGCGGTCGAGCACGCTGACCTTGGCGTCGGCGAGCGCGCCATAGGCGCCGTTCAGGTAGCACAGGCTGTCGGGGAGTGTCTGCATGGTGATCCGATTATTGGGCCGCGCGAAACGGGACTCAAGCAGTCTCGCCGGCTCTGCATCATTTGATCCACAGCCGGATCGAGTCCCAGGCGCGGCCGAGGATGCCGGCCAGCGGCACGTCTTGCTGCACCAGCAGCGGCACTTCGGTCACGGTGTCGCCGTTGGCGAGGTTGACCTTGAGCGTGCCCACGCGCTGGCCCTTGGCGAGCGGCGCGACGAGCGGGTCGGTGCGCTCGACGCGCGTCTGCAGCTTCGCGGCGTCGCCCTTGGGCACGGTGATGAAGAGCGCGCCGGTCGTGCCCAGGTGCGCCTCGGCGCTCGCGCCCTTCCATACCGGCGGCGAGACGATCGCCTGCCCGGCCTCGAACAGGCGCACCGTCTCGAACGCGGTGAAGCCCCAGTTCAACAGGCGCTGGCTTTCGTCGGCGCGGGCGTTGGCCGAGGTGGTGTTGAGAAGCACGCTCAGCAGCCGGCGCTTGCCGCCACCGTTGCCGCTCGGCGCGAGGTTCGGGAATTCGCGCGCCGCCGACGCGACGAGGCAGTAGCCGGCGGCGTCGGTATAGCCCGTCTTCATGCCGTCGACCGACGGGTCGCGCAGCAGCAGCACGTTGCGGTTGTTCTCGTTCGACGCCGGTGCGCCGTCGAAGCGGTACTTGCGGATCGAATAGATCGTGTAGTACTCGGGGAAGTCGTTGATGATGTGCGCCGCGATCACCGCCATGTCGCGCGCCGTGCTCTTGTGGCCAGATTCGGTGAGGCCGGTGACGTTCTTGAACTCGGTGTTCTTCAGGCCCCAGGCCTGGGCCTGCCGGTTCATCAGATCGACGAAGGTCTCGACCGTGCCGCCGACCCCTTCGGCGAGCGCGACCGACGCGTCGTTGCCCGAGTTGACGATCATGCCGCGCAGCAGGTCGCTCACCTTGGGCTGGCTGCGCGGCTCGATGAACATCAGCGAGCCGCCTTCCTTGCGCTCGTTCCAGGCGCGCACCGAGACGGTCAGCGTCTGGTCGATGCCGATCTTCTTGTCGCGCAGCGCGGCGAAGACGATGTAGGCCGTCATCAGCTTGGTGAGCGACGCCGGGTCGGCCGGCGCATCGGCGTCGCGCTCGGCGAGCACCTGGTTGCTCGTCATGTCGAGCAGCAGATAGCTCTTGGCCGCCACCTCCGGCGGTTGCGGCATCTGCGCCAGCGCTGGCGCGAGGAGGGTTGCGGAAAGCAGGAAGGCGATGAGTCTTTTCATTGGGCTAGGTTGAAGCGCTGCGCGCGGCGGGGCAGATCAGTGCCAGGCGCGCAACACGATGTGCTTGAGCAGCCCGAGCTGCCCGTGAAAGAAATGCCCGCCGCCGGGAACGACGACGACGGGCAGCGATTGCGGGCGCGCCCAGGCGAGCGTCGCCGAAAGCGGCACGACGTCGTCGAGCTCGCCGTGGACGACGAGCGTGTCGTCCGGGACGGGGGGAACCTGCTGCTTCTCGGTCGAGGGGCCGACGAGGATGAGCCGCTCGGCGCGAGCCTCGGCCGGCAGTTGCGACGCCGCCTGCGCGGCAACGTAGCCGCCGAACGAAAAGCCCGCGAGCACCAGCGGCTGCCCGGGTTCGCGCCGGGCCGCAACGACCGCGAGCGCATCGTCGACCTCGCCGCGACCCTCGTCCCACGTGCCTTCGGACGCACCGACACCGCGGAAGTTGAAGCGCACCGTGCGGTAGCCGAGCTGCAACAGCGCGCGCGCCAGCGTCTGCACGACCTTGTTGTCCATCGTGCCGCCGTGCTGCGGGTGCGGGTGGCAGATCACCGCGATGCCGCGCGCGGAAACCGGCGCGGCACCTGCCGCCGCACCTGCCGCCACATTGGGCACGTCGAGCGCGCATTCGATCGCGCCAGCCGGGCCGACGACCGTGAGCCGCTGGGTCTGGGCTTTCATCGGCCGCAGACGAATGGAGCCGCATGGCGCGGCGGGCGAACCGTCATGCTCAGCGGCCGATGTCGGGAGCCAACAGCAGGCGCTCGACGACGCGGCCGTCTTTCAGGTGCGAGTCGACGATCTCGTCGATGTCGTCGGCGTCGACGTAGGTGTACCAGACGCCCTCCGGGTAGACGACCGCAACCGGCCCGCCGGCGCAGCGATCGAGGCAGCCCGACTTGTTGACGCGCACGCCGCCCGGCCCCATCAGGCCCTCGGCCTTGATGCGCGACTTGCAACGATCGAAACCGGCCTGGGCGCCGTGCTGCAGACACGCGTTCTCGCCGTTTTCACGCTGGTTCAGGCAGAAGAAGATGTGCCGCTTGTAGTAGCTCATGGGCGCATTTTAGGGGTCTCGGTATTAACCCTGAACCGGTGACTATTCAAGAGCGTCTTCGCGCGCGATCAGGCGCCGCAGCAGGTGCAGCAGCAGCGCGTACGGCCAGAGCCACCCGATCCACTGCGCCACCCCGTGAAACCGGATGAAGCGGCCCTGCTCCCAGGCCTGCAGGCTGTGGGCGAAGTACGGGTCGCCGGGCGCCTGTGCGGCCAGCACGACGAGCGCGGTCGCAACGACGAGGCCGAGGGCCGCTGCGCTGCGGCGCGAGAGCCCGGCGCACAGCGCGCCGAGTGCGATCGCCGCGAGCACGGCCGGCAGCGTCGTCGCCGTCTGCCAACTCCAGGCATGTTGGGGTCCGAAGTTCAGCGCGGTCGACAGGCTCATCGTCGCCAGGCCGATGACGCTTGCGCCGAGCACGAGCGCGAAGCGCCGCCAGCCGGGCCGCGAGATCGTGAACGCGAGCAGGCAGGGCGCGAGCAGGCCGAACGCCGTCAGCGTGCCCTCGGCCAGCGGCGTGAGCGGTGTGCCCGGCGCGTTCGCCGGCTCCGCCGCAAGCAGTGCGTCGGACAGGGGTGCCGCCCACGGCACGTCCTGCAGCCAGCTGCCGACCGCGTCGGCGATGCCCGTCAGGTGCGGGCGCATCTGGCCGAGCCCGAGCGGCACCGGCGCCGGGAACAGCATCCCCACCGGCCACAGCAGCAGCAGCGTGAGGGCCGCCGCGCTGCGGCCGACGAACCAGCGGTCGCGCAGGGCCTGCCAGCGCAAGGTCAGGCCCAGGCCGTGGGCCAGCGCCGCGATCAGCGTGCCGATCGTCGCCCCGGCACTGTTGAGCGCCCAGTCGGCGGCCGAAGGCACACGCTGCGGCAGATAGTTCTGCGCGAGCTCGAGCACGAGCGACATCAGCGTGGGCAGCACGATGCCGAGCAGCGCAGCCGTGCGCGGCCGGCGCCCCGAGCGCAACGCCGCGACGAACACGAGCGCGCCGAGCGGCAGATAGCCGACCAGGTTGGCGATGACGTCGAAACGGTCCCACCAACGCGGCCAGGGCAGGCTCAGGAACGCGAACGACCACAGACCCTGCGGGTGGTGCCAGCCGCTGAACGGATAGAGAGTGGCATAGATCACCAGCGCGGCGTAGGCCGCGGCGAGCGGCACCGACGAACTGGCCTCGCGCTGCATCAAAACGGCTTGACGACCACCAGCACGACGATCGCGGTGAACAGCAGGACGGCGGCCTCGTTGAAGACGCGCAGCCAACGCTCGCTGCGGCGGTTGCTGAACTGCTCGAAGTCGTGCAGCAGGCGCCCGCATTGGTAGTGGTAGTAGCCGACCGCGACGACGAGCGCGAGCTTGACGTGCATCCAGCCGTTGCCGCGCCCGAGCCCGATGCCGAAGCCCAGCCACAGCACCGTGCCGAGCACGAGCGCGACCACCATCAACAGCCCGCTGAAGCGATAGAGCTTGCGCGCCATCAGCAGCAGGCGCTCGCGCTCGGGGTGGCTGTCGGGCGGCACCTGCGCGAGATTGACGAGGATGCGCGGCAGGTAGAAAAGCCCAGCGAACCAGCTGGCGACGAAGACGATGTGAAGGGCCTTGATCCAGAGCATGGACCATTATCGCCAGCGACACGCAGTGCGAGCGACGCGCGCAACCCGGCGTCGATTCGACAACTCGCACGTTCATTCCGGGGGTTGCCGCCCGCACGTATTCCCTGTACACACCCCCAACCCCGTTGTTAGCTGACCCTGCACCGAGGCAAACCGGAGCGGGGCTGCGCCATGCGCGAGCCGCATCAACTCACCCTTCAGACTTGAGCCAGGAACTCGCATGAAATTTTCCGTGACCGCTGCAGCAGCAGCCTTGGCGCTCGCCTCATTCGGCGCCCAATCCGCGATCGTGAATATCGACCTCAGCGCAGCCACAACCGGTTCGCTGGTCACTGGCGTCGGCGCGAACTTTGCGCAGACTTTCGCCGGTCAGTCGGTGTCCGGCATCGGCATCACGGGTACGCCGAGCGATCCGCTCACGCTGATGCCCGCGGGCGACATCTCCGTCGTATCGTTCGATCCGGGAGTCTCGCCCGAATCGAATTCGCTGCTCTCGCAACCCGACAACAACGCGCCGCTGTCGATCCTGCTGTCATCCAGGGCCGACAGCTTCTTCTGGACGATGGGGTATGTCGACTCCCCCGGCAGCACCATCAAAGCGGACTTCTTCAACGCGAACGGCGCGCTCGTGGACAGTCGAACGATTTCATTGATTTGGAAGTATTCGACTTACTCTCTCACCGGTCTCAATCCTTTCAGCGGCATCACGTTCTATGACGACAGGGACCCTCGCGGCGTGAGATTCCAGAACATGTCGTACAACACCGCCCCCGTGCCTGAGCCCGCAACCTACGCGATGTTGCTGGCCGGCCTGGGCGTGCTGGGGATGATGACGCGCCGCCGCAAGCCGGGTTGATCTGAGCACCCAGCATCTACGACGGGGCCCGAGGGCCCCGTTTTCCTGCATCGCTGCGCGATGCAGGAAAAAGAGCGGCCCTGCCGTCCAGGCCAGGGCCCGCAATGCCCGCGGGCCTTCGCGCGCGGACACCTGCTCAGGGAGGAAAAGCAGGGAATGAAGGCCTTGCGGCTATCATTCAAAAACGACTTTAGCAAACAACGTGCGCGAGTCAAAGCGCCCTGAAGCGCCGCTGGCCAAGGCCTGGCCGATGGCCGCTTGCGCCGGGATTGCAGGCGCGTGCGCGCCAAGGAGCCCCGCTTGATCCAGCCGCCGCCTTTTCCCGCCAGCCGCCCGCGCCGACTGCGGCGGGACGCCTTCAGCCGCGCGATGGTGCAGGAGCACCGCCTGCACCCGAGCGACCTGATCCTGCCGGTGTTCATCGTCGAGGGCGAACGCGAGCGCCAGGACGTGCCCTCGATGCCCGGCGTGCAGCGCATGAGCCTCGACACGCTGCTGCCGGTGGCGGAGGAATGCCTGCTGCTGGGCGTCCCGGTGATGGCGCTGTTCCCCGTCATCGCACCCGCACTCAAGACGCCGGACGGCCGCGAAGCGCTGAACCCGGACGGCCTCGTGCCGCGCGCCGTGCGTGCGTTGAAACGCCGCTTTCCGGAGCTCGGCCTGCTGACCGATGTCGCGCTCGACCCCTTCACCTCGCACGGCCAAGATGGGCTGCTCGACGCGACCGGCTACGTGCTCAATGACGAGTCGGTCGACGTGCTGACGCGCCAGGCCCTGCTGCAGGCCGAGGCCGGCGTCGACATCGTCGCGCCGAGCGACATGATGGACGGCCGCATCGGCGCGATCCGCGATGTGCTCGAAGAACGCGGGCTGATCCACACCAGGATCATGGCCTACAGCGCGAAGTACGCGAGCGCCTTCTACGGGCCGTTTCGCGACGCCGTCGGCTCGGCCGGCAACCTCGGCAAGAGCAACAAGCGCGTCTACCAGATGGACCCGGCCAACAGCGACGAGGCGCTGCGCGAGGTCGCGCTCGACATCGCCGAAGGCGCCGACATGGTGATGGTCAAGCCCGGCATGCCCTACCTCGACATCGTGCGCCGCGTGAAGGACGCGTTCCGCATGCCGACCTTCGCCTACCAGGTGAGCGGCGAGTACGCGATGCTCAAGGCTGCGGCGGCCAACGGCTGGCTCGACCACGACGCCGCGATGATGGAAGCGCTGCTCGCCTTCCGGCGCGCCGGCGCCGATGGCGTGCTGAGCTACTTCGCGCTCGACGCTGCGCGCCTGCTGAAGAAGCTCTAGGAGCGTGCGGGTCTTTCATCTCGGGGCCGAGCGCCTGGCCGAGCTCGACGCCCTCCCCGCGCAGCTGCCCGCCACCGGCTTCCTCTGGGTGGGCTGCGCGCGGCGCGAATTCGAGACGCAGCTCGATGCGCTGCAGTCCGCGCTGCTGCGCTGGACCGGCGGGCAACTGCTCGAACTGCACGTCTCCGACCTTGCCAACGACCAGCTGCCGTCGAACTTCGACTCCACCTCCTGGTACGACCTGCTCGTCTTTCGGCGCCTGGCGGCGGGGGCCGGCGGCGCCACACCGGCGGGCGCAGGCGAAGCGGTCGGCACGGCCGGACACACGCTGGTGGCGATCGACACCAACCCGGTCGGCTTCGCGATCTTCGACCGCGTGCTGCTGACCGTGCATCCGACCGATTGCCAGGTGCAGGACTTCTTCGCCACCCGGCTGGCGCAGATCGCGCCGACCATCGAGGCCGCTGACACGCGACGCGCCGAGCGCCCCGGCGAGACGCGCGCCGGTGCGCTTCGCATGCCCGCAAGCCCGGCCGACCTGATGCTGCGCATGGTCAACCACATGGTCGACGGCTACCTTGAGCTGCGCCGGACGCTGACACGCGAACTCGGCCGCCTGCAGCAGGAGCTGCTGGAGGCGAGCAACTTCCGCAACTGGCGGCCACTGCTCGATTCGCGCATCGCGCTGCACCTGCTCGAAGACACCTGCGAGGACCAGCAGAGCGCGATCCAGGAATGGATCGACGCCCTCGACGAATGGCCGGCGACCGACGACAAGGCGCTGCGACGCGAACGCGAACTGCTGCGCGTGCGCGCACGCGACGTGCTCGAACACATCGCGCGCGTGCTCGGCCACGTGCGCCGGCTCGAGTCCTCGGCCGAGACCGCGGTGCAGATGCACTTCTCGGCCCAGGGCAACCGCACCAACGAAATCATGCGCACGCTCACCGTGCTGACCGCGATCTTCCTGCCGCTCAACCTCGTGACCGGCATCTTCGGCATGAATTTCGACGGCCTGCCGTTGATCCACAGCGTGACCGGCTTCTGGCTCGTCTCCGGCGCCATGCTCGCGCTCGGCATCGGCCTGAGCGCGTACTTCTGGCGCAAGCGCTACCTCCGGCGCAACGGTTGAGGCCAGCCAAGGGCAAACACCTAGGCGAGTTGCGTGTGCGCCCCCCGTGAGTGAGGGGGTACGGCGCGTTGCTGCAGATTGAAACGGGTCGTAACATTCACGGTACAAGTACCAAACTCATACCGGAAAAGAGGAGCTCAGATGAACTTCGTCAAGTCTCTGTACGCCGCCGCACTGGTGAGCGCCATGGCACCGGTTGCAGCCAACACCGTCTACGACTTCCAGACCGTGACCGGCGCCGATGCCACCACCTACACGACCTGCACCGGCAGCGACCAATGCGCGATCGCTGACGGCGGCACGATGACCTTCTACGGCGGCGCGGTCGGCGCCACGGGCAACTACTACAACGGGAGCGCGGTTGTCGGTGCGCGCTCGATGCTCGATAACTTCAGCGACCGCCCGGGCGATCACTCGGAGTGGAGATGGGTCGGACTCGGCGTGTATCACAAGAGCCCACTCGACAACAAAGACGACAACATCACCAAAGACGAACGCCTGGTGCTCACTTTCAAGACGGCAGTCGTGCTGACGGACGTGTTCCTGCGCGCCGAGGGCCACTACGCCAATTTCGCTGCTACCGGCGCCAAGTTCGGGGTTCAGAGCGACGGAGGCATCGTCGATTTCAGCCTCACGACCAACCAGAACCTGTACAACATCACCAATGCCGGGCTCGGCGCGAGCACGACTTGGACGTTCTACGGCTATAGCAACGATGACATGAAACAGTATTACGTTAGCAGCGTAACTGCCGTGCCGGAACCCGAAGCCTACGGGCTCGCGTTGGCCGGGATGGGTGTGGTCGGATTCATGATGCGGCGCCGCAAGCAGCGGGCCTGAGCGCACAGGCAGGAACTCGAAACGGCCCGGCAACGGGCCGTTTTCCATTCCTGGCGGCACCTTGTCGCGTCGATACGAATCGGGGCGATGCCAAGCCCGGCAAACGCCTCGCACTCCCTTGGTCCCATCACGGCAGTGTCGGCTTCCTTCCCGTGGTCGTAGCCCTTCGTGTGCAGGTCGCCATGCACGAGCAGGTGGACATGGTGATCGTCGACGGCACGGCCTTGCGCGCCAGCGTTGCCTGCGGCGCAACGGCTGAGGCTGCGCACCGCAACCCGTTGAACCACCCGGTTGCAACTTTGTATCGCTGACCCCTCGCCCCGGGGGTTCCCCCCGGCTTGCGGGAATGTCGGCGAGGCGTCGCCTGCCTAGCATCTGCCGCATCGCAACTTATCCCGGACATGCCGCATGAAGCCCTTGAATCTGCTTGCCGCGACCCTCATCGGCGCCGCCGCCTTGCCCGCAAGCGCGGCCCAGTTCGACTTCTACAAGCTCGGGCGTGGCGCCGGTGACTTCCTCGCCAGCAACGGCCAGGCCTGCACCGGTGGCGACTGGTGCAGCTCGAACGTCGACGGCAGCGTTTTCTCCGGCACGCTGAGCTTCAGCGACGGCGGCATCACCGCGAACGCCACGGCGAGCTACTTCGGCCGCGATGCGGCGGTGGTGCAGGACCACGAGCCGGGCTGGACTGCCAGCAAGGGCGCGGGCCTGGGCGTCTATCACAGCAAGATCACGAGCGACGACAACATCACCAGCGGCGAGATGCTCACGATCACGTTCGATCAGGTCGTGCACCTGAGTTCGATCGGGCTGCGCGCCGAAGGCCACAACTACACGAACTGGGCCGCGGGCGACACCTTCCTGTTCAACGGCGTGTCGACGCTGCTGCCGGACAACGTCGGCGCGATCGCAACCTCGATGACAGGCCAGCAGTTCACGTTCGCGTTCGGCGGCGCGCAGGCGAACGAGTTCTACCTGTCGAGCATGACGGTCAGCGCCGTGCCCGAGCCCGAGACCTACGCGCTGATGCTGGCCGGCATGGCGGTCATCGGCTTCGTCATGCGGCGCCGCATGCCGCGAGCCTGAGGGCAACCGCGCCCCCGGATCGACGGCCGGGCAACGGGCCGTTTCGCGTTTCTTGCGGCGCCCCGGTGGCGTCTCAGCGGCGTCTGTAAGGGTCGACCAGCCCGAGGCCGACGAGCAGTTCGCTTTCCCGAGCCTCCATCACCGCGGCATCGGCGTCGCGTTCGTGGTCGAAGCCCTGCGCGTGCAGCGTGCCGTGCACCAGCAGGTGCGCGTAGTGGTCGGCAAGCGCGATGCCCTGCGCCCGCGCCTCCTCGGCGACGACCGGTGCGCAGATGACGATGTCGGCGACGACCACCGGCGCGCGTTCGTAGTCGAAGGTCAGCACGTTGGTCGCGTGGTCCTTGCCGCGGTAGTCGCGGTTCAGCGCGCGGCCCTCCTCGGCGCCGACGATGCGCAGCGTGATCTCGGCGGGCGCGGCCAGCGCGGCGCGAATCCAGCGCGTGACGGTGTGGCGCGGCAGCAGCGCGCGGTGCGAGGCGTCGGCGAACTGCAGCGACAGTTTCAGCGCCGGCCGCGTCACGCCCGGTCCCCGCTGCGATCGGCGGCGTCGTAGGCTTCGACGATGCGCGCGACGAGCGGATGGCGCACGACGTCGGCCGCGCTGAAATGCGTCGTCGCGATGCCGCGCACGCGGCGCAGCGTGCGCTCGGCGTCGATCAGGCCGCTCTCCACGCCGCGCGGCAAGTCGATCTGGCTCACGTCACCGGTGACGACGGCGCGCGAGCCGAAGCCGATGCGCGTCAGGAACATCTTCATCTGCTCGCGCGTCGTGTTCTGCGCCTCGTCGAGGATGACGAAGGCGTGGTTCAGCGTGCGCCCGCGCATGAAGGCGAGCGGTGCGACCTCGATGCTCGCCTTCTCGAACGCGCGCGTCACGCGGTCGTAGCCCATCAGGTCGTAGAGCGCGTCGTAGAGCGGGCGCAGATAGGGATCGACCTTCTGCGCCAGGTCACCGGGCAGGAAGCCGAGCCGCTCGCCGGCCTCGACCGCCGGGCGCGTGAGCACGATGCGCTGCACCGCACTGCGCTCCAGCGCATCGACCGCGCAGGCGACCGCGAGGAAGGTCTTGCCGGTACCGGCGGGGCCGATGCCGAAGCTGATGTCGTGCGTCAGGATGCTGCGCAGGTAGCGCACCTGGTTCGGCGTGCGGCCCTGCAGGTCGGCGTGCCGCGTGCGCAGCACGATCGGGGCCTCGCCCGCGTCCTTGGCGTCCTTCACCGGCGCGCCCGCCGCGCCACGCCGCGCCGCCGGCGTCGCGAGATCGGCCGTCGCCTCGGCGAGTGCGAGCTGGAAGGCCTCGGCGCTGATCGGCTTCCTGGCCCTGTCGTACAGCGCCTGCAGCAGCAGCACGGCGCGCTCCGCCGCGCCCTTGGCGCCTTCGACCCGGAACGATTCGTTGCGGCGCGAGATGCTCACACCGAGTGCCGCCTCGATGCCGCGCAGATACTCGTCGAGGCTGCCGCACAGGTGCGCGAGGCGTGCGTTGTCGACCGGGATGAAGGCGTGGCGAAGGATCAATGCGGCGCTCGCGTGGGATCGATGGCGAATTGTCGCCGCTGCCGCGCCGCAGGCGCCGGGTTTGCGGCTGCAGGCATTCGGCGCCTCACAAGGCCAGGCGCAGCTTGAGCGTGTCGTCGTCGGACGCGGGCGCTGCCTCCGGCGCGATCTCGAAGCCGCTCGCTTTCGCGAGCGCGATCATGCGCGCGTTCTCGCGCAGCACGGTGGCGACGAGGTAGCGCATGCCGCGTCCGCGCGCGTAGCGCACGATGCGCTCCATCAGCACCGTGCCCAGGCCCATGCCTTTCAGGTCCGACCGCAGGATGATGCCGAACTCGGCCTCGACGTTGTCGGCGTTCGCCACCAGGCGCACGGTGCCGAGTGTTTCGGCCTGCCCTTCGGCGTTCACCGCTTCCGCGATGAATGCCATCTCGCGCGCGTAGTCGATCTGCGTCAGGCGCGCGAGCTCGCTGCGCTCGATGCTGCGCCGGCTGTAGAAGATGCGCATCCGGATGTCCTGCGGGTCCAGTCGCTCGAGGAAGGCAAGATGCTGCGCCTCGTCCTCGGGGCGGATCGGGCGCAGCGTCAGGCGCCGCCCGCGCCACTCGACCGTCTCGATCAGCTCGCTCGGATAGGGCCGGATCGCGAAGTGCTGCGCCCCGCCCGGCGCGCCCGCACTCACGCGGATGCGCGCGTCGAGCGCGATCGCACCGGCCGGATGGGCGACCAGGGGGTTGATGTCGAGCTCGACGATCTCCGGCAGATCGGCCAGCATCTGCGAGACGGCGAGCAACACTGTCACCACGGCGCCGATGTCAGCTGCCGGCGACTCGCGGTAGCCGGCGAGCAGGCGCGCGACGCGGGTGCGGCCGATCAAGTCGCGCGCCAACAGGCTGTTGAGCGGGGGCAGCGCGATCGCGCGGTCCGCCGTCACCTCGACCGCCGTGCCGCCGGCGCCGAACAGCAGCACCGGCCCGAACACGCTGTCGACGCTCGCGCCGACGATCAGCTCGCGCGCATGCGCCGGGCACGCCATCGCCTGCACCGCAAAACCCTGCAAGTCGGCGTCGGGGCAGCGTTCGCGCACGCGCACGAGCATCGCCTGCGCCGCGGTGCGCAGGCTGTCCGCGTTCGACAGATCGAGCGTGACGCCGCCCACATCGGACTTGTGGCTGATGTCCTTCGAGATGATCTTGAGCGCGACCGGGTAGCCGATCGCATCGCCCGCGCCGACCACGAGCGCCGGCTCGAGCCCGACGGCGAGCGTGCGCACGACGCGGACGTTGTAGGCGTCGAGCACGGTCTTCGCCTCGGCCTCGGACAACATCTCGCGGCCCTCGGCCATCGTCGCGGCGATGACGCTGCGCGCGCGGTGCACGTCGGGCACGCGCTCGGCCTGCCGCGTGTCCGGCGCCTCGAGCAGCGCGGCCTGGTTCGCGCGGTAGGTCGTGAGCAGCGCAAAAGCACGCACCGCTTCTTCGGGCGTGTCGTAGCAGGGCACGCCCGCGGCGTTGAATTCCGCCCGCGCCTCGGCCACCGCGGCGTCGCCGAGCCAGCAGCCGAGCACGCGTTGCGGCATCGCGCGAATCAACGGCAGGCAGGCGCGCGCGATCTCCGCGCTCGGCACGATCGCCGTCGGCGCGTGCATGAAGAGGATCGCGCCGGCGGACGCATCCTCCTTCAAGGCATCGAGCGTGCTCACGTAGCGGGCCGCCGGGGCGTCGCCGATGATGTCGATCGGATTGCCCTGCGACCAGTTCACGGGCAGTTCGGCATCGAGCCGCGCGCGCGTCGCCTCGCCCAGTTCGGCGAGCCTGACACCGGCCACCGCCGCCGCGTCCGCGGCCAGCACCCCGGCGCCGCCGCCGTTCGTCAGGATCGTCAGGCTCTTGTCGCGGTTGCCGGCGAAGCGCGCCAGGGTCTCGGCGGCGAGCAGCAGATCCTGCAGCGTGTCGACACGCAACATGCCGGCGCGCCGGATCGCGGCGTCGAACACCAGGTCCGACCCGGCGAGCGCGCCGGTGTGCGACTGCGCGGCACGCATGCCGCTCACGCTGCGCCCGGCCTTGACGATGATCACCGGCTTGTTGCGCGCCGCGGCGCGCGCCGCCGACATGAATTTCTGCGCCGCCACGATCGACTCGACGTAGAGCAGGATCGAGCGCGTGCGCACGTCGCTCGCCAGATAGTCGAGCATGTCGCCGAAGTCGACATCCATGCTCTCGCCGAGCGAGACGAAGTGCGAGAAGCCGATCTGCCTTGCGCGCGCCCAGTCGAGCATCGCCGTCACGAGCGCGCCCGACTGCGAGACGAAGGCCATCTCGCCGGCCAGCGCGTCGGTGTGCGCGAAGCTGGCGTTGAGCTTGAGCCGGGGCGTCAAGAGCCCGATGCAGTTGGGGCCGAGCAGGCGCAGCAGATGCGGCTGCGCGGCGTCGAGCACCGCCTGCTTCTGCTCGGCGTCCAGCCCCGCCGTCATCACGATCACGGCGCGCGTGCCGCGCTTGCCGAGTTCGGCAACGAGCCCCGGCACGGTCGCCGGCGGCGTGCAGATGATCGCGAGGTCGGGCGCCGCCGGCAACGCGGCGAGGTTCGGATGCACCTGCCGGCCGTCGATCTGGCGATGCTTGGGGTTGACCGCGTAGAGTGCCCCGCCGTAGCCCGCCGTCAGCAGGTTGTGCCAGACCGTCGCGCCGACGCTTGCCGGCCGATCGGAGGCGCCGATGACGGCGACCGACGAAGGGTCGAACAGGAAGTCGAGATTGCGAATGCTCACGTGACAAAGACTCCGGTGGGCCGGCCTTGGCGCGTTCTCGAGCGTACGCCATGTGCGCGGCTTGAGTGCGACGACCGTCAGCAGGCATGATCGGCCTGGGCAGCGATTGCGCAGGCTCAAGCACCGCGCGACTTCCCGCGCCGACACTCAAGACGGAGGAACCCGATGAAGATACTGCTGCCGGTGGACGGCTCCGAGGCTGCGCTCGACGCGGTGCGATTCGCGATTCGATTGGCGCGCGAGGGCCTTGCGCTGCAAATCGTGCTCTGCAACGTGCAGGAACCGGCCACGCTCTACGAGATGGTCGTCGCCCACGACGCCAAGGTCCTGCACGAGGTGAGCAGCGCCGCCGGCGCGCACGCGATCGAGCCGGCCAGGGCCTTGCTGCGCGCGGCGGGGCTCGACTGCGAGAGCGAAGTCGCGAGCGGGGACCCGGGCAACATGCTGGTCGAGACGGCCGAGAACTACGGCTGCGAGATGATCGTGATGAGCGCGCGCGGCATGGGCGCGTTGCGCCAGGCGCTGCTCGGCTCGGTCTCGCAGTCGGTGCTGCACGCGAGCCCGGTGCCGGTCGTGCTCGTCAAGCCGCCGCCCGCGCCCGAGGCCGAACCCGACGAGATTGCTGCAGCGGCGGCCGACGACCCGCCCGCAGCCGCCTGATCGAGCTGCGACGACCGGCCATGGCACCCCCCGCTCACGCCCCGCCGGTCTTCGACGCGCTGCGCCTGTCGGCCGCCAGTCTCGACGTCACGGCGGTGAACCGGCTCGGCGCGAGCGCCATCCGCTCGCGCCAGGCCAGCCGCTTGCGCGCCCTCGTCAGTACGGCGCGGCAGCGTTCCCGCTTCTGGCGCGAGCGGCTTGCGGCCCAACCCGGCGCCGCCCGCGGCGAGACCGACCTCGGCGCGCTGCCCGTCGTCACGAAGGCCGAGCTGATGGCCCGCTTCGACGACTGGATCACCGACCCTGCCATCACCCGGCCCGCGCTGCGCGCGTTCATGGATGACCCGTCACGCGTCGGCGAGGCCTTTCTCGGCCGCTACGTCGTGTGGGAGAGCTCGGGCACGAGCGGCACGCCGGGTGTGTTCGTGCAGGACGCGCAGGCGCTGGCCGTCTACGACGCGCTCGAAGCCTTGCGCCGCCATGCGCTGCGGCCGATGCGGCGCCTGTTCGATCCGCTTTATCTCAGCGAGCGCCTCGCCTTCGTCGGCGCCACCGGCGGGCACTTTGCGAGTGTCGTCTCGGTCGAGCGGCTGCGGCGTCTCAACCCGTGGATGGGCGCGGCGTTTCACACCCTGTCGCTGATGCGCCCGGTGGCCGAACTGGTGGCGGATCTCAACGCGATGGCGCCGACCATCCTCGTGAGCTACCCGACGGCGGTGGCGCTGCTCGCCGAGCAGGCGCGCGCCGGCGCCTTGCACATCCGGCCGGAGGAGATCTGGACCGGCGGCGAAACGCTGACGGCCGAAGTGCGCCGCCACATCGAGCGCAGCTTTGGCTGCTGCGTGCGCAACAGCTACGGCGCGTCGGAGTTCCTCGCGATCGGCTGGGAGTGCCGCGAGGGCCGGATGCATACGAATGCCGACTGGGTGATTCTGGAACCGGTCGACGCTTCGTTCAGGCCCGTGCCGCCGGGCGTCGTCTCCCACACGACGCTGCTGACGAATCTGGCCAACCACGTGCAGCCGCTGCTCCGCTACGACCTCGGCGACAGCCTGTGCGTCTCGCCCGAGCCGTGCGGCTGCGGCTCGCCACTGCCGGTGATCGCGGTGCAGGGCCGCGAGGACGATCCGCTCGTGCTGCACGACGCGCACGGGCGGCACGTCACCTGGCTGCCGCTCGCGATCTCGACCCTGCTCGAGGAAGAGGCCGGTGTGTTCGACTTCCAGTTGCACCAGCGCGACAAGCGCACCCTGTGCCTGCGTGTCGGGCTGGAGGGCGACGCGGCGCACGCGGCGCTCACGCGATGCCAGCAGTCGCTCGCCGCACTGGCCAGGCGCGACGGCGTCCGCGGCCTGCGCATCGTCAGTGAAGCCGGCCAGCCCTTGCAGCGCGGCAGCAGCGGCAAGCTGCGGCGCATGATCCGCGCGGCGCCATGACGGCCGGCGCGCAGCGCCGCGCCGTTCAAGGGCCGTAGCTGATGCGGTAGACGGCGCCGTTGAAGTCGTCGCTGACGAGCAGCGAGCCATCCTTGCGCACCAGCACATCGACCGGCCGGCCGAGGAAGGCGTTGTTCTCGACCAGCCCGCTGAGGAAGGGCTCGATCGTCGAGAAGCCGCCCTTGCCGTCGGGCAGGGCGACGACGACGTCGGCGGCGAACTTCTGCGAGCGGTTCCAGGGGCCGTGGCGGGCGATGAAGATCGCGCCGCGGTACTTCGCGGGAAACATCGAGCCGGTGTAGAAGCGCATCCCCAGCGCTGCCGCGTGCGGCCCGAGCAGCTGCGCCGGCTGGGCAAACTCGGCGCAGTTCTTGCCCCGACCGAACTGCGGGTCGGGCAGCATGCCCTGATGGCAGAACGGAAAGCCGAAATGCTGCCTGCCCGGTTGCGTGAGGTGGTTCAGCTCATCGTCCGGCTGATCGTCACCCATCCAGTCGCGGCCGTTGTCGGTGAACCAGAGGCTGCCGTCCCTGGGGTCGAAATCGAAGCCGACGGTGTTGCGCACGCCCTCGGCGATGACCTCGACGCCGCTGCCGTGGAGATTCATGCGCCGGATCTGCGCGTAGCCGGGCGGCGGTTCGCAGACGTTGCACGGCGCACCGACCGGCACGTAGAGCTTGTTGTCGGGGCCGATCGCGATGAACTTCCAGCCGTGCGCGCGCTCCCCAGGCAGCTTGTCGTAGACCGTCACCGGCCTGGGCGGGTTGTCGAGCCGGCTCTCGATGCCGTCGTAGCGCGTGATCTCGGAGATCGTTGCGACATAGAGCGCGCCGTCGTGAAGCGCGATGCCGTTGGGCACGTTGAGGCCGGAGGCGACGACCTTCAGCTGCCGCTTGCCGTCCGTTTCGACGATCGCGTGGATCTTGCCGGCCGAACGCGAGCTGACGAACACCGTGCCACGCTCGCCCTCGCGCAGGCTGCGCGCGTCGGGCACGCCGCTGGCGAAGACCTCGACCTTGAAGCCGGGCGGGAGCTTGATGCGGGAGATCGGCAGCTTGTCGACCGCCGTGGCCTCCGCGGCGTGGCTGGCGGGCGCAGCGCATCCAATCGTGGCCACCATCGCGAGGGTGGCCAGGACGCGCGATGCGCAAGCGTTCAGGGCACGCGTCATGGCGGCTGCTCCTTGGCCTTCAATCTGGATCGCTCCCGCGCCGGGCGAGCGCGATCAGCTCGGCCTCCCGCGCGCGCGACAGCTTGGCGGCGATGCGCGGATCGTCCGCCGCCGGTATCCCGTCGGCCAGCACCGCTTGCACCGTCTCTGCCAGCGGCCGGGTGCGCAGCCCGGCGCCGACCGCGCGGGTGATATCGATCGTCATCAGGCCGGCAGTTTCGGCGTCGCTCGACGGCATCCACAGCGGCAGTTCGGTCCACGGCGCGACGCCCTGCGCGAGCAGCAAGGCCTCGAGCACCGCAACGGGCTCGCTCACTGGGCTGCCGATCGCCCGTGCGCCGGCTCGGCAGGCTTCGATCAATTCATCCCAACCAAGAGCGTCGGCGCCGGCCGGGCCGGTGGCGTTGAATACACCGTGCGCGCCCGCTTCGAGCAACGCGAGCATCCAAGCCCCCAGGTCGCGCACGTCGATGAACTGCAGCCGCGCCGACGGCGGCACCGCCGGCACGAGCATCGCGCCGCCGCCCGCGGCGCGCCACGGCCAGTAGCTGAAACGCCCGCTCGGATCGCCCGGGCCGACGATCAGCCCCGGCCGCACGACGATCAAGCGCTCGCCGAGCAGCCGCGTGAGCACGCGCTCGCACTCGGCCTTGAGCGGGCCGTAGGTCTCGCCCGTCACCGCCGCGTCCGCGGCGAGCCCCTCGGCGCTCGCCAGCGCCGCGCGCTCGTCCTGCCCAGGTTCGGCGAGCGACGCATAGGCCGAGATGCTGGAGACGAAGAGGTAGCGCGCGCAACCGGCCAGCGACTGCGCGGTGGGCACGACGTCGGCCGGCGCGTAGCCGCAGGTGTCGATCACCGCGTCCCAGCCGCCGCCAGCGAGCGCCGACAAGTCGCCTCGGCGGTCGCCGCGCAGCACCTGCACGTCGGCCGGCCAGTCCTGCCGCGCCCGGCCGCGATTGAACACGCTGACCGCGTGGCCGCGCCCAAGCGCCGCATCGAGCAAGGCGCGGCCAAGGAACACGCCGCCGCCGAGGATCAGCAGTTTCATGCGCGCCGTCTCTATCGTGCGTGGACCGCTCGCCCCGCGAGATGCGAACGGGCGACGACGATCATCTCAGTTGCTCCACCGCACTGCGCGTGACCCGCAACGCACGAAGCGCTGACATCTCGGTGCTTGTTCGCGGGCCTTGGCTTGCGCTTGCGGGCAGGGTTTGAACTTGAGCACGTTTGCGTCGCGCCACACGGTCTTCGGCGAGAGCTCGAGCGCTTTCGCGCCGCGCCAGGCGGTACCCCGCGGGGGTTCGAGCGCCTGCACGTCGCACCAGGCGGCACCCGCCAGGAGCTCGCGGATGCGCGGGCGGCGCTGCGCCTGCGCGTCGCGCCAGGCGGTACCCGCCGGGGGCTCATGGTTGCGCGGTCGGCGCACGGCGCCGACTGCACTGCGGTTCTCGGCCAGGGGTCGCGTCGCAGAACTCGCTTCACTCACTTCGTTCGTTGCGCTCAGACAGTTGCGACGAGTCAGTTCACGAAGCGCGCTGCGCGCGCCGACCCCTGTCCTGCGATCCTCGTCGCTCCACAAATCGCCCCCGGCGGGCACCGCCCGGCGCGACGGTTCTTCTCGTTCGTCGCGCACCACTGCGTTGCCTGCAAAGGCGTGCCCGGGCAGACCACGGCGCGCCTGCGGAGCGCCGAGAAGCACAGGGCTCGTGGCCGCGCGCGCAGCGCGCTTCGTGATCTGACCCGTCGCGATTGTCTGAACGGAGCGAACGCAGTGAGCGTAGTGAGTTGAGCGACGTGGCCGCGAGACCGAGCATCGCAGGGCAGTCGGCGCGAAGCGCCGACCGCGGAGGTGAAGCGCCGCGGACTGCCCGGGCACGCCTTTGCCGCGCCAGTGACCGCAGGCGCGTTCCGCCACACTTGGCTCACACAGGCTTCCACGCACACCGGCAACGCCTCGCGTCTGCAGCGCAAGGCAAGTGCGCGATCGAACACCTGAACGCACCTTCGCGGTCGAAGTCAGCCATTTCACTTCAAATGCGCTCGACGACGAGCGCGATGCCCTGCCCGACGCCGATGCACATGGTGCACAGCGCGTAGCGCCCGCCGCTGCGTTCGAGCTGGTTGATGGCGGTCGTCACGAGCCGCGCGCCGCTTGCGCCGAGCGGGTGGCCGAGCGCGATCGCCCCGCCGTTCGGATTCACGCGCGTGTCGTCGTCGGCGATGCCGAGGTCGCGCAGCACGGCGAGGCCCTGTGCGGCAAACGCCTCGTTGAGTTCGATGACGTCGATGTCGGCCAGCGTCAGCCCGGTCAGCGCCAGCACCTTGCGCGTCGCCGGCGCCGGGCCGATGCCCATGATGCGCGGCGCGACGCCGGCCGCCGCCATGCCGACGACGCGTGCGCGCGGCACGAGGCCGTGCGTCTTCGCGGCGCCTTCGCTCGCGAGCAGCAAGGCGCAGGCGCCGTCGTTGACGCCCGACGCATTGCCGGCGGTGACGCTGCCTTCGGGCCGCACGATCGGCTTGAGCCGGGCAAGCGCCTCCATCGATGTCTCGCGCGGATGCTCGTCGCGTGCGACGACGACCGGATCGCCCTTCTTCTGCGGCAGGCTGACGGGCACGATCTCGGCGTCGAAGAAGCCCGACTGCTGCGCCGCAAGCGCCTTCGTCTGCGAGGCGAGCGCCATGCGGTCCTGCGCAGCGCGCTCGATGCCGAATTCGACGGCGACGTTCTCCGCCGTCTCGGGCATCGAGTCGATGCCGTACTGCGCCTTCATCAGCCTGTTGACGAAGCGCCAGCCGATCGTCGTGTCGTAGACCGCGTTCGCGCGCGAGAAGGCGCTCTCCGCCTTCGGCATCACGAACGGCGCGCGGCTCATGCTCTCGACGCCGCCGGCGATCATCAGGTCGGCCTCGCCGCAACGGATCGCGCGCGCCGCGCTGCCGACCGCGTCCATGCCCGATCCGCACAGCCGGTTGATCGTCGCGCCGGACACCTCGATCGGCAACCCGGCGAGCAGTGCCGCCATGCGCGCGACGTTGCGGTTGTCCTCGCCGGCCTGGTTCGCGCAGCCATAGAGCACGTCGCCGACCGCGCCCCAGTCGAGTTTCGGATTGCGCTCGATCAGCGCCTTGATCGGCAGCGCGGCGAGATCGTCGGTGCGGACCGAGGACAGGGCACCGCCGTAGCGGCCGAAGGGTGTGCGGATGGCATCGCAGATGAAGGCGTGCGTCATGGGGGCTCCCGGTGCGTGGTGTCGTGTGTCATTGTCTCGCAGGCCCGCGCCACGCCGGGGTTCGCCGCGGGCGGGCGACAATCGACGCGAACGCGACGACGCGCGGGCGGCGCCAACAGGCGCGGCCCGCGCAGGCATCAGAGGAACGCCCCCAGACCGCATGGCCCGCATGAAGTTGGTTGCACGCGCGCTGCGTCGGCGCGCTCGCACGGCCCTCGCCTTCTGGCTGGCCTTCGCGCTGGCAGGCACCGCGCTCGCGCAGGCCGGTGACGGCAAGGCGCCCTCCCCGCCTGCGATCGCGGCGAGCGCGGCCGAGCAGGCCGAGCGCATCGAAGGGCCGAAGATCGAAGGGGGGCACATCGAGGGCGCGAAGGTCAAGGGCGAGAAGGTCGAGACCCAGGTCACGCCGAACGTCCCTGCCGGGGAGGAACAGGGCTTCAAGTGGACCTACGGCTGGGAGATGTGGCATGGCCTCGACTTCTCGGCCTCGCAGCGGACGGTGTTCGAGAGCACGCTGTCGGCAGTCCCGATCCTCAACTTCCAGGAAGTGAAGCTGGCCGGCAGCATCGGCGGCCGGCTCGAAGTGGACGGCGCCGGCTATGCCACTCAAGGCAGCCTCACGGGCTTCGACGACGGCTTCGATCTGCGCCGCGCGCGCCTGACGGCCAAAGGCGCGTCGATCTTCGGCGTCGGCTTCAACTACCGGGTCGATCTGGGCTACGTGCCGGGCAGCTTCACCGTGACCCAGGCCTACATCGGGATTCCCGGCGTGCGCTACCTGGGAACGGTCGAGTTCGGGCAGTTCACGCCGCCGGTCGGCCTGCAGGTGCTGACGAGCAGCTGGGACATTCCGTTCATGGAACCGGCCGCGCCGCTGCAGGCGATGGCGCCACCGTCGCAGCCCGGCGTGCAGGCCTACAGCACCTTCCTCGACAAGCGCGCCACCTGGGCGCTCGGCGCCTACGCCGGCATCGGCCGCGGCGGCGACTACGGCAGCGGCAGCAAGAGCTTCGCCAACATCATGGGCCGCACCACCGGGCTCGTGGTGGACGACATCTCGGAGGGCCACCCGAGCGCGAATCGCTACCTGCACCTCGGGCTGAGCACGAACCTGCAGTTCTCATCGGGCGGCGAGATCCGCTACCGCAGCCGGCCGGAGAGCTACCTCGCCCCCTACGTCATCGATACCGGCGACATCGACGCGTCCGGCGCCGCCACCTTCGACGCCGAACTGCTGTGGGTCAAGGGGCCGTTCAGCGCCCAGGGCGAGTTGATCTGGTCGCGGATCGAGACCACCTCCGCGGGCATCCTCGACTTCGGCGGCGTCTACGCGCTGGCGAGCTGGTACCTGACCGGCGAGAGCCGCCCCTACGAGCGCGACAGGGGCGAGCCGGGCCGCCTGATCCCGCTGCGCAACTTCGGCTTCGGCCCGGACGCCGGCTGGGGCGCGCTCGAGGCGGCGGCGCGCGTCTCGTACACCAACCTGAGCGACGGCACGGTGCAGGGCGGCAAGCTGACGATGCTGATGACCTCGCTCAACTGGTACCTGCGCCCCGAGCTCAAGTGCATGTTCGAGCTCGGCACCGGCCGCGTCAGCGGCGCCGCGAGCGGCAACGGCCGGATGGTGATCGGGCAGTTGCGCATGGGCGTGTACTTCTACTGACCGCGCCCGAACCGCCCACCGCGCTGCGCCCGGCGCCAGGCGAAGCGGCGCGCCGAAAGGCCGTCTTCGCGGCCGACGCGACTACGCGGCTACGCGGCTACGCGGCTACGCGGCTACGCGGCCTTCGCCATCGCCTCGGCAGCGTACACGCGCCCGAAGCGGTTCGACAGGAAGTCGTCGAGCGCGAGCTGCTCCTGGCGCACGAAGCCCGATTGCGGCAGCCGACCCTGCGCGAGCAGGTCGAGCATGGCGCAAAGGCTGCTCGCGGTCGTGACCTGGATCGCACTTCGAAGCGTGCCGTGCATCGGCTGGCTGTAGACCTTGCGCACATACGTATGCTGCTGCAGGCGCCCGTCCTTCCAGCCGCTCGCGGTGACGAAGATCACGACCACGTCCTGCAGCGTCGCCGGGACGGCCTGCTCGAGGATGTCCTTGAGCACATCGCGCCGGTCGCGCAGGCGCAGGTCGTTCAGCAGCGCCTTCATGATCGCCGCATGCCCGGGATAGCGGATGGTGCGGTAGTTGAGCGAGCGCACCTTGCCGGCCAGGCTTTCGCACAGCGTTCCCAGGCCGCCCGAGGTGTTGAACGCCTCGTAGAGCACGCCGTCGAGTGAGAATTCCTCACGTTCTTCAAGCGCCGGCACTTCGCGCACCTGGCCGTCGACGATCGCCTCGCAGGGCTCGCAGTATTCGTTGATGACGCCGTCGGTGCTCCAGGTCAGGTTGTAGTTCAGCGCATTGCTCGGGTAGGTCGGCAGCGCGCCGACCCGCAGGCGCACGCTGTCCAGGCTGTCGAAGCGGCGCGTCAGGTCGGCGGCGACGATCGAGATGAAGCCCGGCGCCAGGCCGCACTGCGGAATGAAGGCGGTCGCGGCGCCGGCCGCGATCTCGCGCATGGCACGCGTGCTCGCCACGTCCTCGGTCAGATCGAGATAGTGAACACCCGCGTCGCGCGCGGCGCGCGCGACCTGCAGCGTCAGGTGATAGGGCGCCGCACTCAGCACCGCGAACTTGCCTTCGAGCGCGGCACGCAGCGCGGCCGGGTCGTCGACATCCAGGCGCAGGGTCGACAGCCGCGCCGGCCGATGCTTGAGCGCATCGATCTCGGCGAGCACCTCGGCCGAACGGTCGGCGAGCGTGACGCGATACGCGCCGCCGCTGGCCGGTTGCGCGTGGGCCAGCAATTCGGCGACGACGGCACCGATCTTGCCGGCGCCGATGACGAGGATGTTCTTCATGCTGCGGCCTCCCGTGGCGTTCAAATCACCGGTTCATTGTGGCCGCATTGCCGGCAAAACGCAGTAGACACTTCGTCGAAGTGAATGGAATAATTCGGCATCTCGAAGGCTATCAGTCTGCACTATGCCGAAACCAACGCTGGACACGACCGATACCGCGCTGCTCGCCCTGCTGCGCGAGAACGCACGCACGCCGGCCGCCGAGCTGGCGCGGCGCCTGCAGCTCTCGCGCACGACGGTGCAAAGCCGCATCGAGCGGCTCGAGCGCCAGGGCGTCATCGCCGGCTACTCTGTCGTCGTCGCCGAGGAAGTCGAGGCCCACCTCGTGCGGGCGCACGTGCTGATCACGCTCGCGCCGCGCCAGAGCGGCGCGATCGAACAGGCCCTGCGCAAGATCCCCGAAGTGCGTGTGCTGCATTCGGTGAGCGGCCCGTTCGACCTCATCGCGATCGTCGCCGCGGCCTCGATCGGCGAGCTCGACACGCTGATCGACCGCATCGGGACGGTCGACGGCGTCGAGCGCACGACCTCGGCGATCGTGCTCGCCACCCGCATCGACCGCTGAACCGGCACTACCGCACACCAAAGCATGCGACCGCGCGGGACCCCCCGGTTTGCGGGGCGCGGCGCCGGGCCGCCACTCAAGTCGGGCGCGCGCCCTGCCGAAGAGCACCTCAGACCGCCCATTCCCAGGGCGGCGCGCTGCCCACCGAACCCGAACGATGAGCGACACCGCTTCGCAACATTTCGCCGCCATCAACGACTTGCGCGTTGGCATGTTCATCCACCTCAAGGGCGGATGGCTGGCACACCCGTTTCCGCTCAGCAACTTCAAGATCAGCTCGCCGCAGCAGATCGCGACGATCCGCTCGCTCGGCCTGAAGTCGGTGCGCTGGAGCCCCGACAAGAGCGATCTGGACACGGCGCACGACGCGCTCGAAACACACCCCTCCGAGGCGCGCGCCTCCAGCCCCGACGCCGATCGCGCCGCCGAACCGGCGGCCAAGGGCGCTGCGCCAGATGCCGCCGGTCGCGCCGCGCCTCACACCGATGATCTTCGGCGCGCGTCGACGCGCGCCGATCTCGACGGCGTCACCGCGCCCGGCAGCGCCGCGCACTCCCGCGCCGCGGCTGCCCCCGCGCCGGCAGACGCGCCCGTCGGTCACGCGCAACGCGCGGCGGGCGACGCCGCGGGTCCGGAAACGGCAGAGCGCAGGCGCAAGGAGGCGCTCGCCGCGCAGCGCGCATCGCTGCAGTTGTGCCAGCGCCAGTTCGCCGAGGCCAATCTCGCCTGCAAGACGCTGACCGACCTCGTGCCATCCAAACCCAAGCTTGCGCGCGAGCAGTCCGAGGCCCTGTCGCGCGCGCTGGTGGACAAGATGCTGGGCGCGGGTGAGACCTGCATCCGCCTGCTCAGCGAAGCGGCAGGCGACAAGGCCTCGGCGCACGCGATCAACGTGACGGTGATCGCGCTGCTGCTGGGCAAGACCTTCGGCCTCGCCGAGTCGGACATGCTCGACCTGGGCGTCGGCGCACTGCTGCACGACGTCGGCAAGCTCGACCTGCCCGAACGCCTACGCCACCGGGAAGATCACTTCTCGCAGTCCGAGTCGCTCTACTACCAGGAGCACGTCGCGCACGGCAGCGCGCACGCACAGCGCATGGGCCTCGCCGAAGGCGCGCGCTGGGTGATCGAGCAGCACCACGAGCACGCCGACGGCAGCGGCTTTCCGCGGCGCCTGACAAGCGAGCGCATGAGCGTCGCGGCGCGCATCGTCGCGCTCGTCAACCGCTACGACAACCTGTGCAATCCGAACGTGCCCTCGCGCGCGCTGACGCCGCACGAGGCGCTGTCACTGCTGTTCGCGCAGGGCAAGACCAAGTTCGACGCCACGATCATGGGCGCCTTCGTCAAGATGATGGGCGTCTACCCGCCGGGCTCGGCGGTGCAGCTGACGGACGACCGCTTCGCGCTCGTCGTTGCCGTCAACGCGAACCGGCCCCTCAAGCCGCGCGTGCTGGTGCACGACAGCGTCGTGACCGCCGCCGACGCCCTGCTGCTCGATCTGGAGAACGAGCCGAAGATCGGCATCCGCCGCAGTTTGAAACCGCTCGGATTGCCGCGCGAAGCGCTCGAGTTCCTCGCCCCGCGTCCGCGCGTCGCGTACTTCTTCGAGCCGGCGCACGAACTCGAGACGGAGACGATCGGGTGACAGACTCGGCACGGGCATCGAGCGTGCCTGCGTGCGGGGAGACACCTGCCTCAGCCGAGTCAGCCGAGCCGGTCCAGCCAGCCCGATCAGCCCACCCGATCCAGGCAACGCTGATCGAGGCGTTGCCCGAGGCGGTCTGCCTGGTGGACGCGACGACACTTCGCGTGCTCGCCGCCAACAGCGCTGCCGCGCAGCTGTTCGGCCTGCCGGCCGAGGCGCTGCGCAGCCGGCCGGTGCGCGAGCTGTGCGCAACGCCGCAGGATCTGTGCTTCTGGGACGAGGTCGCCCTCGGCCAGTCCGATCGCATCGTCTCCGACACCCTCGTCACGCGCGCGGACGGCGAAGTGCTGCCGGTGACACGCAGCGCGTGCCGCGTCGCGGCCGCCGACGGCGACGCCGGCGTGTACATCGTCGCGCTGCACGACCGCAGCAGCGAAACGCGCGCCGAGCGCGAGAGCGAGGCGCTGCTCGCCGGCCTGCGCGCGACGCTCGAATCGACCGCCGACGGCATCCTCGTGACCGACCTCGCCGGGCGCGTGAGCGCCTTCAACCAACGCTTCGCCGCGCTCTGGGGGCTCGATGCCGAGGTGCTCGTGCGGCGCGACGATGCCGCGTTGCGCAGCTGCATGCAGCGCAGCGTCGCCGACCCTGACGCCTACGTCGAACGGCTCGCGGCGATCGAGGAGGCGCCGCTGCTGCAGACGAGCGATGTCTTCAAGCTTCGCTCCGGCCGCGTGATCGAGCGCGTCACGCTGCCGCAATGCAGCCGCGGGCAGCCGATCGGCCGCGTGTACTCGTTTCGCGACATCACCGCGCGCCTCGAGGCGCACCAGCGCATCGAGCAGCTCTCGCACACCGACCCCCTGACCGGGCTGCCGAACCGCCGGCTGCTGTCGGACCGCATCGAGCACGCGCTCGCGATGGGGCGTCGCGACGGCACGCCGTTCGCGCTGCTGTTCCTCGATCTCGACCGCTTCAAGCACATCAACGATTCGCTCGGGCATCAGCTTGGCGACCGGGTGCTGATCGATGTCGCCGAGCGCATCAAGTCCTGCCTGCGTCAGGTCGACACCGTCGCGCGCCTCGGCGGCGACGAGTTCGTCGTCGTCATGCACCAGGCCGATGTCGCGGGCGCCGAGTCGACCGCGCAGCGCGTGATCGACGCCATGGCGCGGCCCTTCGCGCAGGGCGGGCTGAGTTTCACGGTGACCTGCAGCATCGGCATCGCGCTCTTCCCGAACGACGGCGCCAGCGTGGACGAGCTGCTGCGCCATGCCGACAAGGCGATGTACAGCGTCAAGGAAAGCGGCCGCGCCGGCTACCGCTTTCACCAGCCGCGCAAGGACGTGGACCTGAAGAGCCGCATGCGCATCGACCATGCGATGCGCCAGGCGCTGGCCCACGGCAGGTTCCGGCTGCACTACCAGCCGCAGGTCGATTGCGCGACCGGGCGCGTCGTCGGCGCCGAGGCGCTTCTGCGCTGGCGCGACCCGGACCTCGGCGAGATGGCGCCGGCCGAATTCATCCCCGTTGCCGAGGAGAGCGGTTTCATCGCGACGATCGGCGACTGGGTGCTCGCCGAAGCGGTGCGCCAGGCCGCGCAGTGGCGCGCGCGCGGGCTCGACATCGTCGTCGCGATCAACGTCTCGGCGCTCCAGTTCCAGAAGACCGACTTCGTCGCGAGCGTCGCGCGCGCACTGCATGTTTCGGGGCTGCCGGCGAAGGCGCTCGAACTCGAGCTGACCGAGTCGATCCTGATCCAGGACGCGCAGGAGGCACTCGCGCGCCTGCAGGCGTTGGCAGCGCTCGGCGTGCGACTTTCGATCGACGACTTCGGCACCGGCTATTCGAGCCTCGGCTATCTGAAGCGCTTCCCGATCGGTCAGCTCAAGATCGACCGCAGCTTCATCGACGGCCTGCCGGGCGACGAGAGCGATGCCGCGATCGCGACGGCCATCATCAGCATGGGGCGCGCGCTGCACCTGCAGATCATCGCCGAAGGCGTCGAGACCGAGGCGCAGCGCCGCTTCCTGCGGGCCGCCGGCTGCGACCTGTACCAGGGCTTCCTGTTCGCGCCGGCGCTCGATGCGGCGAGCCTCTTCGCGCTTGCTTCGGCGACGCAGGCGTCGCGCCCGCTGCAGCTGGTCGGCTGATTCCGACGCATTCGTTGCGCTGGCTCAGCGCCAGCCGACACGCGGCGAGGGTCAGGTCCTTGCCAAGGGCGCGCATTCGTCCGTAAAGTCGGCCCTGACCGGGACACCGACGCGAACCTCGACGCGAGGCGTCGGGCCCAGCCCGGGATGCCTCGCCGCCGCCGGATGAACCCACTGCACAACCTGCTCGAGCGCAAGCTCGAAACGCTCGCCACTTCGCTCGCCGTCGTGCTGCCCGGCGGCCAGCGCTTCGGCCCGGACGCGGCCAAGGTGACGATCAGGCTCAACGAGTTGTCGCCCCTCGCGCACATCGCCAGCGGCGAAGTCGGGCGCGTCGCGCAGGATCACGTCGAGGGCAGGCTCGACTTCGACGGCAGCGTGCGCGACCTGATGGCGGTCGCGACGCAGATGATCGAGGCCGACCCGACCGCGACCCGCGCCGACCGCGGGCCCCTCGGCTGGTGGCGCGGCATCGCCCGCCTCAGCCGCTCGCGCGCGAATCACAGGGTCGAGGCCGACGCGCGCCAGGTGCAGTTCCACTACGACGTCTCGGACGACTTCTACGCGCTCTGGCTCGATCCGCTGCGCGTCTATTCCTGCGCCTACTTCAAGCACCCCGAGATGACGCTGGCCGAGGCGCAGCAGGCCAAGCTCGACCACATCTGCAGGAAGCTCATGCTGCGCGAAGGCGAGCGCTTCCTCGACATCGGCGCCGGCTGGGGCGGCCTGCTGCTGTGGGCCGCCGAGCACTACGGCGTGACCGCCAGCGGCATCACGCTGTCGAAGAACCAGCATGCGCACGTGAATCGCCTGATCGACGAGCGCGGCCTGCGCGGCCGGGTGACGATGGAACTGCGCGACTACCGCGAGCTGCCGGAGGACGCGCCGTGGGACAAGATCGCCTCGGTCGGCATGTTCGAGCATGTCGGCCGCGCGATGCTGCCGGCCTATTTCGGCAAGGTCTGGCGCCTGCTCGCGCCGGGCGGCCTCCTGATGAACCACGGCATCACCGCGGGCGGCACGCGCAACGAGCAGCTCGGCGCCGGCATGGGCGACTTCATCGACCGCTACATCTTCCCCGGCGGCGAGCTCGAACACATGTCGCATGTGCTCGAGGTCATGAGCGAAGCCGGCCTCGAGGCGGTCGACGTCGAGAACCTGCGGCCGCACTACGCGCGCACCCTGTGGCACTGGAGCGACGCGCTCGAAGCGCGCCTGGGCCAAGCGCGCGAGGCGACGCGCGACAACGTGGTGCGCGCCTACCGGCTCTACCTCGCGGGCAGCGCGATGTGCTTCGAGCACGGCTGGATCGCGCTCTTCCAGATGCTCGCGGCAAAGCCGAGCGGCAACGTCGCCGAGGGCCCGATGCGGGGTGCACAATCGGTCTATCCCTTCCAGCGCGCCTACATGTACGGCGCCCCCTGACCATGCTGTACAAGTTCAAATCCAAGGCCGCCGGCGACGTGATCATGCTCGAAGAAAACGGCGAGCAGGTGTTGCGCATCATCGGCCGTGAGCCGCAGGCCAAGGGCATCCTCGAAGTGGCGGCGATGCCGGCGGCGACGGCCGCGATCGAAGCCGCCGTCGCCGAGGAGGAGCAGGCCCGACGCGACGCCGATGCCGAAGCCCAGGCCGAGGGCCGCAAGCTGCCGGCGCGCAACGCCGTCACGCTGCGCCAACGCGTCTGGCCGCTGCTCGAGTTGATCCGGCGCTCGCACGACGCCGGGGCCGACATCGTCTGGGGCGTTTGAAGCTGCGCGCGACGCCGGCGCACGCGACACTCGTTGTCGCCATCCGCCATGGCGAAACCGCGTGGAACGCGCAGACGCGCCTGCAGGGCCAGCTCGACATCGAACTCAACGACGCCGGCCGACGCCAGGCGCGGCAGGTGGCCGACGCCCTCGCCGATGCCGGCATCAGCACGCTCTACACGAGCGACCTGCTGCGTGCCGCACAGACCGCAGAGGCGATCGCCCGGCGCTGCGGCTTGCCGCTGCAGCGCGACACCGGCCTGCGCGAACGGCACTTCGGCGTGTTCGAAGGGCACACCCTGGCCGAGCTCGATCAGCGCTGGCCCGAGGCAGCCCGACGCTGGCGCGCTCGCGATGTCGACTTCAGCCCTGAAGGCGGCGAGACGCTCATCGCCTTCGACGCGAGAAGCGTTGCCTGCGCGGCCCGCCTCGCGGCGCGCCATCCGGGCGAGACGATCGCGCTCGTTGCGCACGGCGGCGTGCTCGACTGCCTGTACCGCGCCGCGACGCGCGTCTCGCTGCAGGCAACACGCACCTGGCAGCTCGGCAACGCGAGCATCAACCGGCTGCTCTTCAACGGCGAGGACTTCACCCTCGTCGGCTGGGGCGACACGCTGCACCTGGAAGCCGCGCTCGACGACAACGACGAGGCGAGCGCAAGCGCGCCGCACGCCGCATGAGCCGCGAAAGAGGGGCCCCGCGCAGCGGGGATCGAAGCGAGCGCATGCGGCCAGGCGCCGACGACTCGACCTTGGCAACGGCGCCGATCGTCAGGAGGCGGCCCGCATGAGCCGCGAAAGCGGGGCCCCGCGCAGCGGGGATCGAGGCGAGCGAATGCGGCCCGTCGCCGACGACTCCGCCCCTGCGACCACCCCGATCGTCAGGCGGCGGCCCGCATGAGACCGGCGCCGGCGCGCGTGGGCGACGCGATCGCGGCGATCGAATCACCCGCGCTCGTCATCGATCTCGACGCCCTGGAGCGCAACATCGCGCGCATGGCCGCGTTCGCACGCGAGCGTGGCCTGCGGCTGCGACCACACGCGAAGACGCACAAGAGCGCGCAGATCGCGCGGCTGCAGATCGCCGCGGGTGCGGTCGGCGTGTGTGTGCAGAAGACCTCGGAAGCCGAGGCGCTCGCGGCGCAGGGCATCGCCGACATCTTCATCAGCAACGAGGTGATCGCCGAAGACCGCCTCGCGCGCGTTGCCGCACTGGCGCAGCGCGTACGCCTCGCAATCGCGGTCGATTCACCGCTCGGCGTCGATCGCCTGGCGCGCGCGGTGCAGGCCGCCGGCAGCACGATCGACGTCTTCGTCGAGGTCGATGTCGGACAGGGACGCTGCGGCGTCGCCCCCGCGGCGGCGGGCGGCCTGGCGCGCCTCGTCGCGTCGCACGCCGGCTTGCGCCTCGCCGGGCTGCAGGCCTATCACGGCGGTGCGCAGCACATCCGCGCCAGCACCGAGCGCGAGGCGGCGATTCGACTCGCCGTACGCGGGGTGTCCGCGGCGCGCGCAGCGATCACTTCGCTGGGCCTGGCCTGCCCGCTCGTCACCGGCGCGGGCTCCGGCAGCTTCCCGTTCGAAGCCGCGAGCGGCGTGTACGGCGAGCTTCAGGCCGGCTCCTACGTGTTCCTCGACCGCGACTATGCGGACAACGAACCCGCAGCACATGCACCCGCGTTCGAGCACGCGCTGTTCGTGCTGGCGCGCGTCATCAGTCGCGGCACCGCGCACGCGGTGATCGATGCCGGGCACAAGTCGCACGCGATCGATTCGGGCCTGCCCGCCGTCTGGCAGCGCGAACTGGCGTTTGCCAACGGCGGCGACGAGCACGGCATCCTGCAGACACGCGGCGGGCTCGGGGGCGTGAGCGCCGTACTCCCCGCGCTCGACGAGACCGTCTGGCTCGTGCCGGGCCATTGCGACCCGACCGTCAACCTGCACGACCACTACGTGTGCGTGCGCGGCGGTCTCGAACGCGGTGTCGTCGAGGCGATCTGGCCGGTCGACGCGCGCGGCTGCGTCACCTGAAGAGACTTGACGCTGCTCGGCCGCCTCCGCCCGGTCAGAGCGCCGCGGCAGTGCAGCCGGCGTCCGCCGGCTTGCAAACGCGCAGCCGTCCGGCCGGGTTCGAGATGATGCGCCGCGTCGAGTCGCCGTTCGTGAAGTCCAGTGACGAGGACTGGAACGCGCCCGACAACAAACGCGGGTAGCCCGAGCCGTTGAACATCAGGTAGAGCTTGCCGCCGGAATCCTGAAATCCTTCGGGCGCGCTGCCGGTGACGGCGGTGACGGCCTCGGGCACCTTCGGTTCGCACGACAGCACATCGTCACCTGAATCGATCGTCTGCGAGCCATCGTTGTCGACGAACACGAGCCAGCCCTTGGTCCAGTCGTCGCCCCAGGTCGCGCAATCAGCCGACGGCACGACGAGCGTGTTGCGTCCGCGCTTCATCGCCTCGCTGCGCGCCGCGGTGAGCGACGACAACATCGTGTTGGCGACGCCCGTCAGTTCGGAGTTGCGCTGGAAGGCGGTGAAGCTCGGCGCGGCGAGCGTGAGGATGATGACGATGATCGCGACCGTCGTCAGCAGTTCGATCAACGTGAAGCCGCGCGCGCGGCGTTGCGGTTCGCGCGTCATGCCGGCGTCACTTCCAGCACACCGTCTGCTTGCTGCCGGTGCAGTCGCGCACGCCGGTGCTCATGATGCGCAGCGTCCCGCCATCGGCGTCCGTGAACTGCGGCACGGCAAGCACGCGAATGCACTCGCGCACGCTGGGCGCCGGTGAGCCGGGGCAGGCTTCGGCGCCGATCTTGTAGGCCGGGTTCGTGCCGTTGTCGCCCGAGAAGGTCTTGAATGCGACGCCCGTCGCGCCTGGCGAGACGACGGCGTAGCTCCCGGTCTGCGTCAGGAAGCGCTCCTGCTGCTGCAGGAAGTCGATCAGCGCGGTGCGCCCTTCGGCGCGCTTGCCCTTTCGGACCGAGTCCTGGTACGAGGGGTAGGCAATGGCGGCCAGGATGCCGACGATCGCGACCGTGATCATCAGCTCGATCAGCGTGAAGCCGGCCCGCGCCGACGCACGCACTCGGCGCGTCATGGCGCCGCCCTCACTTCCTCGTAGTTGTTGATCTGGCGCCAGCTCATGCGGAACACCGCAGCCACCGCCGTCGTGCCCTTCGCATTCTTGAGCGAGCCCGACCCCTGCAGCACGATGCGGCCCGTGGTCGTGCGCGTGCCCTGATCGACCGAGTTGCTCTTGGTCAGCGTGTCATCGCCGACGGCGAGAACGAAGGGCTCGCCGAGGATGCCGACGTCCGAGTTCAGGTGCGATCCGGTGCCGGTGAAGAGGTCGATCTCGTAGCTGCGCCCGCTGCCGATCTCGCAACTCGTCGCCGGCGGGATCACGGTACCGGAATAGACCTTGGCGCCGAACACCGTGAACGCGCTGATCTGACGCTCGCCGGTGGCCGACGAGTTCGGCATGTCGAAGTACCAGCCCGAGCGCTTCGTGGTGTCGCCATCGTCCAGCGGCCGCCCCCAGCTGAACGCACTGTTGGTGATCGTGCCGTCGACACTGGCGGTGGCCATCTGGAGCCGGCCGCGCCCGGAGATCGCGCTCGTCGGCGAACCGGAATCGGGCGTTGCCGAGTTGTTGTCGAGCAGCGCGTAGACCGACTGCGCCTTGAACGGCCCGGCGTTGTCGCTCGTCTCGAGGTACTTGCCGGTGCCGATCGCAACGATCAATGTGCGATTCGGCCCATACGCAAGATAGGGCGGCATCGTGATCGGCTGCAGATTGGCCGAGCCGTCCTTTGCGATGTACATCGGGATCGCGGTGCCGCTACTCTTGTAGTACGAGAGGCTGTTGATATTCCAGTCGGCGGGGTACTTGTTGGCGAAATCGAGTTTCCACAGGTTGCCCTGCAGGTCGCCTGCGAACAGCAGCTTCGTCTCGTCCGCGAGGCCACTCGTGGTCGTGAAATTGGCGACACCCGATGCGATCGTGGTGGTCGCGATCGGCAGCTCGATCTTGTAGTAGTTGACACCCAGCTCCCACGCGGCGCCAGGCGCCTTGGCCAGATCGAGGATGAAGATCGCCGGATTGCCCGTCGTCGAGAAGTGGCCGTCGTCGACATAGTTGTTGACGCCGCTTGCTACGACTGCGTAGTACTTGTAGTCCGCCGTGTCGATCTTGAACTTCAGGATCGCCGGGCGGCCGATCACGTTGCCGAGCGTCGCGTCGTCGTGGTCGGTGAACTCCCACATCACCTTGCCCGCATCGAACGCGGCCGGGTCGCTCACGTCGAGCGCGTAGACGCCCTGCCCGCCGCCGCCGGTGCCGCCGACGATCACCGTTTTCCAGCTGGAGCCGACCTTGGCCTCGGCAACGACCGGGCTCGCATCGACGTAGGTCTGGTGTTGATAGGTCGTGGAAGACAACGCGTTCAGGCGCGGCACGACCCAGCTCGGGATGTAGCCGAACAGCTCGTCGCCGGTGTCCGAGTCGAACGCGTGCAGCATGCCGTCGTTGGCGCCAACGAAGAGCGTCTTCACGCGATTCTTGTAGGTCTCTGCGAAACCCGAGACATAGCCCGTATCGTTGATGCGCAGGCTCGGCGCGCCGGAGTAGGCGACGCCAGAATTGACGATGTCGCCCAGCACCTTGCCGCGTTTGCGCAGCGTGCCGTTGGGCGCCTCCTGCGAGCGATCGCCACGGACGAAGTCGAGCCGCGCCTGACCGACGGTCTCGTCGTCCAGCGGCGAACCTTGGGGAGCGCCAGGCGGCAGGCGAAGGAACTCCTGCGCATCGGTATCGAGGCTCGCCCACTTGAATTCGGTCGCCGTCGCGGAGTCCGCTACCGACTTGCCGACGTAGATCTTGCGGCTCGCCGGGGCCTTGGCATCGAGGCGGGTCGCCGCCGTCCAGGGCGCGGTGCTCGCGTCGCCGATCTCGATGTTGTCACTCCCGACGAGCGTGACCGGGTACGGAATCAGGTCGCCGCTCCAGTCGGCCGGATCGAACTGGGCCTGGAAGATGAAGCCACCGACCGAGGTCAGGCGCTGCGTCGAAATCGCGCCACCGGCGATGCTGTTGGCTTCCTTCGCGATGTTGGCGAAGATGTTGTCGAGCGCATCGAGCACGCCGCGCGCGGAACTCGAGAGGAAGTAGTTCTTCGCGTCACCCGGGATGGCCTGACTTTCCCAGTTCTCATTGGTGTCGCTCAGATCCGCCGCCTTGTACGGATTGCCGGTGCCGCTCACGTCCTTGAAGCCGCCGTACTTGGCGGCGAGGAAGAACTGGTTCTGCTTGTGCACCGACTGCGAGGTCTGCTGCCCGTACTCATTAACGTCGAGCACGTAGGTCGTGACGCGCATGCCGAGGCGGCGCTTGTCGACATCCGACCAGTCCGCACCGCGGATGTCGTGCGTGTTGGCCCAGTAAGCGGCGCCGGCCATGTAGTAGGACGCGCCGCCCGCGCCGATGGTCTGGTTCTCCATCCCCCAGCGCGCCGTGTTGGCCGGAGTGTTGAAGTTGCTCACGGAGCGCGTCACACCCTTGCCATCGACGTAGGAGATCTCGGTGTGATTGGACTCGAAGGCGCCGACAACCTTGGTCCACCACATGAAGTCGGGCTCGTTCGCGGCGGCACTCGCCGTACGCGTCGTGTCGTTCGTATCGGTACGCGTGTTGCCCGGATAGTACTTGTCGTTCCAGGTGTTGACGTCGCCAATCGCGACGATGTTGTTGCGCACGCAGGAGTAGTCCGTCATGCCGGTCACGGCCGGGTGCGGGTCGGTCCAGGTCGTGTACGTTGCGAAGCCGTCCTTCATCGCGGCGGTCACGCCGCTCACCGCGGACGCTGTCGGCGGCAGGCCCTGCACGTAGCGCAGCGCTTCGTAGTAGAGCTCGCCGACCGGGTCGTAACGCTTGTAGTTGCCCTCGGTCGCACCGGTACGGCCGAACTGGTTCAGGTAGTTGGCGACGCCGCTCTTGCCCTCGGCGGCAGCGTCCGGATTCGCGACAAAGATGCCGGTGTCAGTGTCCCACTCCTGCACCGGGTTCGCACCGGAGACGAGCTGAAAGTTGGCGTCGAAGGTCTTCGGGCCGACGTATTTCATCGGCGCGCGCAACACGGCGCCGTTGCGCTGGGCCGGATTGACGTTGTCGATCAGATAGCCGAAGGCGGCAACGCGCACGCGGTCGCTGTACTTCTGCAGGTTGCCGATCGGCTTGTAGTTGCCGCTCGGGTAGCGCGCGCACAGGTTGATGCGCGGATCGCTCAAATTGCCCGACCCGTCGACGCCGCAGACCGAAACCCGGGCGTAGAAGAAAGGATCGGAACTCATGCCGGGCGTGCCGCCTGGCGTCCAGCCAGTCGGGTCGGGGCGGGTGTAGCACTTCTTGGCGGTGCCTACCGCCGGATCGCCGAACACGCCGTTCGTGCACGCCGTTCCGTCCTTCGCCGACATGAACTTCCAGCGCGTGTCCGCACCGTAGGCGACCTGCAGGATGCCGGTGAAGGCGCAAGTACCGCCCTCGGCAGCGCAGGACGCGGAAAAGTCCGCCGGCAGCGCGCCCGAGAAGTCCGTCACCGGGCCGTGAGTACTGCCGCCGACCGGCACGCCGAGGTTGGAGTTGTTCCCCGGCGTGTCGCAGCTGCCAGTCTTTTCGGTGCCGAAGTGCACACGGTTGCGGCAATTGGCGACCCACAGGTCGCCCGTGTAAGTGCCGAGCAGCGCGGCAGGCACGGCGCCCGCCGCGATCGCGTTCGTCACATGCTTGGCCGGAAAGTTGGTGCCGTTGTAGAAGTTGCCGGGGTTGTTGTCGCTGCGCGTGGGCAGGTAGGCGCGTTGCAGCACGGTGAGGGTTGAGGTGTCGACGATGCGATCACCGCCCGTCAGGCCGAAGCGCAGGATGTCGATTGCCGAGCTCGTCGCCCAGTTCATGAAGTTGCCGGAAAAGCCGGTGCCGCCGCATTCACGATTGGTCGCGGGGCCGGCGAGGTCGAAGCGACGCAGTCCGGGCGTGGCGTCGTTGTTGTAGACGTAGCAGCTCTCAGCATCGAAGTAGCCGATGTACTCGGTCGTCGGCGCGTAGCTTTCGTCATGGTCGGCGTTGGGCTGGTTCGGGTTCTGGTATTGCGCGCCCACGGTCGGGAACTCGACCGACAGCGCGAGCGTCAGCGTCGGCTTGGCGCGTGCGCCGCGTGCGTACAGCGGCTCGGCGGCAAGCGGGATCGACGGGATGAGCGGTGGCGTGTCGGCACTGACCGCAACGCCGACGACGGCCATCGTGACAAGGGCCATCGCGGCGATCCTGACGCGAAGATCAGAAGCGAGCGTGCGTATCGTTGTGATCGCGGTATGCATGTTCATTCCTTCTTGAAAGCGATCTGCAGCACGACCTGCACGTCATCGCGCGGGCCGAAACCCATCGACGTGATGCGATACATGATCGGCTTGGCGCCGGTGCTGGCGCTGCCCATGGGTGTCATGTCGCGAACGACCTCGATCATGTAGCGCGGCAAGCGCGCCGGCTTCACGCCGAGCCCGCCGGCGTCGAACGCGCGCCCGGTGAAAGTGCCGTAGGCGACGGTGGGCGCGTTGACACTGTCATCGAGGAAGTCGACCTGCGCCCACACCGGCTTGCCTTCCGACGGCCAGCACAGGCCGCGGAAATCCGCATTCGTGTTGCAGCCGGGCAGGAACACGCTGGTGTTGTTCTCGTTGAAGAGCGCGACGCGCTGCTTGGCGTCGGCGTTGGGCCCGCGGATGTCGAACTGGGCGTCCATCAGCGCCGCCTCGGCCGACTGCCAGGCGACCTGATAGTCGCGCTCGTTGCGCGTCGAGCGTTCGCCGAGCAGCGCGATGCGCGCCGCGCCGATGCCGAGCAGCGTGACGATCACGAGCAGCATCAGCACGATCACGAGCGTGACGCCACGTTGGCGGCGAGTTGCAACTGGAGTACGGCGCATCGTCGGTGACCTCAGGGGTTGCGCAGGTGGATGTTGAACACCATCGCCTGACGCAGGCGGCCGTCGGCCGGCACGGCGAGCTGCGAAAGCGTGTCTCCCGAGACCGAGAAGCCGTCACCCAGCACGTTGTAGGTCACGGCCGTTGCGTCCCGGTCCTGCGCGGTGCCGGTCGGCTCGCGAAACAGCAGGCCGATGCGCAGGCTGCGCACGCGCCGCCAGTTTGCGAGCGTCGCCGCCGCATCCCCCGCGACAACAAGTTGCGATGCGCGCAGGTAGCGATCCGGCACCGAATCGGTCGTGCCGGAAGGCGCGACACCGGGCACGACGTTGTCCACGCCGTAGAGCACCTGGAAGGACTCGACGCCCGGCACGAGCGGCATCGTCGTCCAGACGCCACCGGTGTCGCGGTAGGTGCAGGCGAGGGTCGGCTCGCCGGACGCACTGCGCACGACGTGAAAGATGCTCGTCGCGCGATCGGTCCCCTCGGGCTCACCGACGCCGGCGCAGTTGATCATCGAGCCGTCGGCGACCGTCGGGTCGGCGCCGGGCGAGGTGCCCCAGAAGCGGATCATCAGCACGTCGCTGCCGTTGACGCAACTCGTGTCGCTGAAACCGCCGCAGCCACTCGAGCGGCTGCCGTTCGTCGACGCGTCGGGATTCGCTGCATTGAGGATCGAGTTGTCGTAACCCTGGATGGCAGGCGGCTTGTCGGCCGGTGGTACGACCGAGAAGCCGCGTTGGGCGACGTCCTCGAAGCCCGCCTGTACCGCCATGCGCTGGATCAGATCGGCCGCGAAGCGCGCGTTCTCGCGCAACTGGGCGGTCGCATCGACGGTCGTGAAACCGTTGCGCGCGACGAGCAACGCGGCAACCGCGGCCGCCGCGACGACGAGGCCGATCACGAGCGCGACCATCAGCTCGACCAGCGTCAGGCCCCCTTGCCGGCGCGACGAGGGGCCGGCGCGGCGAAGCTGCAGCCGAGGCCGGCGCGTCATTCGGGACTCCCTGCCAGCACCGCGAGGGCAATGCCGGGGCGCAGCGCCCGGGCCATGCCGCCCGAGCCCTCACCGCTCGAGCCGACGGCCGCGCGGTCGGTCGTGAGCTGCGTCCAGCCGATCTTGACGACCGCCGTGCCGCCGGCATCGCTGCAGGTCCACTGCGGCAGACCGCCGGCATCGAAGGGCGCGTCGTCGATGCACACCGAAACGCGCGCACCGGGCAGTTCGGCATCGACGCGAGAGAGCCAGTCGCGGATCTGGAAGGCAGCGACCTCCTTCGTCGTCGTGCAGGCGCCGACGAAACAGTCGGTGCCGGCCGCCGGCAGCGTGCCGGTGAATTCGACGAGGTAGGGGTTGTCGGTCGCGGCGGGCTCGATCGCGATGTCCTTGTTGCCGCGCATCAGTTCGCCGAGCTCACGCGCCAGCCGCACGGCGGCTGCCTGGTAGCGCGCTTCTTTGTTCGATTGCAGCGCAGCCGCCTGCAGCCCGACGACGCCGAGCATGCCGAAGCACAGGACGACGATCGCGACCATGCTTTCGATCATCGTCATGCCGCGCTGAAACGGTCGCGGGTGCAAGGCGCTTCGGAGAAGGCGGTTGTTCGGTGGGTGCATCATGATCGTCAATCAGGGCGCCTTGTTCGCGCCCGGGGCAGCGGCGAACCCGCATCCCGAGCACTTCGGTCGTTCGATATCGGCATCCCACCGCGTGGCTGAAGGTCGGCAGGGGAGTTCGATGCCCCAGTATCCCGGCCGCGCCAGCGCGCGGCCAGCCCGCTCGTCGGCGCGCATCCAACCGTTCGTCGGCCCGCGCGGCGCGAAGACGGCAATGCATCACGCTTTTCAGCCGATTTCCGCCCGCGGCTCGCCGGCCACGCCCTGCCTAGAATCGGACCCTCGGCGCCTTTCGCGCCGCGAGGAACGCGATGCAGGGTTCTCAAGTCATCGTTCTCGCCACGCCGGTCTTTCTGCTGCTGATCGCCGTCGAATGGCTCGTCGGCCTCGCGCGCGGCCGCAACACCTATCGGCTGAACGACGCGCTGAACAGCATCGGCCTCGGGATCATGAGCGAGATCGTCGGCGTCTTCACACGGCTGATGAAGATCGGCATCTACGCCCTGCTGTTCAGCCACGTCGCGCTCTGGCAACTGCCCACCGATGCCTGGTGGGTCTGGCTCGCGGCGCTCGTGCTCTACGACTTTCTTTACTACTGGAAGCACCGCGCCGGGCACCGCGTCGCGCTGTTCTGGGCCGCGCACGTGGTGCACCACCAGAGCGAGGAATACAACCTGTCGACCGCGCTGCGCCAGACCTCGAGTGACTGGATCGCCGGCTGGGTGTTCTATCTGCCGATGGCGGTGCTTGGCTTTCCGCCGCTCGTGTTCGCGGTCGTCGTGCTGGTCGACCTGCTCTATCAGTTCTGGCCGCACACGCGCCAGATCGGCAAGCTCGGCTGGTTCGACCGCTGGTTCTGCTCGCCAAGCAACCACCGCGTGCACCACGCAGTGAACGACAAGTATGTCGATCGCAACTACGGCGGCATCCTGATCGTGTGGGACCGCCTGTTCGGCACCTTCCAGGAAGAGGACGACGCCGAGCCTTGCGTCTACGGCACGCGCAAGCCCCTGCGCAGCTGGAACCCGCTGTGGGCCAACCTGCAGGTCTACGCCGATCTGCTGCGCGACACCTGGCTGGCGCGCGGCATCGCGGACAAGTTGCGCGTCTGGCTCAAGCCGCCAGGCTGGCGGCCGCCGGAAGCAGCCGCGCTGCGCCCCTCGCCTGCATTCGATCTGCAGGCCGTCGAACGCTACGACCCGCCGGCGAGCCGTGGCACGCTCGCCGCCGCGGCCGTCGTCTTCGCGCTGCTGCTCGGCGCCACCACGGCCTTCTTGTGGACCGCGCACACGCTGGCGCCGGCCACCCGGTTCGGCGCGGCTGCCGCGATCATCGCGGCGCTCGGGCTTGTCGGCCTGCTGTGCGAGAGCGGACGAAGGGCATCGGCTGCGCCTGCGCACGGCTAGGATAAACACGTAGGCAGTGTGCGCGGCGGCACACTGGCGACTATCATCAGGCCCGCTTCGGGCGCCGCCCGCGGATGCCGGACCACAGCTGGACAAGGAAGGCCCCCCAACGCATGAGCAGCGAGTTCATTCTCGAGACGCGCAACCTGACGAAGGAGTTCAAGGGTTTCGTCGCGGTCGACAACGTGAACCTGAAGGTCAGGCGCGGCAGCATCCACGCGCTGATCGGCCCGAACGGCGCCGGCAAGACGACCTGCTTCAATCTGCTGACGAAGTTTCACGCGCCCACCTCGGGGCAGATCCTGTTCGAGGGCATCGACATCACCGGCGAGGCACCGGCGCATATCGCGCGGCGCGGCGTGATCCGATCGTTCCAGATCTCGGCCGTGTTCCCGCACCTGACGGTGCTCGAGAACGTGCGCGTCGCGCTGCAGCGCAGGCTCGGGACCTCGTTTCACTTCTGGCGCTCCGAGCGCTCACTCGAGCGCCTCGACGCACGGGCGATCGAATTGCTGCGCGCCGTCGACCTCGACGACTATGTGCTGCTGCCGGCGGTCGAGCTGGCCTATGGCCGAAAGCGCGCGCTCGAGATCGCGACCACGCTCGCGATGGACCCGAAGCTGATGCTGCTCGACGAACCGACGCAGGGCATGGGCCTCGAGGACGTCGACCGCATCCGGCGCCTGATCAAGAAGGTTGCCGCCGACCGCACGGTGCTGATGGTCGAGCACAACATGAGCGTCGTCGCGAGCATCGCCGACACGATCACCGTGCTGCAGCGCGGCGCGACGCTCGCCGAGGGCCCTTACGAACAGGTGTCGAAGAACCCTGACGTGATCGAGGCCTACATGGGCAGCGCGCAGGTCGAGTTGCAAGGCGCCCACTGAGATGGCGACGCGCTTTCTCGAAGTCGCCGATCTGCACGCCTGGTACGGCGAGTCGCACGTGCTGCACGGCGTGAACTTCCACGTCGACGAGGGCGAGGTCGTGACGCTGCTCGGGCGCAACGGCGCCGGGCGCACGAGCACGCTGCGCGCCATCCTGGGCCTGACCGGAAGCCGCCGCGGCTCGGTCAAGGTGCGGGGCGTCGAGACGATCGCGATGGCGACGCACCGGATCGCCAGCCTCGGCCTTGGCTACTGTCCCGAGGAGCGCGGCATCTTCGCCAGTCTTACGGCCGAAGAGAACCTGCTGCTGCCGCCGACGCTCGCCCCGGGCGGCATGTCGGTCGATGCGATCTACGAGATGTTTCCGAACCTGCGCGAGCGTGCGGCGAGCCAGGGCACGCGATTGTCGGGTGGCGAGCAGCAGATGCTTGCGATCGCGCGCATCCTGCGCACCGGCGCGCGCCTGCTGCTGCTCGACGAAATCTCCGAAGGGCTGGCCCCGGTGATCGTCCAGAAGCTCGCCGAGATGGTCGTCGCGCTGCGCGCCGAGGGTTATACGATCGTCATGGTGGAACAGAACTTCCGTTTCGCGGCGCCGCTCGCCGACCGCTTCCTGGTAATGGAGCATGGCGCCGTGATTCAGCACTTCACGCAGGACGAACTGCCGCAGCGCATGAACGATCTGCATGAATATCTGGGCGTGTGAGCGCCCTTCGTTTTTTCACACCGCAAGGAGTTCGACATGAAACTGAAGAAGATTCCCACCGCCTGCGCCATTGCCGCAGCCGCACTGTTCGGCGCTGCGACGCCGGCGCAAGCCCAGGTGTCGGGCGACGTGATCCGCATCGGCTTCATCACCGACATGTCGAGCCTGTACGCCGACATCGACGGCCCGGGCGGCGTCGAGGCGATCAAGATGGCGATCGCCGACATGGGCGGCGAGATCAACGGCAAGAAGATCGAGCTGTTGACGGCCGACCACCAGAACAAGCCCGACATCGGCGCGGTGAAGGCGCGTGAATGGTTCGACACCCAGGGCATGGACATGCTGATCGGCGGCACCAACTCCGGCGTCAACCTGGCGATGGCCAAGCTGGCGGCGGAAAAGAAGAAGCCCTTCATCGCCGTCGGCCCGGGCAGCTCGGCGCTGACGAACGCGCAATGCACGCCCTACACGATCCACTACGCGTATGACACCGTCGCGCTCGCCCGCGGCACCGGTGGCGCGGTCGTCAAGGCCGGCGGCAAGAGCTGGTACTTCCTGACGGCCGACTACGCCTTCGGCCACGCGCTCGAAACCGACACCGCTGCCGTCGTCAAGGCGGCCGGCGGCACGGTGGTGGGCGAGTCGCGCGTGCCGCTCAATGCGAGCGACTTCTCGTCGTTCATGTTGCAGGCGCAGGCGAGCAAGGCGCAGATCCTCGGCCTCGCGAACGCCGGCGGCGACACGGTCAATGCGATCAAGGCGGCCAACGAGTTCGGCATCACGAAGACGATGAAGCTGGCCGGATTGCTGATGTTCATCAATGACATCCATGCGCTCGGCCTGAAGGACACGCAGGGCATGTACCTGACCGACAACTGGTACTGGAACCGCGACGACGAAACCCGCGCCTGGGCCCGCAAGTTCTACGACAAGATGAAGCGCATGCCCTCATCGCTGCAGGCCGCAGACTATTCGGTCGCCATGAACTACCTGAAGGCGGTGAAGGCGCTCGGCACCGACGACGGCGACAAGGTCAACGACTACCTGCGCAAGACGAAGATCAACGACATGTATGCCAAGGGCGGCTACATCCGCCCCGACGGTCGCATGGTGCACGACGTGTACCTGATGCAGGTGAAGACGCCGGCCGAGTCGAAGGAGCCCTGGGACTACTTCAACATCGCTTCCGTCATCAAGGGCGAGGACGCCTTCACGACGAAGGCCGAAACGAAGTGCCCACTCTGGAAGTAAGGCGCTGAGCGTGCGGGCGGCGGCTGCAAGACCCGTCGCCCGCTGACACCCCTGACACCCGTAACACCAACCGCGACACACTAGCGCGACACAAAAGCGCGACTCGATGGAAATCTTCGGTATCCCGATCCAGGCGTTTCTCGGCCAGCTGCTGCTCGGTCTCGTGAATGGCTCGTTCTACGCCATGCTGAGCCTGGGCCTGGCCGTCATCTTCGGCCTGCTCGGGATCGTCAATTTCGCGCACGGTGCGCTGTACATGCTGGGCGCGTATGCGGCCTGGATCGGCATGGACAGCTTCGGCATCAACTTCTGGGTGTCGCTGCTGCTCGCACCCTTGCTGGTCGGCGCCCTCGGCGTGGTGATCGAGCGCACGCTGCTCAAGCCGCTGTACAAGATCGATCCGATCTACGGCCTGCTGCTGACCTTCGGCCTGGCGCTCGTCGCCGAGGGGCTGATGCGCGAGAAGTACGGCGTGTCGGGCCAGTCCTATGCAGTCCCCGAACTGCTGCGCGGCGCAACCAATCTCGGCTTCATGATCCTGCCCAACTACCGCGGCTTCATCATCTTCGCGTCGCTCTTCGTCTGCCTCGGCACCTGGTTCGTGATCGAGAAGACCAGCCTCGGCGCGACGCTGCGCGCAGGCACCGAGAACCCCAAGCTGGTGCAGGCCTTCGGCATCAATGTCCCGGTGATGGTGATGCTGACCTACGGCTTCGGCGCCGCGCTCGCCGCGCTGGCCGGGGTGCTGGCGGCACCGGTGATCCAGGTCACGCCGCTGATGGGCAGCCACATGATCATCGTCGTCTTCGCCGTCGTCGTCATCGGCGGCATGGGCTCGATCCTCGGCTCGATCCTGACCGGCATCGCACTCGGCCTGATCGAGGGCCTGACCAAGGTCTTCTACCCCGAGGCGTCCAACGTCGCCGTCTTCGTCATCATGGCGATCGTGCTCGTGATCCGTCCGGCCGGCCTGTTCGGCAAGGAGGCGTGATGAACAGCCCGGTCGCAAACACCGAGCGCCTCGGCCGGATCGTCTGGCTCGTCGTCCTCGCGCTGCTGCTCGCCGCACCCTTTCTCGGCCTCTATCCGATCTTCGTGATGAAGGCGATGTGCTTCGCGATCTTCGCCTGCGCGTTCAATCTGCTGCTCGGCTTCACCGGGCTGCTGTCGTTCGGCCATGCGGCCTACTTCGGCGCCGCCGCCTACGCCACGGGCTGGCTCGTGCGCAGCGCGGGACTTCCGCCCGAGCTTGGCATTCTGGCCGGCACCTTCTTCGCCGGCGTGCTCGGGCTCGGTGTCGGGCTGCTCGCCATCCGTCGCCAGGGCATCTACTTCGCGATGATCACGCTCGCGCTGGCGCAGATGATCTACTTCGTCTGGCTGCAGGCGCCGTTCACCGGCGGCGAGGACGGCATGCAGGGGGTGCCGCGCGGGCACCTCTTCGGCGTGCTCCCGCTTTCCGAGCCGCTCGTGATGTACTACTTCGTGCTCGCCGTGTTCGTCGCCGCGTTCCTCTTCATCGTGCGCGTCGTGCACTCGCCCTACGGGCAGGTTCTCAAGGCGATCCGCGAGAACGAGCCGCGCGCCGTCTCGCTCGGTTACGACGTGAACCGCTACAAGCTGCTCGCGTTCGTGCTGTCGACCGCGCTCGCCGGCCTCGCGGGATCGGTCAAGACGATCGTGCTCGGCTTCGCCTCGCTCACCGACGCGCACTGGTCGCTCTCCGGCGAGGTCGTGCTGATGACGCTGCTCGGCGGCATGGGCACCTTCGCCGGCCCCGTCATCGGCGCCTTCACGATCATCGGGCTGCAGGACTACCTGGCCGGGCGCGTCGGCTCGTGGGTGACGGTGATCATCGGTGCGATCTTCGTCATCTGCGTCGTCGCCTTCCGACGCGGCTTCGTCGGCGAGCTGCTGGCCTGGCGGCAGCGGCGCAAGGCGGGTCGCTGACGGCACAGCGGGGCCGTGGCCGCCCGCCGTGCTGCAACGCTTGTGCGGCCGCTCCTGCTCGCGGCGCTCGGGCTCACGCTGCACACGCAGGCCCAGACGCGCAGCAACCTCTTCAACGACCCCTTCGTGCAGGTGACGGGCGGGCTCGCGGCCTGCCCCGTTCCCGATCCGCCCGGCGTGACGCCGCAGGAGGCGCGCGAGCTGGCGCACGACCGCGCACAGCGCGGCGTCAGCTGCTGGCTCGACGGGCGCTGCCGGCTGCCCAACGCCTACCTCTACGACGCCGAGATCATCCCGCGTGTGCAGCAGGCGCTGCGCTACGCGGGGGGCTTCGCGAACACCAGCATCTGGGCCGCCGGGGCCAGGCGCTTCGTCTGGCTGCAGGGCTGCGTGACGAGCGCCGAGCAGGCCGTCGAGGCCGAGCGCATCGCGCGCCGCATCGACGATGTCGAAGGTGTCGTCAACCAGCTGATGATCGGCACCGACGGCAGTCCGGGCTACCGCGTCGCTCCACGCGAATGAAGGCTCAGTTGTCGAACAGCTCGCCGGCGCCGCGCGCCGCGGGCGGCATCAGGCCCAGATGGCGGTACGCGGCGGCGGTCGCGATGCGGCCGCGCGGCGTACGCTGCAGGTAGCCCTGCTGGATCAGGAAGGGCTCGATCACGTCCTCGATCGTCCCGGCCTCCTCGCCGATCGCGGCGGCGACGTTGTCGAGGCCGACCGGCCCGCCGTCGAAGCGATGGATCACGGCGTCGAGCAACTTGCGGTCCATCACGTCGAACCCCATCGGGTCGACATCGAGCATCGCGAGCGCGAGCTCGGCGAGCGACTTGCCGATGCGGCCGTCGCCCTTCACGTCGGCATAGTCGCGCACCCGGCGCAACAGGCGGTTCGCGATGCGCGGCGTGCCGCGTGAGCGGCGCGCGATCTCGAACGCGCCTTCGGCATCGGTCGAGACCTTGAGCAGCCCGGACGAGCGCGTGACGATGCGCGCCAGTTCCTCCGGCGTGTAGAACTCGAGCCGGGCGACGATGCCGAAGCGATCGCGCAGCGGGTTCGTCAGCATGCCGGCACGCGTCGTCGCGCCGACCAGCGTGAAGGGCTGCAGCTCGAGCTTGATCGAGCGCGCGGCGGGGCCTTCGCCGATCATGATGTCGATCTGGTA
>JAMLIM010000140.1 GCA_023954175.1 Rhizobacter sp.
GCAGCGATAGCGCTCGACGAGGCCGTAGCTGCGGCCGCTGCATTCAGCCCATTCGCGATCCGCGGCGAGCGCGACTTCGAGCGCCTGCGCCATCGCGGCTTCGAGCGCCTGGCGATGGCGGCAGAACATCTCGGCCGAGACGACGTTGCCCCAGGATTCGCCGATTTCGGTCGACAGCCGGTGCTCCGGTGCGTACGGCGGCAGGTAGGCGTCGACCATCGCCTGCGACGGCACCTGGACTGCCTCCAGCGCATGCGAGACGTAGAACGCGTCGTGGCTGACGAGAACCGGGAGCTGCACCTGCTCGGCGATGCGAAACGCCTGGATCACGCTGTCGAGCGACTCCTGCGCGCTCTCGGAGTAGAACTGGATCCAGCCGGTGTCGCGTTGCGCCAGGCTGTCGGTCTGGTCGGGCCAGAAGGCCCAGGGCGAGGCGACGGTGCGGTTCACGTTCGCCATCACGATCGCCGCGCGCGCGCCGCTCGCGTAGTGCAGCAGCTCGTGCATCAGCAGCAGGCCCTGCGACGCGGTCGCGGTGAACACGCGCGCGCCGGCGAGCGACGCCGGGATGCACGCCGACAGCACCGAATGCTCGGACTCGGGCGTCAGTATCTCGGCGTCGAAGCTGCCCTCGGCCTGGAAATCGGTCAGCTTCTCGAGGATCGGCGTCTGCGGCGTGATCGGATAGACCGGCACGACCTGTGGCCGTGCCAGGCGCGCGGCCCAGGCGACGGCGTGGTTGCCACTGAGCAGCATCGGCGTCTGCTCCACTGCCGGGCGCTCATCGAGCACGGCGCTCGCGGTGCGATCGCTCATTTCGCTTCCTCCAGCATCGTCATCGAACCCGTCGGGCACTCCTTGACGCAGATGCCGCAGCCCTTGCAGTAGTCGGTCAGCACGATGTAGCCGCCGCCGTCGGCCGCATCGACACGCTGGATCGCGAGATCGGGGCAGTAGTGCAGGCAGTTGTCGCAGTTGATGCAAAGACCGCACGAGAAGCAGCGCTCGGTCTCCGCCAGCGCCTGTTCGAGCTCGAGGCCGAGTTGCACCTCGGCGCCGCTCGCGAGGCGCTCGGCGACCGATCGGTGCGCCTCCGCGGCACGCGGCTGTTTCGGGTAGTAGTAGGTCGCGATGTTGGCGAGGCCCACCACCGGGTGCTGTTCGAGGTCGGCCGTCGCGCCGTCGTCACGCAGCCGATGCGCGATCGCGATCGCTGCGCGCTTGCCCATGCCGATCGCCTCGGTCACGAAGCGCGCCATGCTCGAGACATCGCCGCCGGCCCAGACATGATCGTCGCTCGTCTGCTGACGCGCATCGACCTGCAGCAGGCCACGCTCGACGCTGAGCTGCGGTGCGAGCGCCGCAAGCTCCGGGTCCTGCCCTATCGAGACGATGATCGCGTCGCACGTCAGCGTGAAGTCGCTGTCCGGCATGCGCGTCAGCGTGAACTTGCCGCGCTCGTCGCCGGGCTCGAAGCGCACGCGCACGCAGCCGAGAGCGACGCTGCCGTCGGCCTGCGGCGTCGCCGCGTCGAGCATCGCACCGGCAACGAGCGAAATGCCCTCCTCCAGCGCCTCGGCCACCTCCTCGCGCTGCGCCGGCATCTGGCCCGCGGCTTCGAGCGCGAGGATCGTCACCTCGTGCCCGGCGCGGCGCGCACTGCGCGCGGCGTCGAGCGCGGCACTGCCGCCGCCGACGACGACGATGCGCCGGCCGAGCGCGGGCGGCGCGCCGACATTCGTGCGCGCCAGGTAGTCGGCGCCGTCCATCAGCCAGGCTGCGCTCTCCGGCAGTTGTGGCAGGCGCTTCGGGCGTCGCGCGCCGGTCGCGATGTAGACCGCATCGTGCGTACGGCGCAGATGGGCAAGGTCTTCGGCCGTCGCGAGCGCGTGGCCGCACTTCACACCGACGCCGAGGGCAAGGATGGGCGCGATCTCACCGTCGATGACCTCGCGCGCCAAGCGGTACGCCGGGATGCCGTAGCGCATCAACCCGCCGAGTTGGCTCTGTGCTTCGTAGATCGTGACCCTGAAGCCGCGCCTGCGAAGCTGGAACGCGGCCGACAACCCGGAAGGCCCACCGCCGACGACCGCGACGTGCTGCGCATGCTCGATCTCGGGCGCCGCGTAGCGCCAGCCGTGCTCGATCGCCATGTCGCCAACCGTTCGCTCGAGCTTGCAGATCGCGAGCGGCGCATCGAACCCGGCCCGGTTGCACGCCGTTTCGCACGGATGGTGGCAGATGCGCCCGGCAACGGCCGGGAAAGGGTTGTGGCGCGTCAGCACGTCCCAGGCGGCGCGGAAGTCGCGCTTGCGCGCGAGGCCGATCCATTCGGCGATGTCGCCGTTCACCGGGCAGGCCTGATGACATGGCGAAGGCGCGTCGATGTAGTGCGGCAGCGAGGCACGCCAGGTGCCGGTCTTGACCGCTTCGGTGCTGCCGGTGGTCCAGATCGCCGGGACAGGGTGCGGGGCGTTCATGCGGCTGCTCCATCGGATGGGCGCGAAGCCTCGGCGCTGGCGCCGGCGGCTCGCAGCCTTCGCGCGTTTCGATCCGCGCAACGTGCGGCGTTGCTTGCGGCGTTGCTTGCGGCGTTGCTTGCGGCGTTGCTCGCGGCGCTCACGCTGCGGCTCCCATCAACTGCGCATCGACGGCCTGGTAGCCCTCGACGCAGGCGGCGACGTTCTCGGCCTGGAGCTTGGGCGTCTGCGCCTGCAGCACGTGCTCCAGCGTTTCGAGCGGCGGGTCGCCGATCGCGCGTGCGAGCGCGCCGAGCAGCGCCGAGTTGACGATCCGCCCGAGGCCGTTGCGGCGCGAGATCATGAGGCCGTCGACCGGAATCACGCGGTAGCCCGGCAGCAGCCGGGCGAAGTCGTCCGCGCTGCGTGCCGAGTTGACGACGATCAGCGTGTCGGCGCGCGCCGCGGCGAGCAGCCGGCCTTCGAGCAGGCTGGCGTCGAAGCACAGGATCGCATCCGCCTTTTCGATGTCGCAGCGCAGGCGCACCGGCTTGTCATCGACGCGGATGAACGAGCTCACCGGCGTGCCGCGCCGCGCGCCGCCGTAGCTCGCGAAGGCCTGCACCTGGCGCCCTTCGGCGAAGTACACCGCCGCGAGCAGGTTGCCGGCGGTCTGCGCGCCCTGCCCGCCACGGCCCTGGACGATGATCTGCAACATGGCTATCCCTTCCGCTCGCCGCGCTACTTCGCGTAACGCCTGAAATCGGGCTTGCGCTTGTCCTGGAACGCGCGCACGCCTTCGCGTGATTCCTCGGTCTCGTAGTAGAGCTTGAGCGCATACAGGCCCATGCCCGCGATGCCGCTCTGGTGCGCCGTGTCCATGTTGAACGAGCGCTTCGCGATCGCGATCGCGGTCGGGCTCTTGTCGCCGATCTCGTCGCACCACTGCTGCACTTCGGCGTCGAGCCGCTCGTGCGGCACGACCGCGTTGACGAGCCCCATCGCAAGCGCCTCGGCCGCGCTGTAGCGGCGGCACAGGTACCACATCTCGCGCGCCTTCTTCTCGCCGACGACGCGTGCCAGCAGCGCCGTGCCGTAGCCCGGGTCGACGGAGCCCATCTTCGGGCCGACCTGGCCGAAGATCGCGCGCTCCGACGCGATCGTCAGATCGCAGATCGTGCACAGCACGTTGCCGCCGCCGATCGCATAGCCCTGCACGCGCGCGATCACCGGCTTGGGCACGTCGCGGATCGCGGCGTGCAGCTCTTCCATCGGCAGGCCGATCGTGCCGCGGCCGTCGTACTGG
>JAMLIM010000141.1 GCA_023954175.1 Rhizobacter sp.
CGGGCGCGCGTGCTGACGGCCGATTCGCGCGGCCGCGAGGTGATCCTCGCCGCGCTGCACCCGGGCGACTACGTCGGCGAGATGAGCCTGATCGACGACGCGCCGCACTCGGCCACGGTGCGCGCCGAGGTGCAGACAGACATGCTCGTGCTCGGCCGCGCCGAGTTCGCGCGCTGCCTGCCGGAGGCTTCGAGCCTCGCCTACGCGATCCTGCACGGCCTCGTGCAGCGCCTGCGCGCCGCCGACCGGCAGATCGAGTCGCTTGCGCTGCTCGACGTCTACGGCCGCGTCGCGCGCGCGCTGCTCGAGATGGCCGAAGACGACGGCGAGAAGAAGATCATCCGCAGCAAGGTGTCGCGCCAGGACCTGGCGAAGGTCGTCGGCGCCTCGCGCGAGATGGTCAGCCGCGTGATGAAGGACCTCGAGGAGCGCGGCATGATCGAGACGCTCGAGGGCGGCTCGGTCGTGCTCAAGCAGCGTCTGGGCGCCGAGTGAGGTCAGGCCATGGGCCACGTTTCGCTGCGCCACAATTCATGGCATGACCTTTCCGCTCGGATCTCTCGGTAGCGGCGCCTCGGCCGCCAGCGCCGAAGGCGCCTATACCCGCAAGGCGGCGCGCAAGACCGCCGCCCCTGCGGCGCCACCTGCCTGGCGTGCGCAGACGGCCGTGCTGTTCGGCGCCGTGCTGTGGCTGCTCGCGCTGCTCGCGCTGGCCACCCACAACGCCGGCGATGCGGCGTTCTCGACCTCGGGCGCGTCGCTCGTGACGCACAACCGCGCCGGCGTCATCGGCGCCTGGTTCTCCGACCTCGCCTATTTCGCGTTCGGCTATTCGGCCTGGTGGATCATGGCCGCCACGCTGCGCGCGTGGCTCGGCACGCTCGCGCGGCTGCTGCGGTCCGATGCCGCCGCGCCCGTGGCGGAGCCCTCGCGCTGGCCGTTCTGGATCGGCCTGGCGCTGCTGCTCGCCGCGAGCTGCGCGCTCGAATGGACGCGCCTGTACGGTTGGGAATCGCAGCTGCCGGACCATGCCGGCGGCGTGCTCGGCTACACGCTGGGGCCGCTCAGCATGAAGCTGCTCGGCTTCGCCGGCTCGGGCGTGCTGTGGATCGCGACGCTGCTGGCGGGCCTGTCGCTCACGTTCCGCTTCTCCTGGCTTGCGCTCGCCGAGGCGATCGGCGCGCGCCTGGAGGGCGTGCGCGAGCAGCGCGTCGAACGCATCGAACGCGCCGAGGACCAACGCCTGGGCGCGGCCGCGCTGCGTGAGCGCGAGCACATCGTCGAGGTCGAGATGCAGCTGCAGGACGATCATGTGCCGCTCGTCATCGAGCCGGCGGTGTTCGAGGTGCCGAAGTCGGCGCGCGTCGCGAAGGAGCGCCAGAAGCCGCTGTTCGTCGAGCTGGCGGACACCAGGCTTCCGCAGGTCGATCTGCTCGATGCCGCGCCGGGCAGGACGGAGAGCGTCACCGCCGACACGCTCGAGATGACATCGCGTTTGATCGAGAAGAAGCTGAAGGACTTCGGCGTCGAGGTGCGCGTCGTCGCCGCGTCGCCCGGGCCGGTGATCACGCGCTACGAGATCGAGCCGGCCACCGGCGTCAAGGGCGCGCAGGTCGTGAACCTGGCGAAGGATCTGGCGCGCAGCTTGAGCCTCGTCAGCATCCGCGTCGTCGAGACGATTCCCGGCAAGACGACGATGGCGCTCGAACTGCCGAACGCGCGGCGCCAGATGATCCGGCTGTCGGAAATCCTCGGCTCGCAGGTCTACAACGACGCCGCGTCGCAGCTGACGATGGGCCTCGGCAAGGACATCGTCGGCAACCCGATGGTCGCCGACCTGGCGAAGATGCCGCACTGCCTGGTCGCGGGCACGACCGGTTCGGGCAAGTCGGTCGGCATCAACGCGATGATCCTGTCGCTGCTCTACAAGGCCGAGGCGCGCGACGTGCGCCTGATCCTGATCGACCCGAAGATGCTCGAGATGAGCGTCTACGAAGGCATCCCGCACCTGCTGGCACCCGTCGTCACCGACATGAAGCAGGCCGCCAACGCGCTCAACTGGGGCGTCGGCGAGATGGAGCGGCGCTACAAGCTGATGAGCAAGATGGGCGTGCGCAACCTCGCCGGCTACAACAAGAAGCTCGACGAGGCGAAGGCGCGCGGCGAGCCGCTCACGAACCCCTTCAGCCTGACACCCGACGCGCCGGAGCCGCTCGAGCGCCTGCCCTACGTCGTGATCGTGATCGACGAACTCGCCGACCTGATGATGGTCGTCGGCAAGAAGATCGAGGAGCTGATCGCCCGCCTCGCGCAGAAGGCGCGCGCCGCCGGCATCCACCTGATCCTCGCGACGCAGCGGCCGAGCGTCGACGTCATCACCGGCCTCATCAAGGCCAACATCCCGACGCGCCTGTCGTTCCAGGTGTCGAGCAAGATCGACAGCCGCACCATCCTCGACCAGATGGGCGCCGAGGCCTTGCTCGGCCAGGGCGACATGCTCTACCTCACGCCCGGCGGCGGCCTGCCGGTGCGCGTGCACGGCGCCTTCGTCAGCGACGACGAGGTGCACCGCGTCGTCGAGTACCTGAAGACGCAGGGCGAGCCGAACTACATTGAGGGCATCCTCGAAGGCGGCGTGCTCGACGACGACGGCAATGGCGCGGGCGAGGGTGGCGGTGCGGGCGACGGCGAGGCCGACCCGATGTACGACAACGCCGTCGCCGTCGTGCTGCAGCACAAGCGCGCGTCGATCTCGCTTGTGCAGCGCCATCTGCGCATCGGCTACAACCGCGCCGCGCGACTGCTCGAGCAGATGGAGAAGTCCGGCCTCGTCACCAGCATGTCCTCGAGCGGCAACCGCGAGCTGATCGTGCCGAACCGCGACGCATGAGCTGGCGCGCCGCCTGCCTCGGCCTGCTGCTGGCAGCCGCCACCGTCACCGCTCGCGCCGACGGCGTCGACGCCTTGCGTGCCTTCGTGCGCGACGTGCAGTCGGGCCAGGCGAACTTCACGCAGACCGTCACCTCGCCGGACGGTGCGAAGAAGAAGACCTCGAGCGGCAATTTTGAGTTCGCCCGCCCGAACCGCTTCCGCTTCGTCTACACCAAGCCGTTCGAGCAGGCGATCGTCGCCGACGGCCAGAAGGTGTGGATCTACGACCGCGACCTGAACCAGGTCAGCAGCCGCAAGCTCGCGCAGGCGCTCGGCGCGACGCCCGCCGCGCTGCTCGCCGGTGGTGACCTGGAGAAGGACTTCGCGCTCAAGGCGCTGCCGGATCGCGACGGCCTGGCGTGGGTCGAAGCGACGCCGCGCGCCGAGGGCGGCACGCTGCAGTCGGTGCGCGTCGGCTTTCGCGGCAAGGAGCTGGCGGCGATCGAGATCCCGGACGCCTTCGGTCAGACCTCGCTGCTGCAGTTCAGCCAGATGGTGTCGAACCAGCCACCGGTGGCCGAGCATTTCCGCTTCAGCGTGCCGCCCGGCGCGGACGTGATCGAGCAGTAGGCCGGCCGCGACAGCAACGAGAGTCCGAATGACCCAACGCCATCCGCAT
>JAMLIM010000142.1 GCA_023954175.1 Rhizobacter sp.
GTCGTGCGCAGCCTGCGCCGTTTCGCCGCCGTTCCGGGCGCCGAAGCGTGGTGGCAGCCGGCACCGTTGCTGCTGCGGCTTGCAGCCGAAGGCAAGACCTTCAACTGAACCGCCGAACGGTCGAATCCCCTGCGAGACGAAGAGCCCCGGCAATGACTGTCAAACCCGCATCCGACGCCGCAACCGGCATCGACCCGCCGTTCGAAGCGATCGCCGATCGCATCAAGGCGAAGGCGCTGCGTGATCCGCGCGCGATTGCCGTCATCGACGCGCAGGGCACGCTCGACTACGCGGTGTTCGACGCGCTGATCGACCGCGTCGCCGCCAGCCTGCAGCGCGACGGCGTCGCGCCCGGCGATGCGGTGGCGATCTGTGCCGCGAGTTCGGCGCACTACGCCGCGATCTTTCTCGGCACGCTGCGCGCCGGCGCCGCGCTCGCGCCGCTGTCGCCCTCGGTGACGCCGGCAAGCTTCGGCGCAATGCTGCGCGACAGCGGCGCGCGCACGCTGTTCGTCGACGCGCAGGCGGCGGCGCTGCTGGGCGCGGCGCCGTCCGAGCGCCCTGCCCTCGTCGCGCTGCAGGACGGCGCGCCGGGCACGCCCTTCGAGCGCTGGCTCGCGCCTGTCGGCAGCACGCCGCAGCGCGTCCAGGTCACGCCCGACATGGCGTTCAACATCATCTATTCATCGGGCACGACCGGCCTGCCCAAGGGCATCGTGCAACCGCACGGCATGCGCTGGATGCACGTGATGCGCGGCGCGGCACTCGGCTATGGCCCGCAGACGGTGACGATCCTGGCGACGCCGCTCTATTCCAACACCACGCTCGTCGCCTTCTTCCCGACGCTGAGCCACGGCGGCTGCGTCGTGCTGATCGACAAGTTCGACGCCGAACGCTATCTCGACCTCGCCGCACGGCACCGCGCGACGCACACGATGCTGGTGCCGGTGCAATACCAGCGGTTGATGGCGTGCCCGCGCTTCGGCGCGTTCGACCTGAGCAGCTTCCAGATGAAGTTCTGCACCAGCGCGCCGTTCGCCGCCGCGCTGAAGGCGGACGTCCTCGCGCGCTGGCCCGGCGGCCTCGTCGAGTACTACGGCATGACCGAAGGCGGCGGCACCTGCGCGCTCGCCGCGCACGAACACCCGGACAAGCTGCACACCGTCGGCCAGCCGCTGCCGGGCCACGACATCCGCGTCGTCGACGAGGACGGCCGCGAGCTGCCGCGCGGCGAGATCGGCGAGGTCGTCGGCCGCTCGGGCGCGATGATGACCGGCTACCACCAGCAGCCCGCCAAGACCGCCGAGGCCGAGTGGTTCGACGCAGAAGGCAAGCGCTTCATCCGCACCGGGGACGTCGGCCGCTTCGATGCCGAGGGCTTCCTGACGCTGCTCGACCGGCGCAAGGACATGATCATCAGCGGCGGCTTCAACGTCTATCCGAGCGACCTGGAAGCGGTGTTGCGCGAGCATCCCGTGGTCGCCGAAGCGGCGGTCGTCGGTGTGCCCTCGGCGCAGTGGGGCGAGACGCCGGTCGCCTGGGTCGTCACCCGCGGCGGCGAGACGGCCGACACCGAAGCCCTGCGCCAATGGGTCAACGCCAGGCTCGGCAAGACGCAGCGCATCGCCGCGCTGCATGTCGTCGACGAACTGCCGCGCAGCGCCATTGGCAAGATCCTGAAGACCGAGTTGCGTGCGCGGCATGCGGCCGCTGCAGGCGCGCGCGGCGCGGCCGGTAGCTGACAATCCCCGCCTCGGCGGGGCGGCGGCGGCGCCGCAGCGTCAGCGCTTGGGCGGCGTGAAGCCCGGCAGCCCCGGGAACAGCGCCTTGGCCTGCTCGGCCATCTGCTCCTGCATCTGCACGAACAGGTTCTTCGACTGCTCGAGGTAGCTGCCCATCAGCCCCTGCACGACCGGCGCCTGGCCGTTCATGAACTGCGCCCACAACTCGGGGCTCAGGCCCTTGGCCGGGTCGCCCAGGCGCTGCTGCAGTTCGGTGAAGGTCTGGATGTTCTTCTCGAGGTAGGAGCCCATCATGCCCTGCATCGCATGGCCGTAGAAGCGGATGATCTGCGCGAGCATCGCCGACGAGAACATCGGCATGCCGCCGGTCTCCTCCTCGAGGATGATCTGCAGCAGGATGCTGCGCGTCAGGTCCTCGCCGCTCTTGGCGTCGCGCACCACGAAGTCCTGCCCGTCGAGCACCATCTTCTTGACATCGACCAGCGTGATGTAGCTGCTCGCAACGGTGTCGTACAGACGCCGGTTCGGGTACTTCTTCAGAACCCTCGTGCTGTCAGCGGGGCCGGTCTCTGCGGCAGGCTTCGCGGCGGCCGGCGTGCGACGGGTGGCGGACATGGGAACAATCTCCAAAAATGGTGCAGGGCACAAACATTCTAGGAGCCTGACATCAGCCGCTGCGGCGGGTTTACCCGCCATGCGCTCTTGCGGGGCATCAAGTCGGGGCCGCGCGACGGCGACACCGTGATTCGCGTGGGGACGAGAAAAAAAGCACCGGGCGTTGCCGCCAGGTGCTTGATTCCTCTACCGATTTTGGTAGGCGCGATTGGACTCGAACCAACGACCCCCACCATGTCAAGGTGGGAAAGCGAGACTTCCTGGGACCTTCTGGGATGCTGGTTTCATAGGAGAAGGCGGTATCGGATGTCCCGAGAAATCTCCTAAAATCCACCCCAGTTTTTGGTACTTTATTGGTACTTCGACAGCTGGACTGGACATGGCCACCCGCATCGACACCGTCGCGTCACGCAGCAAGCTCAAGCCGCGACGCGGCCCCTACTGGCACCGACTGAACAAGGGGTGTCACGTTGGTTTTCGGAAGATGACCTCCGGCGGACATGGTTCATGGCTGGCACGAGCGAAGGACGAAGAGGCCACCGTGCAGCATGTCTACAAGCCGCTCGGCGAATTCCTCGAGCTGGCCAACCATCTTCGCTTTGACGCAGCCACCAAGGCTGCGCAGGCCTGGTTTGAACACCTCGGACGCGGAGGCATTGCTGCTGACGCCACTGTCGCTGAGGCCTGCGCCCGATACGTCGCGCACCTGCGCACGCACAAGACCGACCGTGCGGCCAACGACGCCGAAGCACGGTTCAGGAACTACGTCCTGAACAAGCCCAAGCTGGCGTCGACCGAACTGACCAAGTTGACGCAGATGCAACTCGAGGCCTGGCGCAAGGCCCTGAAAGAATTGCCGACACGCAGTGGCGGCCATCGTGGTGACCTGAGATCAGACAGCACCCTGAACCGCGACATGACCTGCTTCCGCGCGGCGCTGAACCTGGCGTTCCTTGACGGCTTGGTCACCAGCGATTTCGCATGGCGCAGCAAGCTACGCCCAATCAAGAACGCGGACCGTCGGCGCGAGCTGTATCTCGACCGAGCGCAGCGGCTCAAGTTCATCGAGATGGCGCCTGCA
>JAMLIM010000143.1 GCA_023954175.1 Rhizobacter sp.
CATCGCGCTCGGCGGCGCGACCTTTGCCGCCGTCATCGTGTGGCGCGTGCCGCTGGTCTGGGTCGTGTGCGGCACCGGACCGGTCGGCGTCGCGCTGGCGTGGTGGAAGCTGCGCTGATGGGCGCGTCCGAGCTGCTCGCCCTGTTCGGGCACTTCCTGCTGTTGTCGCTGCTGTCGGTGGGCGGTGCGATCACCACCGCGCCCGACATGCACCGCTATCTCGTCGTCGACCAAGGCTGGCTGAGCGACGCCCAGTTCACCGCGTCGGTCGCGCTCGCGCAGGCCGCACCCGGGCCCAACGTGCTGTTCGTCGCCGTCCTCGGCTGGAACGTCGCCGGCGCGGTGGGCGCGTTCGTGACGCTGCTGGGCATGATGCTGCCATCGACGACGCTCGCGCTGTGGGCCACGCGCTGGGGCGCCAGGCGCGCGCAAACCCTGTTCGTGCGCGCGTTCAAGGCGGGGCTCGCACCGCTGACGATCGGGCTGCTGTTCGCGACCGGCTGGGTGCTCGCCGACCCCTTGCGCGTCGCGTGGCCCGTGCTCGTGGTGGTCGCGATCACGGTGCTGCTGTGCCTGCGGACCCGCCTCGGGCCGCTCTGGCTGGTGGCCGGCGGCATGATCGCGGGCGCGCTCGGCTGGGTGTAGGCGACGCCGCGCCGTCGAGCGGGGCGCTCAGGCTTGCAGCGCGTCGCGCACGACCTTGTCGAGTGCTGCAAGGTCGAGTTCGAGCCCCTGCAGCCCGCCCGGCTGGGCCGCGCCCGCCTCGAGCCACACCTCGGCTCGGCCGTCGCTGCCGGGCCGCACGCGGATGCCGAGCGGCAGTTCGAAGGCGCCACCTTCGCGGTCGGCTGCGTTGCCTGCAGCCATCAGCACCGGCGTGCCGCCCTCGCTGGACTCGAGCACGACGACCCGCGTGCCGCCGGCCACCGTGCGCTCGCGCGCAACGCTCGCGCCGCCGCCGTGCTGCTCGAAGCAGCCGAACACAGACACGCCGAGGTGGCGTGCGCTGTTCTCGATGCGGTGCACGGTCTCGTCGACGTCGTAGGGGCTGACGAGCCGCTGCAGCGATCGCTCCTCGACCGCACTCGCATCGTCGGCGAAGCCGGCACCTCCGAGGGCGGCGAGCACGACGGCAACGGCCCCGGTACGCCAGAAGCGCAATGGATTGTTCATGACGGTGCTCCTGTTGGGATCCTGTTTCTCATCCTGGTTGACAGGTCCCACTGTCGCGCGTCCATGTGTCCGGCAGATTTCCGTCTGCGCTCAGTTGTAAATCTTCGTTACGGCACGGCTTCGCGCCATACGCCTCAACCGCGCCCGACAAACGGCATCTTGGTCGCCATCACGGTCATGAACTGCACGTTGGCCTCCAGCGGCAGGCTCGCCATGTGCACGACCGCATTTGCAACATGTTGCACATCCATGACCGGTTCGATCGCGATCTCGCCGTTGGCCTGCGGCACGCCGGTGGTCATCTTGCGCGCCATGTCGGTCAAGGCGTTGCCGATGTCGATCTGGCCGCAGGCGATGTCGTAGCGCCGGCCGTCGAGCGAGGTCGACTTCGTCAGCCCGGTGATCGCGTGCTTGGTCGAGGTGTACGGCGCCGAATTGGGCCGCGGTGCGTGCGCCGAGATCGAGCCGTTGTTGATGATGCGTCCGCCCATCGGCTGCTGGCGCTTCATGAGCTTGAACGCCTGCTGCGTGCAAAGGAAAGCGCCCGTCAGGTTCGCGCCGACGACCGCCTGCCACTGCTCGAAGCTCACGTCCTCGAGTGCGACGTTGGAGGTCCCGAGGCCGGCGTTGTTGAAGAGCAGGTCGAGGCGGCCGAAAGCCGCCTCGGTGCGCTCGAACAGCGCCTGCACCGAGGCCGGCACGCCGACGTCGGTCGGCTGCGCGATCGCGCGCGAAGCCGCTGCGCCGGCTTCGGCGATCGCGGCATCGAGCGGCGCCTGCCGGCGCCCGGCGAAGACAACGCGGTAGCCATTGGCAAGCAGCGCGTGGGCGACTGCCTTGCCGATGCCGGACCCCGCGCCGGTGACGATCGCGACCTTGTCGTGTGTGGCCATTCCTGTTCTCCTCTGGTGTGCCCGGCCGGGCGATCCGACTTTGGCAACCGCGCTCAGTGCGGGTTCTCGAAGAAGACGTAGGTGCTGAAGCCGCCGACCTCGAAGTAGACGCGCTTCTCGCCGTCGTCCGCCTTGCCGTCGAGGTTCTCGTCGAGCACGCCGTAGCCGAAGCGGTAGGCGCGCGCCTCGTCGTTGCCGGCACCGGTGCCGATGGCGGTGCTCAGCTTGTCGATCTTCAGGAAGCGCTTGACGAGCTTGTCACCGGCGTAGACCTCGAGCACGCCGTCGGTGCCGGTCCAGTTCTGGATGCCGCGCTTGAACTGGTTCTGCGTCTCCTGCGTACAGGCAGCGAACAGCGCGAGCGGCAGTACGAGTACCAGCGGGTGCGAAACCCAGCGAACGAATGCGGTGCGCATCATCAGGCCTCGCGCGTGCCGAAGATCTTGTCGCCGGCGTCGCCGAGGCCGGGGATGATGTAGCCGACCTCGTTCAGGTGGCTGTCGACCGCCGCCGTCCAGCAACGCACGTCGGGGTGCGCCTTGTCGAGCGCAGCGATGCCCTCAGGCGCGGCGACGAGCACGAGCGCGCGGATGTCCTTGCAGCCGCGCTGCTTGAGCAGCGAGATCGTCGCGATCATCGAGCCGGCGGTGGCGAGCATCGGGTCGATGATGATCGCGGTGCGCTCGTCGAGATGGCCGACGAACTTCTCGAAGTAGTTCTCCGGCTGCAGCGTCTCGTGATTGCGCGACAGGCCGACGACGCTGACCTTCGCGCTCGGGATCATGTCGAGCACGCCGTCGAGCATACCCAGTCCGGCCCGCAGAATCGGCACGACCGTCACCTTGCGGCCGCGGATCTGCTCGATCTCGGTCGGCCCGCTCCAGCAGGCGATGGTCGTCTTCTGCAGCGGGAAGTCGGCCGTCGCCTCGTAGGCGAGGAGCCGCGCGAGTTCGTTCGTCAGCTCGCGAAATTTCTTGGTCGAGATGTTGTCTTCGCGCAGCAACCCGACCTTGTGCTTGACGAGCGGGTGCTTGACATCGGTCACGGGCATGATGGGGTCCTCATCGTTGGGCGTGGTCGCGCTGGCGCAGCGCTTCGTACAGGCAGATACCGCTTGCGACCGACACGTTCAGGCTCTCGACGGCGCCGCGCATCGGCAGGTGCACGAGCGCGTCGCAGTGGCGCGCGGTGAGCTGGCGCATGCCCTTGCCTTCGGCGCCAAGCACGAGCGCCAGCGGGCCGGACAGGTCTGCGTCGTAGAGCGAATCCGGCGCATCGTCCGAGGTACCGACGACGCGGATGTCGCGCTCCTTCAGTTCCTCGAGCGTGCG
>JAMLIM010000144.1 GCA_023954175.1 Rhizobacter sp.
CACGGATCGCGCGCCGCTCGACCTGGGTCGAGCCGCAGGGCACGCAGATGATGATGCGCGGGCTCGGCCGCAGCACCGAGCGCGGGTGCACCATCTTGATGAACTGCTTGAGCATCTGCTCGGTGACGGTGAAGTCGGCGATCACGCCGTCCTTCATCGGGCGGATCGCCTCGATGTTGCCGGGCACCTTGCCGAGCATTGCCTTCGCCTCGGCGCCGACCGCCTGGATCGTCTTCTTGCCGTGCGGGCCGCCTTCGTGGCGGATCGCGACGACCGAAGGTTCGTCGAGCACGATGCCTTTGCCGCGCACGTAGATCAGCGTGTTGGCGGTGCCGAGGTCGATGGCAAGGTCAGTCGAAAAGTATCGGCGCAGGGAAGCAAACATGAATGAATGAGGAGTCGGTGCGTGTCGCGTCGGTCACGCTCGGCGCCGGGCGAAGGCGCCGCTGGACGCGCAGGAGGCTGGGCTGCGAGGGGCTGAAATCGGGGCCGGTCACTGCCTTGCCGGCATTGGAGAGGGTCTGGGAATCTTGGTTCACGGCCCGTCATCGGTGTGGCAGATGCGTGATGCGACGCTGAAAGCGACGCGCAATGCCGACGCCGGCAAGAGGCCGTGGATAACCGGAGATAATACCTCAAGCCCCCACTTTCTCCCCGCTGGGCCTCGTGAATCGAGGCCTGGCCGGATCGAATTCCCGAGCCGTCGAATCATGCCCCTGAGCCCCGAAGACGTGAGCCGCATCGCCGATCTGGCGCGCCTCGAACTGCGTCCGAGCGAAGAGGCTGCGATGCGCACGCAACTCAACGATTTCTTCGCGATCGTCGTGCAGATGAGCGCGGTCGACACGCGCGGCGTCGAGCCGCTGTACACGCCGCTCGCCGCCGTCCACGAGGCGCCGCTGCGCCTGCGCGACGACATCGTCACCGAAGACGACCGGCGCGCGGCCAACCAGCGCAGCGCCCCGGCAGTCGAGGACGGCCTGTTTCTCGTGCCGCAAGTGATCGAGTAGGGCGGAGATGACCCTCCCATTGCACACCCTCGGCGTCGCCGAGCTCGGCCGGAGGCTCGAATCGGGCGAAGCGACGAGCGTCGAGATCACGACGCATCTGCTTGCACGTGTTGCAGAGCATCGACAACTCGGCGCCTTCCTGTGCGTCGACGAAGAAGCGGCGCTCGCGCAGGCGCAGGCCGCCGACGCGCGCCGCGCCGCGGGCGAGCGCGGCCTGCTGCTCGGCGTGCCGCTTGCGCACAAGGACATCTTCGTCACCGAAGCGCTGCCGACGACGGCCGGATCGAAGATGCTCGCCGGCTACCGCAGCCCGTTCGATGCCACCGTCGTGCACCGGCTCGCCGCGGCCGGCATGGTCACGCTTGGCAAGCTCAACTGCGACGAGTTCGCGATGGGCTCCGCCAACGAGAACTCGGCCTACGGCCCGGTAAAGAATCCGTGGGACGCGACGCGTGTGCCGGGCGGCTCGTCGGGCGGCTCCGCCGCCGCGGTCGCCGCGCGCTTGCTGCCAGCGGCGACGGGCACCGACACCGGGGGCTCGATCCGCCAGCCGGCGAGCTTCTCTGGCGTCACCGGCATCAAGCCGACCTACGGCGTGTGCTCCCGCTACGGGATGATCGCGTTCGCCTCCAGCCTCGATCAGGCCGGGCCGTTCGCGCGCAGCGCGGAAGACTGCGCGCTGCTGCTGTCGGCGATGAGCGGCTTCGACGAGCGCGATTCGACGAGCGCCGAGCGGCCGCCGCAGGACTACCACGCAGCGCTCAGCAAGGCGCGCGACGGCGCGAGCGCGGAGCGCCCGCTGGCCGGCCTGCGCATCGGCCTGCCGCGCGAGTTCTTCCCCGCCGCGCTCGCGGCCGACGTCGATGGCGCGGTGCGCGCCGCGTTGCGCGAGTTCGAGGCGCTCGGCGCAACGCTGGTCGACGTCAGCCTGCCGCGCACCGAGCTGTCGATCCCGGTCTACTACATCATCGCGCCGGCCGAGGCGAGCTCCAACCTGTCGCGCTTCGACGGCGTCAAGTTCGGCCATCGCGCGGCGCACTATGCCGATCTCACCGACATGTACCGGAAGACGCGCGCCGAAGGCTTCGGCCCCGAGGTCAAGCGACGCATCATGATCGGCACCTACGTGCTCTCGCACGGCTACTACGACGCCTACTACCTGCAGGCGCAAAAGCTGCGGCGCATGATCGCCGACGACTTCCAGGCCTGCTTCGGGCAGTGCGACGTGATCGCCGGCCCGGTGGCGCCGACGGTCGCCTGGAAGTCCGGCGCCCAGGGCGACGACCCGGTGGCCGCCTACCTGGCCGACATCTTCACGCTGCCAGCGAGCCTTGCCGGCCTGCCCGGCATGAGCGTGCCGGCCGGCTTCGGCGAGGGCGACATGCCGGTCGGCCTGCAGCTGATCGGCAACTATTTTCAAGAGGGCACGCTGCTGCACGCGGCGCATGCGTTCCAGCAGGCGACGGACTGGCACCGGCGCGCGCCGCCGGGGATCGGGACATGAACCCCAAGCCTGCCCTCATCCGCGGCTACGAGGTCGTGATCGGCCTCGAGACGCACGCCCAGCTCTCGACGCGCAGCAAGATCTTCAGCGGTTCCTCGACGCGCTTCGGCGCGGCGCCGAACACGCAGGCGTCGGCCGTCGATCTGGCCTTGCCCGGCACGCTGCCGGTGCTCAACCGCGGCGCGGTCGAGCGCGCGATCCGCTTCGGCCTCGCGGTCGGCGCCACCGTCGCGCCGCAATCGATCTTCGCGCGCAAGAACTACTTCTACCCCGACCTGCCCAAGGGCTACCAGATCAGCCAGTACGAGACACCGGTCGTGCAGGGTGGTGCGCTCGAGTTCTACGTCGGCGACGCGCTGCACAAGGTAAACCTGACGCGCGCGCACCTCGAAGAGGACGCCGGCAAATCGCTGCACGAGGACTACGCCGGCCAGACCGGCATCGACCTCAACCGTGCCGGCACGCCGCTGCTCGAGATCGTGACCGAGCCCGACATGCGCTCGAGCGCCGAAGCGGTCGCCTATGCGCGCGCACTGCACGCGCTCGTCGTCTGGCTCGACATCTGCGACGGCAACATGCAGGAAGGGTCGTTCCGCTGCGACGCCAACGTCTCGGTGCGCCGCCCCGGCGCGCCCTTCGGCACCCGGCGCGAAGTGAAGAACCTCAACAGCTTCAAGTTCCTGCAGCAGGCGATCGAGT
>JAMLIM010000145.1 GCA_023954175.1 Rhizobacter sp.
TCCAGCGAGCGTCTGGTGGATCTGGGCGGCGCGGCCGACCTCAAGGGCATCAAGGCCGATGGCGGCAAGGTCGTCATCGGCGCGATGACGACGCATGCGAGCGTCGCCCGCTCGGCCGATGTGCAAAAGGCGATCCCGGCGCTGGCCGAACTCGCTGGCGGCATCGGTGACCAGATGGTGCGCAACATGGGCACGCTCGGCGGTTCGATCGCGAACGCCGACCCCGCCGCCTGCTATCCGGCGGCCCTCGTCGGCCTCGGCGCGACGGTGCAGACCAACAAGCGCACGATCGCGGCCGACGACTTCTTCAGGGGGCTGTATGAGACGGCGCTGCAGCCGGGCGAGCTCATCACCTCGGTGAGCTTCCCGGTGCCGCAGAAGGCGGCCTACATCAAGTTCAAGCAGCCGGCATCGCGCTTTGCCCTGGTCGGCGTGTTCGTCAGCCAGGGTGCGGACGGCGTGCGGGTCGCCGTGACGGGTGCCAAGAGCAGCGTGTTTCGCGCCAAGCCGATCGAGGACGCGCTGAAGGCGAGCTTCACCGCCGCCGCCGCGAAGGCCGTCAAGATGCCCGAGACCGACATCAACAGCGACCTGCACGGCTCGGCTGCCTACCGCGCTGCGATGATCAGCGTGATGGCCTCGCGCGCCGTCGCCGCCGCGCTCGCGCGCTGAAGCATTCAAACGGAGCCCAGCGGGTCATGCCGGCGTGCGTCGGCATGACCCGTTTGCATTGCACATGAACGAAACGTCCCGGTTGAACCTGCCCGCATCGGTCGACGCGGTTATCGAACTGCTCGCCTCCGAGGGCTACATCTGCGACCGCCGGCTGGCGACGGCGATGTTCCTCAGCCTCAAGCTGCACCGCCCGCTGTTCCTCGAAGGCGAACCCGGCGTCGGCAAGACCGAGCTCGGCAAGACGCTCGCCCGCTGCCTCTCGACGACGCTGCTGCGCGTGCAGTGCTACGAGGGTCTCGACGTCGCGCAGACCGCCTACGAATGGAACGTCGCGCGCCAGATGATCGAGATCCGCCTCGCCGAAGCGGCGCACGAGGTCGATCGCGCCGCGCTCGTCAAGAACCTCTATTCACGCAGCATGCTGATCGAGCGCCCGCTGCTGCAGGCGCTCACGCAGCCGCGCTCGCCGGTGCTGCTGATCGACGAGCTCGACCGTGCCGACGAGCCCTTCGACGCCTTCCTGCTCGAGGTGCTGGCCGAAAACCAGATCACGATTCCCGAGCTCGGCACGGTGCACGCTGACGCGCCACCGATCACGATCATCACGAGCAACCGCACGCGCGAAATCCACGATGCATTGAAGCGCCGCTGCCTCTACCACTGGGTCGAGTTCCCGAGCGTCGAGCGCGAGCTGGAGATCGTGCGCCTGAAGGCGCCCGGTGCGTCGGACCGGCTCTACGTGCAGGTCGTCGAATTCGTGCAGCGCATGCGCCGGCTCGATCTGTTCAAGGCGCCCGGCGTCGCCGAGACGATCGACTGGACCAACGCGCTCGTCGCGCTGAACGCGATCCGCCTCGACCCGGTGACGGTGCACGACACGCTCGGCGTGCTGCTGAAGTACCAGGACGACATCGTCAAGCTGCAAAGCGGCGACCTGACGAAGCTGCTCGACGAGTTGCGGGCGCGCGCGCTGCTGGAGGCCGAATGACGGCGCGGGCGGAGCGGTGAGGCGTGCGCCGTGATCGCCGAGAACATCGTCCACTTCTCGCGCATCCTGCGCACCGCGGGGCTGTCGGTCGGGCCGGACCGCGTGCTCGCGGCGATGGCCGCGGTCGAGGCGGTCGGCCTCGATCGGCGCGATGACGTGCACGCCGCGCTTTCTGCGGTGATGCTCGACCGCCACGAGCAGCAGGCGGTCTTCGACGCCGCGTTCGACGCCTTCTGGCGCGACCCCAAGCTGCTCGAGCAACTCATGTTCCTGCTGCTGCCGAAGGTGACCGGCCGCGGCGAGAAGCACCGCCCGCCGCGCCCGAACCGCGTCGCCGAAGCGCTCGCGCCGCCGCGCGCGCCGCAGTCGCCGAACCCGGCCAACGACTCGGGGCAGGACGAACTGCAGTTCGACACCAGCTTCACCTTCAGCGATCGCGAACGCCTGCAGCGCGCCGACTTCGAGACCATGACCGCGGCCGAGTTCGCACTCGCCAAGAAGCTCGCGGAGGAACTCCCGCTGCCGGTCGATCCGGTCCGGCGGCGCCGCCACGAGCCCGCCGCGCGCGGCCGCATCGATCTGCGCGCGACGCTGCTGCGCATGGCGCGCCAGCCGCAGACGCTTTCGCCCGCCTTCACGCGCGCGCGCCGCGAGCTGCCGACCTTCGTCGTGCTGCTCGACATCTCGGGTTCGATGGATCGCTATGCGCGGCTGCTGCTGCACTACGTCCACGGCCTGACGCGACGCTACCTGCGCGTGCACACGCTGACCTTCGGCACGCGGCTGACGAACATCACGCGTGCGCTGAAGAACCGCGACCCCGACGAAGCGATCAGGCTCGCCGACAGCCAGGTGCAGGACTGGCGCGGCGGCACCCGCATCGCCTCGTGCCTGGCCGAGTTCAACCAGCACTGGGCGCGCCGCCTGCTCGGCGCGAACGCCGCGCTGCTGCTCGTCACCGACGGGCTGGACCGTGACGATCATGGCGATCTGGCGCA
>JAMLIM010000146.1 GCA_023954175.1 Rhizobacter sp.
TGTTGGCGCCAGCCGAAAATCGAGCCACTTTGAGAGCCGCGCCGACTGAAATCTGAGCCAGGTGTTCAACCTACCCTGCTGCCTTTTTGTGCAGCAGGGGATGAGGAGTGATCACCATGGACATGATTGGCAGGATCCGGCGCTTGTACTGCCGGGGCAAGAAGTCGGAGCGCGAGATCTCGCGCATGACGGGGTTGTCGCGCAACACGGTTGCGAAGTGGCTGCACGGCGAGGTCGATGGTCCGCCGAAGTACCGGCGCGGCGTGCAGCCGAGCAAGCTGACCGACTTCCAAGAGGCGCTCAAGCAGGCGTTGAAGGCCGACGCGCGGCGACCCAAGCACGAGCGTCGCACAGCCAAGGCGCTGTACGTTGAGATCAAGGCGGCGGGGTACGGCGGCGGCTACACGCGCGTCACCGACTTCGTCCGGGCATGGCGCCAGGGCGAAGGTCAAGCTGCATCGGCCAACGCCTTCATACCGCTGGCATTCGAACTCGGCGAGGCGTTCCAGTTTGACTGGAGCGAAGAGGGGTTGGTGGTGGGCGGCATCTACTACCGGGCACAGGTCTCGCACATGAAGCTGTGCGCGAGCCGGGCGTTCTGGCTCGTGGCCTACCCGAGCCAGGGTCACGAGATGCTGTTCGATGCGCATACGCGCGGCTTTGCGGCGCTGGGTGGCATCCCGCGTCGCGGCATCTACGACAACATGAAGACCGCGGTCGATAAGGTCAAGAAGGGCAAGGGCCGCATCGTCAACGAACGCTTCGCCACCATGTGCGCGCACTACCTGGTCGACCCCGACTTCTGCAACGTCGCCTCGGGCTGGGAGAAGGGTCGAGTCGAGAAGAATGTCCAGGACAGTCGCCGACGCATCTGGATCGATGCGGCCAAGGTCAAGTTCGGCAGCTTCACCGAACTCAACGCCTGGCTGGGGGCACGCTGCCGGGCGTTGTGGGACGAGGTGCGCCATCCCGAGCACGAGCAGTTCAGCGTGGCTGAGATGCTCGAGCACGAACGGCCGCACCTGATGCCCATGACGACGCCGTTCGACGGCTATGTCGAGAAGCCGGCGCGCGTCTCGAGCACCTGCCTGGTGTCGGTGGCGCGCAACCGCTACTCGGTGCCGTGCGAGCTGTTCGGGCAGCTGGTCAGCACGCGGCTGTATCCGGGCAGCGTCGTCGTGGTGGCCGACGACAGAATCGTGGCCCGTCACGACCGACTGAGCAACGCCGGCGAGACCCGGTATGACTGGCAGCATTACATCCCGCTGCTGCAGAGGAAGCCCGGCGCGTTGCGCAACGGCGCGCCGTTCGCCGACATGCCCGAGGCGCTGCAGCGGCTGCGCCGGGGGTTGCTGCGCAACCCGGGTGGCGACCGTGTGATGGCGCAGGTGCTGGCCATCGTGCTGACGGCCGGACTGGACGCGGTGCTGGTAGCGGTGGAACTGGCGCTGGAGACCGGGCCACCAGGCAAGGTCAGTGTGGAACATGTGGTCAACGTGCTCGGGCGATTGAACGCGGCGCCGACGCCGCAGAGCGCGGCGACCTCGCTGCAGGTGTCGGTACCGCCATTGGCCGATACGGCGCGCTACGACAGTTTGCGAGCCGACAGCGTGGACAGCGCCACCGAGGAGGCCGGCCATGTCGACGCGTGACTTGACGGTCGAGCTCAAACAGCTACGCCTGCACGGGATGGCCGGCGCCTGGGCCGATCTGGTTGAGCAAGGCAGTGGTGGGGGAGGAGGTGCGGGCATCGAGTCCTCGCGTTGGTTGGTCGAGCATCTGCTGCAGGCCGAAGGCACGGACCGCGCGATGCGCTCGGTCAGCCACCAGATGCACGCAGCGAAGTTCCCGGTGCACCGCGACATGGCGGGCTTCGACTTCGAGGTCTCGCCAGTGGATCGCAAGCTGGTGGGCACACTGGCCACAGCGGCCTTCACCGACGACGCGCACAACGTCGTGCTGGTGGGTGGACCGGGCACGGGCAAGACGCATCTGGCGACGGCCATCGGCGTGTCGGGCATCACCCGGCATGGCAAGCGGGTGCGGTTCTACTCGACGGTCGACCTGGTCAATGCGCTGGAGCAGGAGAAGGCGCAAGGCAAGGCCGGACGCATTGCGTTGAGCTTGCTGCGCATGGACCTGGTCATCCTCGATGAGTTGGGCTACCTGCCGTTCAGCCAGGCCGGTGGGGCGTTGCTGTTCCACCTGCTCAGCCGCTTGTACGAACACACCAGCGTGATGATCACGACGAATCTGGACTTCGCCGAGTGGTCCAGCGTGTTCGGCGACGCGAAGATGACCACGGCGCTGCTGGACCGGCTCACGCATCACTGCCACATCGTCGAGACGGGCAACGAGTCGATCCGCTTCAGCCGCAGCACGGCCGAGGCAAAGAAGCGCATCAAGGCGCGCGAGCAGGCTCGCAAGGGCAGCAAACCGGAGCCACCGACAGAGCCCTTCTGATCTGCGCCGGCGCGGGGGAATCCGCTACGGGCTACGCCCTGCGCGTCTTCCCCCGCCCGAACATCAACTCATCGAGGAGGTCAACGAACAAGGCAA
>JAMLIM010000147.1 GCA_023954175.1 Rhizobacter sp.
GGAGCGCGAGCTGGTCGTCAAGGGCGTGCGAAAGCGTCTCGAAGACGAGGCGAAATCCTTCGGCATCGAGATCCTCGACGTGCGCATCAAGCGCGTCGATTTCTCGGCCAACATCACCGACGCTGTCTACCGCCGCATGGAGTCCGAACGCAAGCGCGTCGCCAACGAGTTGCGTTCGACCGGCGCCGCGGAGGGCGAGAAGATTCGCGCCGACGCCGATCGGCAGCGCGAGGTGATCGTCGCCGAAGCCTATCGCGACGCGCAGAAGGTCAAGGGCGAAGGCGACGCGAAGGCGGCCGCGACCTTTGCCGAAGCCTTCGGCCGCGACCCGCAGTTCGCGCAGTTCTATCGCAGCCTGGACGCCTATCGCGCGAGCTTTCGCAACAAGTCCGACGTCATGGTGCTGGACGCGAACAGCGAGTTCTTCAAGTCCATGCGCGGCGCCGGGGCGGCCGAGCCCTCGGCGGCGAAGAAGTAGCCGGGCACGCCCTTGGGCGATATCCTGTTCGCCGCGCTGGCGCTGATGCTCGTCATCGAGGGCCTGCTGCCGTTTCTCAGCCCCGGGGCGTGGCGCCGCGTGTTCGAACGCGCCACGCGCATGACGGATGGGCAGATCCGCTTCCTGGGCCTCACGAGCATGATCGCGGGCGTCGCGATGCTGCTGCTGTTCTGGCCCTGAAGCGGCGGGACGCGGCCGGGGCGGCCGATACAATCACCGCTTTAACCGCTGCCCCTTTTTCAATGCCGTCTGCGTGGCTCCTGCCCGAGCATGTCTGCGATGTCCTGCCCACCGAGGCCAGGCGGATTGAAGAAATCCGTCGCGCCCTGCTCGACGTTGCGCGCGGCTACGGTTGCGAACTCGTCATGCCGCCGCTGCTCGAGCATCTCGAGTCGCTCCTGACGGGCACCGGGCGCGAACTCGACCTCAAGACCTTCAAGCTCGTCGATCAACTGAGCGGCCGCACGCTCGGCGTGCGTGCCGACACGACACCGCAGGTCGCCCGCATCGACGCCCACCTGCTCAACCGCCAGGGCGTCACCCGGCTGTGCTATTGCGGCCCCGTGCTGCACACGCGCCCCAGCGGCCTGCGCGCAACGCGCGAGCCGCTGCAGTTCGGTGTCGAGGTGTACGGACATGCGGGACTGGAAGCCGAACTCGAGGTGCTCGAGCTGGCGATCGATGCCTTGCAGTGTGTCGGCGTCGAGGGCCTCGTCGTCGATCTCGGCGATGCGCGCATCCTGCGCGGCGTGCTTGCCGGCTCGGGCGCCGACGACGCCTGCGCCGCGGCCCTGCACAGCGCGCTCGCGGCGAAGGACGCGACCGAGGTGAGTGAACTCGCGCGCAGCCAGTCGCAGGCGGCGCGTGACGCCTTGCAGGCCATGCTGCGCCTCTACGGCGGCGACGAGGTGATCGCTGCGGCGCGCGACGCGCTGCCGCAGCAACCGGCGGTGACGGCCGCGCTCGACGAGTTGGCCTGGCTCGCGAAGCACCTGCGGCTGGCCTATCCGGGTCTGACGGTCGGCTTCGATCTGGCGGACCTCGGCGGCTATGCCTACTACAGCGGCGTGCGTTTCGCGATCTACGCCGGGGCGACGAGCGACGCGCTGGCGCGCGGTGGACGCTACGACGAGGTCGGCGCGGTGTTCGGCCGCACGCGGCCGGCGGTCGGGTTCTCGATGGACCTGAAGGAGCTGGCCGAACTTGCGCCGCGCCGCGAGTTGCCGGCCGCGGTGCGTGCGCCATGGAGCGAGGACGCCGGCTTGCGCGCCGCGGTCCGGCAGCTGCGCCAGCAGGGCGAAGTCGTGGTGTGCATGCTGCCGGGGCACGCGCACGAGGTCCAGGAATTCGATTGCGACCGGGAACTCGTCTGCGTCGCGCATGAATGGGTGGTGCGCGCGCTGTGAAGCAGCGGCGGCGCGCAAAACGAAGGGAAATGTCGAAGCATCATGCATAGCGCAGTCAAGACGGGCAGCCAGGATGGCAGCCGAAGCGGCGGCCGCAACGTCGTCGTCGTCGGCACCCAGTGGGGCGACGAGGGCAAGGGCAAGGTCGTCGACTGGCTGACCGACCATGCGCAAGGCGTGGTGCGTTTCCAGGGCGGCCACAACGCCGGCCACACGCTCGTCATCAAGGGCGTGAAGACGGCGCTGCAGCTGATCCCGTCCGGGATCATGCGCGAAGGCGTCGCCTGCTACATCGGCAACGGCGTCGTCGTCGATCCGGTGCACCTGCTGGGCGAGATCGAGCGGCTGGAGGCGATCGGCGTCGAGGTGCGCTCGCGTCTCTTCATCAGCGAGTCGTGCCCGCTCATCCTGCCGATCCACGTCGCGC
>JAMLIM010000148.1 GCA_023954175.1 Rhizobacter sp.
ATAGCCGCGCGGCACGGGCACGCCCGCCTTGCGCAGCAGTTCCTTGCCCTGGTATTCGTGGATTTTCATGGGGGGGTCTCGGGCTGAAGTGAAGTGGGGTGCGTTGCCGCCGCCGGCGGCGCAGTGTCGGCGCTGGAACTGACGTCGCCTTGACGGAACCAGCGCGGATAGTGCTCGCGCACCACGGCGCCATCGGCACGCAAGGCGTGGCAACGATCGATCTGGAACGGCCTTTCGCTGCCTTCGCCGTCGCCGCGGGTGTCGATCACGACACCGGCGAAGGCCTGCACGACGGCGGTCGGCAATGTCTGGCTCATCTCGCTCAGATGCGTGCAACCCCGCACGCCGCCGAGGCGGTGACGCACCGCCTGGCGAAAGCCCTGCATCAGGTTCAGCCCGACGAGGCTGCAATAGGCGTCACCCGCGTGGTCGCCCGCAGCCTTGTCGAAGACATCGCACTGGCCGGGATAGGGCATGGCCCGCGTTTCGGAGCCGGCCTCGAGGATGTTGAAGCGCTCGTCGATCACGAGCCGCAGCAGCAGATCGTGGATCGGCTCGCCCGCCGGCCGCGTGCCGCGGGCGAGCCTGACGTCGCGCGTCTTGACGTCGTTGAGCCGGGCGTCGACTTCCCACAGGCCGTCGCCGCGGGCGAAGACCTCGACGTCGATGCTGCGACGGTGCTGGAGCGTGCGGCTCGGTGCGGCGGGGGGCAGGGCCATCGGATCGGGCGGGTGGCAGGCGCGCCCGAAGGGGCACGAGGCGGGCTGAGGGTTGGGGGGAGGGCGAAATCGGAGGGTCAATGTAGCACCCCGCATGCCGCGACCTGCATTCGTGCCCTGCATCCGCCCTCGCTCCGGCCGCGAACCGCGGCCGAACGACGCCATGAAGTCAATCGTCGTCGGCGCCGGCGCGCAGCACGCGCCGGATCACTTCGGCCGAGAAGCCGCGCCCGGCGAGAAACCGCATCTGGCGTGCGCGCTCCCTGGGGTCGATCGCGACGGCGCCGAACTTGCGTGCCCAGACGTCCCGCGCGCGCGCGAACTCGCTTGCCTTGAGCTCGCGCGCCTCGTCGGCGGAAAGCTCGAGGCCATGGCGCGCGAGCTCCTGTGTGATGCGCAGGTTGCCGTGCCGCGCGGCGCGGGTGCGGACGCGCGCCTCGAGGAAGCGCGTTTCGCTCAGCAGGCCACTCGCGACGAGCTGGTCGAGCAGGCTGTCGACACTCGCCAGCAGTTCGGGCGACGGCGGCGCGCGGCGCGTGCGCGGCGCGCATTCTGGGGCGTCTTCCGGCGCGTCTACCCGCGCGTCTGCCGGCACGTCCTCGGCCGGCGTGACGCGGCGTGCCAGCGTTGAACCGTGCGGCGCGTCGTCGTCTGCCGAGGCGACGCGCTCGCGCCGCGGGGCGATCCGCCCGGCAGGTTCGTTCAGCGCGAGCTGTTGTGCATGCGCGATGAGCTTGCGCCGCAACTCGAGCCGGCTGTGCTCGCGCTGCGAGAGCAGTTGCAGCGCACGCGCCTTGATCGACAGGCGCTGCCTCATGTTGCGCGCATCGCCTGCCGGTGGCTGGCGCTCTTCGGCGCTGGCACTGTTGCCTGACTAGCCCTTCACTGTGTCCTTGGCCGCGTCCTTCGCCGCGTCCTTGGCGGCTTCTTTCGCCGCGTCTTTCGCGGCCTTCGCCTTGCCGGCCGCGCCGTCACCCACCGGCAGTTGCGGGATGCCGACCGCGGCGCGCACCTTGTTCTCGATCTCGATCGCGAGGCTTTCGTTCTCGCGCAGGAATTCGCGCGCGTTGTCCTTGCCCTGGCCGATCTTCTCGCCGTTGTAGGCGTACCAGGCGCCGGACTTCTCGACGATGTTCGCCTCGACGCCCATGTCGATGATCTCGCCTTCGCGGCTGATGCCTTCGCCGTAGAGGATGTCGAACTCGGCCGTCTTGAACGGCGGCGCCACCTTGTTCTTGACGACCTTGACGCGGGTTTCGTTGCCGATCACTACGTCGCCCTTCTTGATCGAGCCGATGCGTCGGATGTCGAGCCGCACCGAGGCGTAGAACTTGAGTGCGTTGCCGCCGGTCGTCGTCTCGGGCGAGCCGAACATGACGCCGATCTTCATGCGGATCTGGTTGATGAAGATGACCATCGTGTTGGTCTTCTGGATCGACGCCGTGAGCTTGCGCAGCGCCTGGCTCATCAGGCGCGCCTGCAGGCCTGGCAGGCTGTCGCCCATGTCGCCCTCGAGCTCGGCCTTGGGCGTGAGCGCGGCGACCGAGTCGACGACGATCAGGTCGATCGAGCCGGAGCGCACGAGCGCGTCGACGATCTCGA
>JAMLIM010000015.1 GCA_023954175.1 Rhizobacter sp.
TCGTCGCGCACCGCCGCGCTCAACCGGTCGGCGCCGGTTTCGCTGTAGAGGTTGCCGGCATCGATCACCGGCGGCATGCCGGGCACCGTCGTGACCGCGCTCGGCACCGCGGCGAACGCGGCGGCGGCGAGCGTGGCGCCAAGGGCTGCCAGCCCGATCCACCGGCCGGCGGCCGCCCTGGTCTGTCGCTTCCTGTCCACCAGAAACTGCATTCGCACCCGCATTCGAAATCCATCACGCTCGTTGTTCGCAAGCACGATTGTCATTCAACGGCGGTGGCGGCTCCCGCCACCGAAGCACCGGCCCGGGAACTACCGCGCGCCGCGCAAGGCGCGAATCGCCTGCACCGACGCATCGACGATGTGGTCGACCCCAAGCTGACCGAGGGCCGCGGTGGCGCGGCGCGGGTCGCCGACGGTGCCGCTGCCCGGCTTCGGCGCCTCGGGGCCGAGTTGCGCCTCGCGCACGAGCGCCGGATCGAGGGCCAGGGTGAGCGCGGTATCCGCCAGGCCGGCGTGCACACCGATCTCATCTGCGCCGAAGCCGCGTGCCTCGAGCATGGCCGCGTATTCCGCCTGCGATGCCGCGTAGTAGGCGCGCAGCGCGTGCGCGCGCGCCGCGTCGCCGTGCTGCGCCCAGTCGCGGTTAAGCTTGTTTGCGACGCGCACCATGTCCTGCTGGTAGCCGCCGTGGTCGCCGAGAAACACGATGTCGCGAAAGCCGTGCTGGCGCAGGCTGCGCGCGATCGACTCGAGCAGCGCCTCGAACGTCGCATCGCTGATCGAGATCGTGCCGGTGTAGCGCATGTGCGCCTGCGGCGGCGCGATGCGCCCCTCCGGCACGTAGGCCAGCACGGGCGCGACGACCGCATCGCCCAGGCGCTCGGCAATCCTGCCGGCGAGCAGATGCGCGCGCACGTTGTGCTTGCCGAGCGCCATGTGCGCCCCATTCTGCTCGGTGCCGCCGATCGGCACGAGCACGGTCGTCGCGCCCGCGTCGATGCGCGCGCGCAGTTCGACCGAGGTCATGTCCTCGAGGTAGGGCGTCGCAGTCGCTGCGTGTGCCTCCCGCAACCCGGCAAGCTGCAGCCCCACAAGCAGCGCGCACGCCATCAGGCCGGCGCGCATCGCCTTCCCCCACGGCACCCACAGCGCGCACGCGTCGCGGGCGCCTTTCGACTTCAGCATCTGCTGCGCTCCTCACCCCGCGCCACCGCCCACGGCCCGTCACCGATTGTTTCATCCCTTCCCCAATCAGGGGGATCACACGCGCCGCACGGACACTCACAATCGTGCGATGCGGAGCGCACCATGACATTGCACCTGCCGACCCTGCTCGTCGCCGCGATCGCGACGATGATGATGTCGAGCGCGCTGATGACGCTTTTCGGCCGCACGCAGCGCATCTATCGCGGCTTCTGGTGGTGGACCGCGGCGCAGTGGATGGGCACCGCCGGCCTCGCATTGCAACTCCTGCGCAATGCGCAGCCGGAACTGCTGCCGCTGTCCAACCTGCTGCTGATGCAGTGGCCGATCGTCACGCTGATCGGTGTGCGCCGCTTCTATCCGCGCCAGGTGCTGCCGGTGCCGCCGCTGGCGGATGTGCTGCTGCTCGCCTTCGCCTACCTGCTGTGGGCCGCCACCTGGGCCGCGGGCGGCGATGTCGCGGCGCGGGTCGCCGCATTCGGCATAGGTGCCTGCGTGCTGTTTGCCTACAGCGCCGCGATCACGGCGCTGCTGCACGCCCGCCATCGCAGCCCGGCGCTGAAGGCCCTGATCGCCGTCCAGGGCGTCACGGCGCTGGTGCAGGCACTGCGCGTCGCGCAGGCGGGCCTGGCCGAAGTCCCGTGGTTCGCGCGCGACGACGTGACGCTCATCGTCGGCCTCAGCTCGGCCATGCTCGCGATGGCGATGGTGTACCTGAGCCTGCTGCTGACGCATGAGCGCACGACGCTCAAGCTGGCCGAATCACAGCGCCGCCTGCGCACCCTCGCCTACACCGACATGCTGACCGAGGTGCCGAACCGGCGCCACTTCTATGAGCTGGCAACCAAGGCCCTGGCGCTGCGCAAGCCGGGCACGGCGGCCGTCGTCACGTTCGACATCGATCACTTCAAGCAGATCAACGACAGCCTGGGTCATGCCGAAGGCGACGAGGCCCTGCGCGAGGTTGCGCGCTGCACGCGCGACACCTTGCGCGCACAGGACGTCGCCGGCCGCATCGGTGGCGACGAATTCGCGATGCTGCTGCCGCAGACCGACGTCGAGGAGGCACTCTCCGTCGTCGACCGCCTGTCGGCGCGGATCGAAGGCCAGCGCACGAGCGGCAACGCCCTTGCGCTCAGCCTGAGCTTCGGCATCGTCCTCGCGCGCAAGGGCGAGAACGTCGCGGACGCGCTGCGGCGCGCCGACCAGGCGCTCTACGAGGCCAAGCGCCAGGGCCGCAGCCGCGCCGTCGTCGCCGACGGCAGCGCCGCCAGCCCGGTCTTCGGCGAGAGCCGTGCGATGGGGCTCGGCGCGCGCTGAGCGCTACAGGCCGAGCGCCTCCTCGGCGCTGACGTAGGGCAGGTCGAGCGCAAGCGCCACCGCCTCGCAGGTCACCCTGCCGCGGTGGATGTTGAGCCCTCGGCGCAGGTGCACGTCCGCGGCGAGCGCGGCTTCGCCGCGTGCGGCGAGTGCAAGGCCGAAGGGCAGCGTCGCGTGGTTCAGCGCATGGCTCGCCGTCGTCGGCACCGCGCCCGGCATGTTGGCGACGCAGTAGTGGATGATGCCGTCCACCTCGAAGGTCGGCGCGTCGTGCGTCGTCGGGTGCGAAGTCTCGAAGCAACCGCCCTGGTCGATCGCGACGTCGACGAGCACGCTCTTCGGCCGCATCTGCCCGAGCATGGCGCGCGTCACGACCCTGGGCGCGTTCGCGCCGGGGATCAGCACCGCGCCGATGACGACGTCGGCGGCGAAGACCTCCTCCTCGACCGTCGCGACACTCGAGTAGTGCGTCCGCACGCGGCCCAGAAACAGTTCGTCGAGCTGGCGCAGCCGCGGCACCGAACGATCGAGGACGCTGACTTCCGCCCCCAGCCCCGCCGCCATGCGCGCCGCGTGCGTGCCGACCACGCCACCGCCGATCACCACCACACGCGCCGCCTGCACGCCCGGCACGCCGCCGAGCAGCAGGCCCATGCCGCCGGCCGGCTTGCGCAGCGAGAACGCGGCCGCCTCGATCGCGAGGCGGCCCGCGACCTCGCTCATCGGCGCCAGCAGCGGCAGCCCGCCGTGCGCGTCGGTCACGGTCTCGTAGGCAACCGCGATGCAGCCGGAGTCGATCAGGCCGCGCGTCTGCTCGGGGTCGGGCGCGAGGTGCAGGTAGGTGAACAGGAACTGCCCGGGGCGAAGCAGCTTCCACTCCGCCGCCTGCGGCTCCTTGACCTTGACGATCATGTCGGCAGCGGCGAACACCTCGGCCGCGCTCGCAACGCTGCGCGCACCGGCCGCGACGTAGGCCGCATCGTCGGCCCCGATGCCGGCGCCGGCGCCGGACTGGACCAGCACCTCGTGCCCGGCCTGCACGTATTCGCGCACCGCCATCGGCGTCAGGCCGACGCGATGCTCCTGGACCTTGATCTCCTTCGGGACGCCGACTCTCATGGTGGGTTCCTTCCTCGACGATGACGGGTTGAATTGCGCGTGAGTCTAGGGCCGGCACCACGCACGCGCGGTTGTCCGGCGTTCACGGCCCACATGGCGCGCCGCTCGTGATTCGATCGTGCGCACGATCCACGCAGACAGAATGTCCGGCGACGGCCCGGGCTATCGCGCCAGACGCAGCACGCGCCAGCCGCGCGACCGGGCGTGCTCGAACAGGCGCTCGTCCGGGTCCACCGCGACGGCTTCGCCAACCGCCTGCAGCAGCGGCAGATCGTTGATCGAGTCGCTGTAGAACACGGCAGTGTCGAGCAAGGCGGCAGACAAGCCGCGGTCGTGCAACCAGGCCCGCAGACGCGTCACCTTGCCCTCGCGCATGTTGAGCGTGCCGGTGGTGCGGCCAGTGCAGATGCCGCCCGACAGCTCGACTTCGGTGGCGATCAGCTCGGCGATGCCGAGGTGGCGCGCGGTCAGCTCGGTGATGACGCGGTTGGTCGCCGTCGTCATGATCAAGGTGTGGCCTTGCTGGCGGTGCTCATCGACCAGCGCGCGGGCCGACGCCGGTATGCGGGGCACGACCACTTCGTTCAGAAAGCGCTCGCAGATCGGCTGCCACTGTGCCAGCGATCGCCCTTCGAGCGTGCCGACATAGAAGTCGCAGAACGCCTGCACCGTGACGCTTGCATCGGCGTAGCGCCGCGCCATGTCGGCATTGCGCGGCGCGAACCCGGCGCGGTCGAGGATGCCCTGCGCCATCAGGAACTCGCACCACAGCACATCGCTGTCGCCCGACAGCAGCGTGTGGTCGAGGTCGAAGATCGCGAGCTTCACGCGCGGCGCGAACTCACAGCGACTTCAGGTGAAACGATTTCGGCCGCGTCAGCTGCTCGTAGCCGACTGACGACAGCGTCGCGCCGCGGCCGGTGTTCTTGACGCCGGTCCAGGCGAGCGCCGGGTCGAGATAGTCGCAGCGGTTCATGAACACGGTGCCGGTCTGCAACCGCTCGCCGATCGCGAGCGCGGCGGCTTCGTCCTGGGTGAAGATGCACGCCGTCAGGCCGTAGGGGCTGTCGTTCATCAAGGCCACCGCCTCGTCGTCGGAGTCGACCGGCATGATGCCGACGACCGGGCCGAAGCATTCGTCGTTCATCAGCGCCATGCCGTGGTCGACCTCGATCAGGATCTGCGGCGCGACGTACGTGCTGCCCGCCTGGTCGAGCTCGAAGCGCCGCGTGTCGATGAGTGTTCGCGCGCCCTTCGCAACGGCGTCGGCGATCGTCGCGCGTACCGCATCGGCCGCCGCCACCCGCACCACCGGGCCCAGCGTCGTCGCCGCGTCGAGCGGGTTGCCGAGCACGTACTGGCGCGTCAGGGCAACCGCCTTGTCGACGAACTCGGAGTAGAGCGACCGCTCGACGTAGATGCGCTGGATGCCGCAGCAGCTCTGGCCGGAGTTGAAGAAGGCACCGTCGACGAGCGTCTCGACCGCGGCGTCGAGCTGCGCGTCGGCGCGCACATACGCCGGGTCGTTGCCGCCGAGTTCGAGCCCGACATGAATGAAGCGGCCGGCGGCGGCGCGCTCGACCGCCGCGCCGCCGGCGACCGAGCCGGTGAAGCACACGCCGTCCACAAGCGGCGACGCGACGAGCGCCTGCGTGCCTTCGTGATCGGTGTGCACGCATTGCAGCAGCCCTTCGGGCAGACCGCCGGCGACGAGCGCCTCGACGATGCGCTCGCCCGCCATCGGCGTCTGCGCGGAAGGCTTGAGGATCACCGCGTTGCCCGCCATCAGCGCCGGCACGATCGCGTTCACCGCCGTCAGCAGCGGGTAGTTCCAGGGCGCAACGACGAGCACGACACCGAGCGGCTCGCGCCGGATGAAGCGCGTGAAGCCGACGATCGGCGCCGGCGTCACGTCCGCGAGCGCGTCCTCGGCGATCATGATCATGTGCCGCGCGCGCGCCGCGAAGCCATCCACCTCGCCCGGTGTGTAGCGCAGCGGGCGGCCCATCTGCAGCGTGATCTCCTTCGCGACGCGGTCCTTCATCGCGACGAAGGCATCGACGCCGCGCTCGAGGATGTGTCCGCGCTCGGCCACCGGCAGCGCGCGCCACGCAGCCTGCGCGGCGCGCGCGGCGTCGAGTGCGAGCTGCATCGCCGCAGCGTCGAGATACGGGCGGCGCAGCAGCTTGCTGCCGTCCACCGGGCTGATCGTCACGAGTTCGGAAGTCATCGGTCGGTCTTCATTCACATCGCGGCGCGAAACAGCCGCTCGAAATCGGCCGCGGCGCAGGGCCGCGGGTTGGTCTGGTGGCAGATGTCGGCGGTGGCAAGCTCGACGAGGCGCGGCAGGTGCGCCGCCGTCACGCCGCGCTGGGCGAGGCCGCCGGTGATGCCGACGCGCGTCTTCAGCGCGCGCAGCCAGGGCACGAAGGACGCGCCGCCGCCGGCAACGCCGCACACATGCGCGAGCTCGTCGAACTTCGCCGGCACGGCTTCGTGATTCCACGCCAGCACGGTGTCGATCATCAGCGCGTTCGCGAGGCCGTGGTGCAGGTCGCACACGGCGCCGAGCGCGTGGGCGCAGGAATGCACCGCGCCCAGATCCTTCTGGAACGCGATCGCGCCCATCATCGACGCCATCATCATGTCGCCACGCGCGCCGATGTTGCCGGGCTCGGCGACCGCGATCGGCAAGGCGCGCGCCGCGATGCGCGCGCCTTCGAGCGCGATGCCGTCGCACAGCGGGTGGTACGCCGGCGACAGGTAGCTCTCGACGTTGTGCGTCAGCGCGTCCATGCCCGTCGCGGCGGTGATCGCGGGCGGCAGCGCCAGCGTCAACTCGGGGTCGGCGAACACCGCGCGGGCGAGCAGCTTCGGCGAGAAGACGACGCGCTTGACGTGGGTGTCGTCCTCCGACACGACGCTCGAACGGCCGACCTCCGAGCCCGTACCCGAGGTCGTCGGCAACGCAACGAAGTACGGCAGCTCGTTGACGATGGGCCGCACCTGCGGGTGGTCCCACACGTACTCGAGCACGTCGCCCTCGTGCACCGCCATCACGCCGACGACCTTCGCCACGTCGAGCGCCGCGCCGCCGCCAAAGCCGATCACCGCATCGGCACGGTGCGCCTTGAACGCCGCCGCGCCGGCCATCACCTGGCTCGCCGTCGGGTTGCCGAAGACGCCATCGAACACCGAAACGTTGAGGCCGCCGAGATGGCTACGGAACTCGGCCAGCACCGGCAGCGCGCCGAGCGCGCGGTCGGTCACGATCAACGGGCGCTTGCAGCCGGCTTCGAGCAGGTGCTGGGCGACCAGCCTGCGCACGCCGGGGCCGAAGTGGATGGGGGTGGGGAATGAGAAGTTGGCGATCGTCATGGAGTTCTCTTGGTTCGCGTGGAGCCGATCCCGCCGCAGCACGCAATTGTCGTCCGACTGTCGAGGCGACGGGCTATGCGTCGGCTTGCAGCGCGTACGCGACCTTGGTTCCCTCAACGCTCAAGTGGCGTGCGCTCACGAGAGCCTGCACGACCTGCAGAATCTCGGCATCGCTGAGTTGCTTTTGAAACAGCGCCGCGATCGTGCTGTTGAGCGTGGCGCGTGTACGCGGACGAGATGCCTTGAGTTGTCGAAGTTTGACGAGCACAACTTCGGCTCTTTCGGCCGGCGTCTTGGCGCACTCTGATTTGACGAGCGGTATTGCACTGACGTCTTCGATCCGCGCAACAAACAGCTTCCTATCCTTGAGGTGCTGCACCAAGGGATCGAATCCCTTGTCTTTCGAGATGATGTGGAAGAAGGCGTCAGGCTCGCTCGCGGCGATCCGCCCGAGATAGAAGGCAATGTGAAAGTCCAGCGCATTCGGACCCACGCCCGTGATCTGGACGTACTCCGCTCGGTCGCCCATCGGTTGTACCGCCCTCACGGTTGACGTGGAAAGCTTGGACTGGTTGGCACCGATGAAGATCTTTATCTTGAAGTGCTCCTTGTCCAGCAACTGCAAGCGCTCGGGCTGCACGCTCTCGAAATCGATCAGGACGTAGTTGGTTCGCATCTCGATGCCTACTTGATCCTCACCCACCGCAACTCGACAATGTCGCTCGGCCACTGCACTGCCGTGACCTTCTTCGCCATCGCCCAGCTCAGCGTGCGGCGGTAGAGCGGCACGTAGGGCAGATATCGCCGATCAACCGCAGCGCGACGCCGACCATCGCGCGCCGTTTGCTCGCGTCGGGCTCGATGCGGATGTTGTCGATCAGCGTGTCGAGTTGCGGGTTCGAGTAGCGCCCGGCGTTGAAGGTGCCGCCGCCGTCCTTGCTCCAGGTGTGGAAGAGCGCGTTGAGCGTCGCCCAGGCGTCGGTCGTCGGCGTCCAGCCGAATTCGATGAAGGCCGAGGTGCCCTGGCTCAGGCGCGGGAAGAACTGGTTCGTCGGCCCCGAGCGCAGCGTGGTGCGGATGCCGACCTGCGTCAGCATCGCCGTCGCCGCCTGGCACACGTTCTCGCGGTAGGCGATGTTGACGCAGTCGAGCGTCACCGAAAAGCCGTTCGGGTAGCCCGCCTCGGCGAGCAGCGCCTTCGCCTTCGCCGGGTCGTAGGGCAGGCGCTTGTCGAGCTCGGGCAGGCTGCCGTCGACGCGCGGTGAAAGAAACGCACCGGTCGGCGTGCCCTGCCCGCGCAGCACCTTCTGCACGATGAGGTCGACATTGATCGCCTGGTAGACGGCGCGGCGCACGCGCAGGTCCTTGAACGGGTTGCGGCCTTTGACATCACTGCCTTCGAGTTCGTCGTGCCACTGGTCGAAAGTGAAGTACTGCTGGCCGAGGTCGGCCGTCTGCAGCACGGTGATCTGCTTGTCGGCCTTCAGCCGTTCGACGTCCTGGAAGGGTGGGTCGAGCACGAGGTCGATCTCGCCCGAGGCGAGCGCGGCCAGCCGCGTCGCGTCCTGGCGGATCGAGACGAAGCTCACTTCGTCGAGATTGCCGTTGCGCTTGTCGGAACCGGACAGTGCGCGGCCCCACCAATTTGGATTGGCCTTCAACACCGTGCGCACATCGGGCTCGTAGCGCTCGAGGATGAATGGCCCGGTGCCGTTGGCGTTGCGCACGGTGAAGGTTTCCTGCTTGCCGTTGAAGTCCTGCGCCTTCTCGACGCCGTGCTTGACGCTCCAGGCCCGGCTCATGATCGCAAGGCCGACGAACTTCTCCGGCAGCACGGCGTCGGGCGAAGCAAGCAGCACGTCCACCGTCAGGTCGTCGATCTTCTTCGCGCCGGTCACGCCCTTCAGCTGGAAGGCGCGCTGCGACGTGGGCCCGAGTGCACGCTCGATCGAGAACACGACGTCGTCGGCGGTGAAGGCGCTGCCGTCGTGGAAGCTCACGCCCGGGCGCAGCTTGAAGCGCCAGGTCGTCGCGTTGGTCGCCTGCCACGAGAGGGCGAGCGAAGGCTCGAGCGCGAACTTTCGTCGCGGTTGAGCAGCGAGTCGTAGACCTGCGTGTAAATGCGGCTCTGGTACAGCAGTGCCAGCGCATGCGGGTCCATCGTCTGCGGGTCGAAGCCGCTGGCGATGCGCAACGGCGCCGCGAGCGCGACGGCAGTCGCCAGGCAACCGACCCAGGCAAGCGAAGCGCAAAGGACAGCACGCAAGCGCGGACGAAGGAGTCTTTGCATGACGCCGTCTCGCTAGGCGAGCAACTCGAACCCGGCGATCCGGGACGCGCTCTTGTCGAACGTCGCGGTGTGCGAACAGCCCGCGTCGGCGTTCAACTGGGCGATCAGGCAGTCCGAGAACCCGGCCGCCGGCGCGGCGTCGAAGGCCTGCAATGCCTTGCGGACGACGCCCTTGCGTTCGACGACGATGTTCGGCGTCGCAAGAAGGTTCTCGACGATCTGCACGAGTTCGCCACGGCCGGCGGCGTAGAGGCGCTCGAGGACCCAGCACGTCTCGGCCAGCGTCACGACGTTCACGTGCCCAGGTGCCTCGCGCGTCAGGCCGGTTTGCAGCAGGCGCCTGGCGGCCGCACCCTGGCGCGCGTCGTCCTGCGCGAAGTAGCGCACGAGCACGTTGGTGTCGAGCCCGATCACCGGCCGTCCTCGCTGCCCATCTCGGCGATGGCGGCCTTGATCTCGTCGAGCGAGGCCGCCTTGGCCCGCCGGCCCTTGAACATGCCGCACAGCGCGTTCAGGTCGCGCTTGACGGGCACGATCACGAAGCCCGCGTCGGTGCCGACGAACTCGATGCGATCGCCCGACTCCAGCCCCAACGCTTCACGCACCGCCTTCGGTATCGTGACCTGGCCCTTGCTCGTCAGTGTCGCCTCGCTCATTGCGCTCTCCTTACTTCATCCATGGTCCTTACTTTAGCGTAAGGACGGTCAGATGATCTCGAAGTAGCGCTTCATCTCCCAGTCCGTCACGCCGTCGAGCCACTGGCGCCACTCCCAGTCGCGCGTCGCGGCGAAGTGGTCGACGAAGTCGTCGCCGAGCCAGTCGCGCGCGATCGCGGACTGCCTGAAGTTGCGCGTCGTCTCTATCAGCGTGCGCGGCGCGCGCGGGATGTTCTCGGCGCCGACATTCGTGCCGGTGATCGGCGGCTGCGTGAGCTTCAGGCCCTTCTCGACGCCGTGCAGCCCGGCCGCGATGACGGCGGCCATCGCGAGGTACGGGTTGACGTCCGCGCCCGGGCAGCGCGTTTCGAGCCGCGTCGCCTTCGGGCTGCCGGCGATCACGCGAAAGCTCGCGGTGCGGTTGTCGATGCCCCAGGTCGGCTTCACCGGCGCCCAGTAGCCGTCGACGAGGCGCTTGTAGCTGTTGATCGTCGGCCAGAACAGCGGCGCGAATTCCATCAGGCACGCGATCTGGCCCGCGAGGTAGCTCTCGAACAGCGGGCTCATTGCGCGCGGGCTCTTCGCGTCGTGGAACAGATTGCGTTTGCCGTCGGACAGGCTCTGATGCACATGCCCGCTGCAGCCCGGCAGCGACGCGCTCCACTTCGCCATGAAGCTCGGCATGATCCCGAAGCGCGCGCCGATCTCCTTCGCGCCCGACTTGAAGAGGATCGCGCGGTCCGCCTGTTCGAGCGCCTCGCTGAACGCGATCGCCGCCTCGTAGACGCCCGGCCCGGTCTCGGTGTGCAGGCCTTCGATCGGCACGCCGAAGGCGAGCATGTCGTCCATCAGCGCGTTGAAGAAGCCGCGATGCTGATTCGTGCGCAGCAGCGAATAGCCGAACATGCCGGGCGTGATCGGCGTCGGCCCGACGCCCTTCTTCTCGGCCCAGCTCTGCGGCGTCTCGAGGAAGTTGAACCACTCGAATTCCATGCCCGTCATCGCGGTGAAGCCGAGCTTCTCGGCGCGCTTCAGCACGCGTTTCAGGGCCTGACGCGGGCAGGCACCGTGCGGGCTGCCGTCGGCGTTGACGAACTCGCCGAGGAAGAAGGGCACGCCGTCGTCCCACGGCACGCTGCGATGCGTCGCGAGGTCGAGGCGCGCCAGCGCGTCCGGGAAACCGTGCTGCCAGCCGGTGAGCGTCGTGTTGTCGTAGCACTGGTCGTGCGAGTCCCAGCCGAAGACGACGTCGCAGAAGCCGAAGCCACCGCCCGGGCCCGGGTCCGCCGCGCCGAGGAACTTGTCCTTGTGCAGCATCTTGCCGCGCAGCACACCGTCGATGTCGCTGCAGGCGACCTTCACGCGCTGGAACGACGATTCGCGCACCGCTCGCAGGGCAGGGTGCAGCTCGCCCGCGGATCCGCTCTTCGTCTTGTTGGCCGTCATCTTGTTCGCCGCTGGTCTTGATGCCATCCACGCGCTCCTGAATGCTTCGACACGCGCCGGTTCAGCCCGGCGTCGGTATGCCCATTTCGCGCAGCGCGTCGCCCACGGCGTTGACGGCCTGCGTCATCTCGTTGCGACCGATCGCGCCGATGCAGCCGACGCGAAAGGTCTCGACTTCGGTCAGCTTGCCCGGGTAGAGGATGAAGCCGCGCGCCTTCGCGGCGGCATAGAAGCGCTTGAAGTCGTAGGCCGGGTGCTTCGGCGCGTGGAAGGTGACGATGATCGGCGCCTGCAGCTCGGCGCGCAGGAAGGGTTCGAGCCCAAGCGCCGCCAGGCCCTCGATCAGGATGCGGCAGTTGTCCGCATAGCGCGCACCGCGCGCCGCCTGACCGCCCTCCTCGACGAACTGCGCCACCGCCTCGGCGAGCGCGACCATCACGTGCGTCGGCGGCGTGAAGCGCCACTGCGTCGTCTTCTCCATGTACTGATGCTGGTCGTACAGGTCCATCGCCAGGCTCTGGCTGTTGCCGGCGCAGGCGTCGAGGATCGCCTTGCGCAGGAACACGAAGCCCATGCCCGGCACGCCCTCCAGACACTTGCCGCTGGCGGCGACGAGGGCGTCGAAGCGCATCGTGCGCGCGTCGATCTCGATCGCGCCGAACGAGCTCATCGCGTCGACGATCAGCCCGCGCCCGGCGCGCTCGCAGACGGCGGCGACCTCGGCAAACGGATTGAGGACGCCGGTGCCGGTCTCGCAGTGGATCAGGATCACGTGCGTGATCGACGCATCCTTGGCGAGCTTCGTTTCGAGCACGCGCGGCGACACCGCCTCGTCTTCGCCGAACGCGATCACCGACGCGCGGCGGCCCATCAACTGCGTCAGCTTCGCCGCGCGCTTGCAGTAGGCGCCGTTGTCGAGCACGAGCACATGGCCGTCGCGCGGCACGACGGTTGCCACCGCCGCCTCGACGCTGAAGGTGCCGCTGCCCTGCAAGGGCACGACGACGTGGGTGTCGTGGCCATGGACGATGTCGAGCAGTTGCGAACGCAGGCGCGCGGTGACGGCGTTGAAGTCGGCGTCCCACGAGCCCCAGTCCTTGAGCATCGCGAGCTTGGTTCGCAGCGTCGTCGTGAGGGGCCCGGGGGTGAGGAGGATGGGGTCGCGGTCCATGTCAGTTGCTCCAGCGTGCATCGCGCGAGCCGCGACGCATGAAACGGGCCGGCCTTCCACTTGGGGGCAGGTTGCCGCAGGTAAACGGAAGGCAAGGCGGTGTTGGTGCGCCGATCCCGAACCGGGTCTCGCGGTCGGGTTCGGTGCCCCTGCGGGGGACGACCGCCAGGCGGCCGGGAGTCGTCGGTTTCATTTCAGTTTTCCACCGCGCTTCGACCGACCCGCGACGCATGAGACGCCGCGACGTCGAGGGCAGTTCGTGAGTCTTGGTAGCTGTTCGACGGTGAGCGTCGATATGAACCGCTTGTGCGTCGCGCCATGCGGTAGCCGCTGGGGGTTCGAGCGCCTTGGCGACGCGCCAGGCGATTTCGATCGGGGGTTCCGGGGCTTTGGTGTCGTGCCTGGCGGTGCCCGCCGGGGGTTCCGGCGCTTTCGCGTCGCGCCAGGCGGTACCCGCCGAGGGCTCATGGTTACGCGGTCGGCGCACAGCGCCGACTGCACTGCGGTTCTCGGCCAGGGGTCGCGTCGCAGAACTCGCTTCACTCACTTCGTTCGTTGCGCTCAGACAGTTGCGACGAGTCAGTCTACGAAGCGCGCTGCGCGCGCCGACCCCTGTCCTGCGATCCTCGTCGCTCCACAAATCGCCCCCGGCGGGCACCGCCTGCCGCGACGGTTCTTCTCGTGGGTGAAGCAAAACAAATGCAACAGCAAAGGCGTGCCCGGGCAGGCCACGGCGCGCCTGCGCAGCGCCGAGTAGGTGAGCAGGGACACAAGCGGTCCGGGGGACCGCTTGTGCCTTGCGAACGGCCGGGCGTCCTCGCCCGGCGCGGCCTGCAAGGCCAGGGCTCGTGGCCGCGCGCGCAGCGCCGTGATCTCTGACCCGTCGCGATTGTCTGAACGGAGCGAACGCAGTGAGCGCAGTGAGTTGAGCGACGTGGCCGCGAGACCGAGCATCGCAGGGCAGTCGGCGCAACGCGCCGACCGCGGAGGTGAAGCGCCGTGGACTGTCCGGGCACGCCTTTGCCGCACTTGCCGCACTTGCCGCACTTGCCGCGCAAGCCATCGTATCCCCAATGAAGCGCGGGGCGATTCACTTCAGGCTTTCCATGCCTGCGTGCGGCGCTCGACCAGACGCGACAGCGCCCAGAAGATCAGCGTCGCCACGGTGGAGGCGGCGAAGATGAGCAATGCCATCGCGGCGGCGGCGCCGATCTCGCCGGCTTCGTCGAGGTTCAGGATGGCGATCGCCGCCACCTTGGTGTCGGGCGAATAGAGGAACACCACGGCCGAGATCGTGGTCATCGCGTTGACGAAGAAGTAGCGCGCGATGTCCACCAGCGCGGGCGTGCAGATCGGCAGCGTCACGCGCCAGAAGGTCTTGTAGAACGGCACCTTCAGCGACGCCGACACCGATTCGAATTCGGCGTCGAGCGACTTCAGCGCAGTCACCGCCGTCAGGTGCCCGGTGGTGTAGAAGTGAATGATGGTGCACAGCGTGAGCAGCGTCAGCGTGCGGTACAGCCCGCTGAGCGGATTGGCCGGCTCGTTGAAGAAGAAGATGTAGCCCAGGCCCAGCACGAGCCCCGGCACCGCCATCGGCAGCATGCACAGCAGCCGCACCAGGCTGCGCAGCGGCGCGGCGCCGTGCGTCTTTTCCAGTAGGTAGGCGGTGATGAAGACCAGCGCCGTGCCGAACACGGCCGTGCCCGCGGCCATGCTCAGGCTGTTGAAGAACGCATCGCCCACCTCGGCATCGAACAGGCCCATGTGGTAGTGCTGCAGGCTGAAGGACAGGTCGTAGGGCCAGAACTTGACGAACGACGCGAAGATCGCCATGCCGAGCATGCACAGCATCAGCACGACGACCACGCCGCAGTAGAGCGTCATCACGCCGTCGAACAGCGCGTCGCGCTTGGGCCGGTAGGGCACGGCGCGCGCGCTGAGCATCGCGGTCTGCTTGCGCTGCACCAGATGGTCGATGCCGAAGGTCAGCACCGCGGGCGCCAGCAGCAGCAGCGCCACGACTGCGCCCTTCTGGAAATCCTGCTGGCCGATGACGAGCTTGAAGATATCGGTCGCGAGCACGTTGAAGTTGCCGCCGATGACCTTGGGAATGCCGAAATCGGTAAGCACCAGCGTGAAGGTCACGAGCGCGGCCGAGATCAGGCCGTACTTGGCGCCGGGCAGCGTGATCGTCCAGAACTTGCGCGCGGCGCCCGTGCCCATGCTGTCGGCGGCTTCGTAGAGCCGCGCGTCGGAGGCGGTGAGCGCGGTGACGAGGATCATCAGCGCGTGCGGAAAGAGCGCGAAGCACTCGGCGATGACGATGCCCGGCGCGCCATAGATCTGATCGATGCCGACGTCGGTGAGCAAGGCCTTGAGCACGCCCTGGTTGCCGAACCAGTAGATGAGCGAAATGGCAGACAGCAGCGACGGCGCGAGCAGCGGGATCAGCGTGACGCCGCGCGCCAGCTTCTTGAAGGGCATGCGGCTGCGCGTCAGCGCATAGGCGAAGCCGAACGCCGCCGGCACGGTGACGATCGTGACCAGGCCCGACACCCACAGGCTGTTCCACAGCGAATCGAGCAGCGCCGGCGTGCGCGCGTATTCGATGAAGTTCTGCAGCCCGACCCACTCGTTGCTCTTGTCCTGCAACGACTTGAACAGGATCGCGGCCAGCGGCGCGGCCAGGAACGCCAGCAGCACCAGCGCGACGAACAGCAGCGCCAGATGCGCGATGCGCTCGCTCCAGTGCGTGCGCAGCCTGACGTGGCGCGCCGATGCGACGGGCAAGGTGGCCGAACTCACGGCCGTCAGGCGAAGAGGTGCATGCGGTCGGGCAGCAGGCGCAGCGGCAGCCGGGCGCCGACCTCGAGCTGCTGCTCGAGGAGGAAGTTCAGCGACAGCGTCACGTTCAGCGGCTGCTGGCTCAGCGCGTCGGCGCGCACCTGCACCAGGCAATAGGAGCCGAGGAACTCGATCTTGTCGATGCAGGCCTCGAACACGTTGGCGTCGCCCGGTGCGATCGGCTGCGCCAGCACGTCTTCCGGGCGCAGGTAGATGGTGACTTCCTGCCCGGCCGCGCCGTCGTGCAGGCATTCGAAGGCTGCGCCGCCAAAGTGCACGCGGTTGGCGCCGGCGAGCGTGCCCGGCAGCGCGTTGATGCGGCCGACGAAGTCGGCGACGAAGGGGGTGGCGGGGTGGCGATAGACCTCGCGCGGCGAGCCGACCTGCTCGATCACGCCCTGGTTCATGACGACGATGCGGTCCGCCACCGCCAGCGCCTCTTCCTGATCGTGCGTGACCATGATCGTCGTGACGCCGAGCTTTTGCTGCAGCGCGCGGATCTCCTGGCGCAGGTGCACGCGCACGGTCGCGTCGAGCGCCGACAGCGGCTCGTCGAGCAGCAGCAGGCCGGGCGAGGTGGCCAGCGCGCGCGCGAGCGCGATGCGCTGCTGCTGGCCGCCGGACAACTGCGCCGGGAACTTGGCCTCGCTGCCCGGCAGGCCGACGAGTGCGAGCAGTTCCTCGACCCGCTGGCGCGCACGCGCGCGCGGCATGCGCCGGTTCACGAGGCCGTAGGCGACGTTGTCGGCGACGTTCAGGTTGGGGAACAGGGCATAGGACTGGAAGACGATGCCGTAGTCGCGCTGCGCCGGCGGCAGCGTGGAGATGTCCTTGCCATGCAGCACGATGCGCCCGGCGGTCTGCGTCTCGAGGCCGGCGATGATGCGCAGGATGGTCGTCTTGCCGCAGCCCGAGGGCCCGAGGAAGCAGACGAATTCACCCTGCGCGATCTCCAGGTCCAGGCCCTGCAGCGCGACGAACTGGCCGAACTCCTTGCGGATGCCGACCAGTTGCAGAAACGGGAGCGTGCCGGACGACGCGGCGCCACCGGCAGCAGCCATTACTTCTTCGGCTCGCTCTTCGCGCTGTAGCGCTTGTTCCACTCGGCCAGGATGCGCTCGCGGTTGGTGGCCGCGAAGTTGAAGTCCATCTTGATCAGGCGCGACTCGTAGTCGGCCGGGATGTTCGCCAGCTTCGGTGCCACGCCCGGCTGCGCGGTGACGGCGAAGTTCTTGCCGTACAGGATCATCGCGTCCTTGCTCGAGGCCCAGTCGGCGAGCTTCTTCGCGGCGTCGAGCTTCTTCGTGCCCTTGTAGATCGCGAACGATTCCAGGTCCCAGCCCAGGCCTTCCTTCGGGAACACGAGGTCGATCGGCGCGCCCTTGGCCTTGTTGGTGTGGCCGCGGTACTCGAACGAGATGCCCGCCACGTACTCGCCGGCAGCGGCCATGTTGCAGGGCTTGGAGCCGGAGTGGGTGTACTGCGCGATGTTCTCGTTGAGCGCGTCCATGTACTTCCAGCCGCCGCCCTTGCCGTTGTCGTCACCCCACATCTGCAACCAGGCGATCACGTCGAAGTAGCCCGTGCCCGAAGACGCCGGATTGGGCATCACGATCTGGCCCTTGTAGACCGGCTTGAGCAGGTCCTTCCACGTCTGCGGCACGGGGATGTTGCGCTTCTTGGCCTCGACCGTGTTCACGCACACGACCGCGCCGTAGACGTCCATGCCCCACCAGGCGGGCGGGTTCTTGCTGTCGCGGTACTGGCCCATGATCGCGTCCAGGTTCAGCGGCGCGTAGGGCTGGAGCATGCCCTGCTGGTCGAACAGGGCGAGCCCCGAGGCGGCGACGCCCCAGATGACGTCGGCTTGCGGGTTGTTCTTCTCGGCCAGCAGCTTGGCGATGATGACGCCGGTCGAATCGCGCACGAACTTGAGCTCGATGTCGGGATAGGCCTTGTTGAAGCCCTCCTGGTAGGCCTTGAGTTGATCGGTTTCCAGCGCGGTGTAGACGAGCAGTTCCGTCTTCTCGGCGGCGGCGCCGGCGGCGAACGCAAGCGTCAGCGCGAGCGAAAGGCATTTCAGGGCAAAGCGCATCGAAGTCTCCTCGGGTGGTTTTCGGGACAGTGAACGAAAGCGGCGCGTGTGCGATCGCTGGATGACAACGCCTTGTCTGAAATCTAACGGCCCCCCTGATCGCGTGTCAACGGTAGTTTGCCTATTGTTGACAATTTACCGCTTTCCCTCTGTAATGGAGCCCCCTTCCCTGCGCCGGCGCGGCGAGTGCCTCGTGTGCCGCGCCGCGATGGGCACATCACACGATGAGACCGATCCTGCTCTACCTTCACCTGCTCGCCGCCTTCGCCTGGGTCGGCGGCATGTTCTTCGCCTATTTCTGCCTGCGCCCGGCCGCCGTCCAGGTGCTCGCCCCGCCCCAGCGCCTGCCGCTGTGGGTTGCCACGTTCGCGCGTTTCCTGCGCTACACGGCGATCGCGGTCGCGATCCTGCTGCTGACCGGGTTCGCGATGTTCTTCGAGGTCGGCTTCAGGCTCGCGCCGCCCGGCTGGCACGTGATGCTTGCGCTCGGCCTCGTCATGACCGCCGTCTTCGCCTTCGTTCATCTGGCGCTGTATCCGAAGCTGCGCGCGCGCTGCGACGCCGGCGACTGGCCCGCCGCCGCGGCGACGCTCAACGCCATCCGTCGGCTCGTCGCCTTGAACCTCGGGCTCGGCGTCCTCGTGGTCGCCGCCGCGGTCTCGGCACGCTGACATGGCCACCAGCGTCTCGGTGCCCCAGAAAGCGCAGCGCGCGATGGAGTCTGCGCCACAGCCCGCGCCGCGCGGCGCGCGTGTGCCGGTGGCGGAGCCGGACCCGCCGACGGCGCTGGCGCTGCTGCGCTCGAGCTCGCTCGCGAGCGCGGCGCAGCAGGAAATCGAGCGCGCGATCCTGCGCGGCGAGCTCGCGCCCGGCGCCAAGCTCAACGAGGCCGCGCTCGCGGAGCGCCTTGGCGTCTCGCGCGGCCCGGTGCGCGAGGCGTTCCGCATGCTCGAACAGGCCGGCCTGCTGCGCCAGGAGAAGAACCGCGGCGCCTTCGTGCGCCATATCGACATCGGCGAGGCGATGGAGATCTACGAACTGCGCGCGATGATGGACGAAGCGATCGGCCGCAAGCTGGCGCGCGAAATCACGCCCGAGCAGCTCAAGGCCGCGCGTTCGATCGTCACCGCGATGGAGCGCGCGGTGAAGGCGGGCGACACCGACGCCTATCACCTGCTCAATCTCGAGTTCCACGACACGCTGGTGGCGTTCACCGCCAACCGCAAGCTGACGGCGATGTACCGGCTGCTGATCAACCAGCTCTGGCTGTTCCGGCGCCTGAACCTCGCCGACGCCCGCGTGCTGCCGGTCTCGGCCTCGGAGCACATCGGCATCGTCAAGGCGATCGAAAGCGGCGACCCGGAACGCGCCGCACGCGCGATGCGAGAGCACGTCGAGCAAAGCCGCGAGCGGACCTTGCACAACCACCCGTCGACGGCGATCGCCGCCGACGCCACCCCGAGAAAACTCAACCATGCTTGAAGTCAACGCCCGACGCTACGCGCTGCCCACCGAACCGACCGTCGTCGTCTGTGTCGACGGCTTCGAACCGGACTACCTCGCACAAGCTGTCGCCGCCGGCATCGCGCCATGGTTCAAGCGCACGCTGGCCGAAGGCACGGCGCTGATCGCCGACTGCGTCGTGCCGAGCTTCACGAACCCGAACAACCTGTCGATCGTCACCGGCGCACCGCCTGCGGTGCACGGCATCTGCGGCAACTACATCTACGACGTCGCGACCGACAGCGAAGTGATGATGAACGACCCGAAATGGTTGCGCGCGCCGAGCATCCTCGCCGCGGCCGCCGGCGCGGGCAAGAAGGTCGCCGTCGTCACGGCGAAGGACAAGCTGCGCGCGCTGCTCGGGCATGGCGTGAACGGCGGCATCTGCTTCTCGTCCGAGAAGGCGGATCAGGCCACGCTCGCGACCCACGGCATCGACGGCGTGCTCGAACTCGTCGGCCTGCCGCTGCCCGACGTCTACAGCGCCGCGTTGTCGGAGTTCGTGTTCGCCGCCGGCGTCAGGCTGATGCAGACCCGCCGGCCGGACCTGATGTACCTGTCGACGACCGACTACGTGCAGCACAAGCATGCGCCGGGCACGCAGGACGCGAACGCCTTCATCACGATGATGGACGGCTACCTCGCCCAGCTCGACGCAATGGGCTGCGTGATCGCGCTCACCGCCGACCACGGCATGAACGCGAAGACGCGCATGGATGCGTCGCCCGACGTGATCTATCTGCAGGACCTGCTCGACGTTTGGCTGGGCGCCGCCAAGGCCAGGGTGATCCTGCCGATCACCGACCCCTACGTCGTGCACCACGGCGCGCTCGGCTCGTACGCGACGGTCTACCTGCCGTCGGCCACCGAGGCCGACATCGCAGCAATCGCACAGCGCATCGCAGCGCGGCGCGGCATCGAGTGCGTGCTGACGCGCGCACAGGCCGCTGCGCGCTTCGAGCTGCCCGCCGATCGCATCGGCGACCTCGTCGTCGTTTCCGAGCGTTCGACCGTGATCGGCACCTCGGCAAGCCGCCACGACCTGTCGGCCCTCGAAGTACCGCTGCGCTCGCACGGCGGCCTGTCCGAGCAGCGCGTGCCGCTGATCCTGAACCGCAGACTCGAAGGCCTAGATCCCGAACGCCGCTGGCGCAATTTCGACGCCTTCGACCTGGCGCTCAACCATGCGCAGGGAGCTTGAATTGAAACGGACGGATCGCGCCGACGTCGCGGGGTGCGGTCGCGGGCCGTCGGCGGGTTCCTCGCGCGAACCCGAATTGCGGGCAAGCTCGCGCGGCAAAGGCGTGCCCGGACAGCCCACGGCGCTTCACCTCCGCGGTCGGCGCTTTGCGCCGACTGCCCTGCGATGCTCGGTCTCGCGGCCACGTCGCTCAACTCACTGCGCTCACTGCGTTCGCTCCGTTCAGACAATCGCGACGGGTCAGATCACGAAGCGCGCTGCGCGCGCGGCCACGAGCCCTGTGCTTCTCGGCGCTGCGCAGGCGCGCCGCAGCCTGCCCGGGCACGCCTTTGCTGTTGCATTTGTTCTGCTTCACCCACGAGAAGAACCGTCGCGCCAGGCGGTGCCCGCCGGGGTCGATTTGTGGAGCGACGAGGATCGCAGGACAGGGGTCGGCGCGCGCAGCGCGCTTCGTGAACTGACTCGTCGCAACTGTTTGAGCGCAACGAACGCAGTGAGTGAAGCGAGTTCTGCGACGCGACCCCTGGCCGAGAACCGCAGTGCAGTCGGCGCCGTGCGCCGACCGCGTAACCATGAGCCCTCGGCGGGTACCGCCTGGCGCGACGCGCAAGCGAAAAGAGTTCCCCGCGACGCGCAAGCGTGTCAAGTTCGACATGACGCGCAAGCGCTTCAGTTTCGACGCCACACCCCGGCACCGCGCACCAACGCGAAGCCCAATTGAGCCACTGACATGCATACAGAATCCCTGCGCATCGCCGGCGAGAAGGTCGGCGCCGATCGCCGTGGCGACCGGATGATCGAGGTCTTCAACCCCTACACCGAGGCGGTGATCGGCAGCGTGCCGAAGGCGACGCTCGAGGAGGTGCGTCGCGCCATCGCGATCGGGCACGCCTACCGGCCAAAGCTCACGCGCTTCGAACGCGCGAACATCCTCAACAAGGCGGCCGCCCTGGTGCGCGAGCGCACGCAGGCCATCGCCGCGCTGATCAGCGCCGAGTCGGGCCTGTGCATCAAGGATGGGCTCTACGAAGCGGGGCGTGTCGCCGACGTGCTCGTCTATGGCGCGACCGAGGCGCTGCGCGACGACGGCCAGATCTTCAGTTGCGACCTCACGCCGCACGGCAAGAAGCGGCGCGTCTATACGCAGCGCGACCCGCTGCTTGGCGTGATCACCGCGATCACGCCGTTCAACCACCCGATGAACCAGGTCGCGCACAAGATCGTGCCGGCGATCGCGACCAACAACCGCATGGTGCTGAAGCCCTCGGAGAAGGTGCCGCTCTCCGCCCTGCTGCTCGCCGACCTGCTGTACGACGCCGGGCTGCCGCCCGAGATGCTCGCCGTCGTGACCGGCGATCCGCGCGAGATCGCGGACGAGCTGATCACGAACCCGCAGGTCGACCTCGTCAGCTTCACCGGCGGCGTCGCGATCGGCAAGGCGATCGCCGCCAAGGTGGGCTACCGGCGCATGGTGCTCGAACTCGGCGGCAACGATCCGCTGATCGTGATGGACGACGCCGACCTCGACGAGGCCTCGACGCTCGCGGTGCAGGGCTCGTACAAGAACTCGGGCCAGCGCTGCACTGCCGTCAAGCGCATGCTGGTGCAGCGCAGCGTCGCCGCGCGCTTCACCGAGATGGTGGTCGAGAAGACGCGCGCCTGGAAGCACGGCGACCCGAGCGACCCGGCGATGGACATGGGCACGGTCATCGACGAGGCGGCGGCGCGGCTGTTCGAGGCGCGCGTCAACGAGGCCATCGCCGACGGCGCGCGCCTGCTCGTCGGCAACGAGCGGCGCGGCGCGCTCTACGCGCCGACCGTGCTCGACCGCGTGACGCCGCAGATGACGGTCGTGCGCGAAGAGACCTTCGGCCCGGTTTCGCCGATCATCGCGTTCGACGACATCGACGAGGCGATCGCGCTCGTCAACGCCTCCCCCTTCGGCCTGTCGTCGGCCGTCTGCACGCAGCGGCTGGACCACATCACACGCCTTGTCGCCGAGCTGCAGGTCGGCAGCGTCAACGTGCGCGAGGTGCCCGGCTACCGGCTCGAGCTGACACCCTTCGGCGGTATAAAGGATTCTGGCCTGGGCTACAAAGAAGGCGTACAAGAGGCGATGAAAGGGTTCACCAACGTCAAGACCTACTCGCTGCCCTGGTGAACGCCCCTGACCCGAAGTGACTCATCTGCTCAACTTGCTCGCGGCGATCGCCCTGCTGGTGTGGGGCACGCACATCGTGCGCGCCGGCATGTTGCGTGTGTTCGGCGAGAAGCTCCGCTCGGTGCTGGCCCGCAGCACGCGCAACCGCTTCGCCGCCGCCGGCGCCGGCATGGGCGTGACCTGCCTCGTGCAGTCGAGCACCGCAACCGGGTTGATCGTCGCCTCGTTCGTCGGCCAGGGCCTGATCGCAACCGCGCCCGCGCTTGCGGTGATGCTCGGCGCCGACATCGGCTCGGCGCTGATGACGGTCGTCTTCTCGTTCGATCTGTCGTGGCTGTCGCCGCTGCTGATCTTCGGCGGCGTCGTCGTCTTCATCCTGCGCGAGAGCACGACCGCGGGCCGGCTCGGGCGGATCGCGATCGGCCTCGGCCTCATCACGCTGGCGCTGCAACTGATCGTCGCGGCGACGAAGCCGCTCACCGCGTCACCCGAGATGCAGGCCTTGCTGCTCGCGATGCCGAACGAGGTGCTGCTCGAAATCGTCGTCGGCATGCTGCTGACCGTCATGGCGTACTCGGGCCTTGCGATCGTGCTGCTCGTCGCGACGCTCGCCGCGTCCGGCATGCTGCCGATGCCGATCGCGCTCGGCCTCGTGCTCGGCGCGAACCTCGGCAGCGGTCTGCTCGCCATCTTTGCGACCGCGCACTCGAGCGCCACGGCGCGCCGCGTGCCGCTCGGCAATCTGCTCTTCAGGCTGCTCGGCATCGCGGCCTTCCTGCCTTTCATGCCCCTCCTCAAGACGTGGCGCGAGACGCTGACGATGCCGCTGCACGCGCAGGTCGTGGGCTTCCACCTGGCCTTCAACATCGCTTTGGCGCTGGTCTTCATGGGCCTGACGCCGTACATCGCCGGCTTCGTCGAGCGCTGGCTGAAGGAGCCGCAGGCGCCCGCCACCGACCGGCCCAATCACCTCGACCCGGTCGCGCTCGATACGCCGTCGCTCGCGATCTCGTGCGCGGCGCGCGAGGCGCTGCACCAGGCCGACGTCGTCGAAACGATGCTGCGCGGCATGCTGACCGTGATTCAGACCGGCGACCTGTCGCTCGCGCGCCAGCTGCGGGCGCTCGACGACACGGTCGACTCGCTCTACGGTTCGATCAAGATCTACCTGACGCAGATCTCGCGCGCATCGCTCTCCGAGCGCGAGGGCAACCGCTGGACCGACATCGTCTCGTTCACGATCAACATGGAGCAGATCGCCGACATCATCGAGCGCGTGATCCAGGAGGTCGAAGACAAGAACATCCGGCGCGGCCGCCGCTTCTCGGACGCCGGCCTGGCCGAGGTCACCGACCTGCACGAGCGCCTGCTCGTCAACCTGCGGCTCGGGATGAGCGTGTTCCTCGACGGCCACGTGCGTGACGCGCACCGGCTGCTGCAGCAAAAGGCCGAGTTCCGCGACCTCGAGCGTGACTACGCGAACGCGCACCTCGAACGCCTGAGCGAGAACACCTTGCAAAGCGTCGAGACGAGCGCGCTGCACATCGACCTCATCAGCGACCTGAAGCGCATCAACTCCCACATCTGTTCGATTGCCTATCCGATCCTCGAGCAGGCCGGCGCGCTCGCGCCGACGCGCCTGAAGCAGGGCATGCGCTTCGAGGAAAGCCGGATGCGCAGCGTCACCCAGCCCGCCGCCCTCGACGAGTGACACGAGCCCCTGCACCGATGCCGACCATTCTCGAAGACATCCATCAGCTCTTCGCCGCCCGCGGCGCCGCCCAATACGACGGCGAGCCGGTGACGCAGCTCGAACATGCGCTGCAGACGGCGCATCTGGCCGAGCATGCCGGGGCGGACGACGAGCTCGTCACCGCCTGCCTGCTGCACGACATCGGCCACCTGCTGCTCGCCGAGCGCGAATCCCCGCACGACGACACGCCGACGCTGCGCGGCATGGACGACCGGCACCAGCTTGCGGCACTGCCCTTCTTGCGCGAGCACTTCAAGCCGCGCGTGCTGGGCGCGATCGGCGGCCACGTGGACGCCAAGCGCTACCTGTGCCGCACGCGCGAGGGCTACCACGATCGTCTGTCGGAAGACTCGAAGCGCAGCCTGCAACTGCAGGGCGGCGTCTTCAGCGAAGACGAGGCGAAGGCCTTCGTGCTGCGCCCGGGCGCGCGCGACGCGATCGTGCTGCGCGTGTGGGACGACCTGGCGAAGCAGCAGGGGCTCGAAACACCGCCGCTCGCGCACTTCCTCGAGCGCGCCGCACGCTGCGTGAACGCCGCAGCGTGAATGCCGCCGCGTGTATGCCGTCGCGTGCCTGCCGTTGCCTGAACGCCGTCGCCTGAAGCCGGCTCGTCCCGCGCCCCATGACGCTCACCTGGCCGGTCGTCGCCGCGGTGCTGTTTGCCGCGCTGCTGCATGCGTCGTGGAACGCGCTCATCAAGTCGGGCAGCGACACCGCGCTCGACACCGCGCTGATCCACGTCCTGGGCTGTGTCGTCGGCGCCGCGCTGCTGGCCGTCGTCGGCCTGCCGCAGCGCGCGGCCTGGCCCTGGCTCGCGGCGTCGGTCACCGTCCACGTCGGCTACTACGTCGCGCTGGCGGGCGCCTACCGGCACGGCGACCTCGGCCTCACCTACCCGATCATGCGCGGCACCGGGCCGCTGCTGGTCGCGTTCGTCCTCGCGCTGAGCGGCGGCGCGATCATCGACGAGACGCTCTCGCTCGCCACCTGGCTGGGCGTCGCGGGCATCAGCGGCGGCGTGCTGCTGGTCGGGCTGTCGCCGTCGTCGCCGGGCGGCAACCACCGGCGCGCGCTGCAGTTCGCGCTGCTCAACGCCTGCATCATCGCCAGCTACACGATCATCGATGGCATCGGCGTGCGCGCGAGCGGCAACGCGCTGCAGTACGTCGCGCTGCTCTTCCTGATCGATGGCGTGCCCTACTTCCTGCTCGTCATGCATCGCCGCGGCGCGGCCGCGCGGCCTGCCGCCTGGGCCCACCTGCGCAAGCGCTGGCCGGTGGCGCTGATGGGCACCCTGGCGTCGCTCGGCTCCTACGGCATCGCGCTCTGGGCGATGACGCGCGCGCCGGTGGCGGCGGTCGCCGCATTGCGCGAGACCTCGGTGCTGTTCGCGGTGCTGATCGGCACGCTGCTGCTGAAGGAGTCCTTCGGCCTGCGGCGCGCGGCCGGCACCGCGTGCATCGTCGCCGGCGTCATGGCCTTGCGCCTCGCGCCGACCTGAGCAGACCCTTCCAGACCCGCCGCCGAACGGAGCAGACCGCATGACCCTACCCACCCAGGCCCGCATCGTCATCGTCGGCGGCGGCATCGCCGGCTGCTCGACGGCCTACCACCTCGCCAAGCTCGGCCAGACCGACGTGCTGCTGCTCGAACAGGGCCAGCTCACCTGCGGCACGACCTGGCACGCGGCGGGCCTCGTCGGCCAGATGCGGCCGAACCGCAACCAGACCCGCATGAGCACCTACGGCATCGAGCTCTATGCGCAGCTCGAGGCGGAGACGGGCCTTGCGACCGGCTGGAAGCAATGCGGCAGCATCAACGTCGCGCGCACGCCGGAGCGCATGCAGGTCCTGCGCAAGCAGGCGGCGCTTGCGCGCAGCTTCGGCATCGAGGTCGAAGCGATCTCGGCGCAGCGCGCGGGCGAGATGTATCCGCTGCTGCGCACCGACGATCTGCAGGGCGCGATCTGGATTCCGGGGGACGGCAAGGCCAACCCCGCCGACCTGACGATGTCGCTCGCCAAGGGCGCGCGCAACCGCGGCGTGAAGATCGTCGAGGGCGTCGAAGTCACCGCCGTGCTGCACGAGCACGGCTGCGTGTCGGGCGTGCGCGTGCAGGTCGACGGTGCGCCGCACGAGATCGCCTGCGAGACTCTCGTCAACTGCGCCGGCCAGTGGGCGCGCCAGTTCGGGCGGCTCGCCGGCGTCAACGTGCCGCTCTATTCGGCCGAGCATTTCTACATCGTCACCGACCGCATCGAAGGCGTGCACCCGATGCTGCCGGTGATGCGCGACCCGGACGGCTTCATCTACTACAAGGAGGAAGTCGGCGGCCTCGTGATGGGCGGCTTCGAGCCCAAGGCCAAGCCGTGGACGGTCGACCCGATCCCGTCCACCTTCCGCTTCGAGTTGCTCGGCGAGGACTGGGACCAGTTCGAGATCCTGATGCTGAACGCGATCCACCGCACCCCGTGCCTGGAGACGGCGCAGATCAAGATGCTCCTGAACGGCCCCGAAAGCTTCACGCCGGACGGCAACTTCATCCTCGGCGAGGCGCCGGAGCTGCGCAACTACTTCGTCGCCGCCGGCTTCAACTCGGCCGGCATCGCCAACTCGGGCGGCGCCGGCAGCCTGATCGCGCAATGGATCGTCGGCGGCGAGGCGCCGCTCGATCTGTGGGACGTCGACATCCGCCGCTTCGCGCCGTTCTCCGCGAACCGCAAGGCGCTCGCGTCGCGCACCGGCGAGACGCTCGGCCTGCACTATGCGATGCGCTGGCCGCGCCAGGAGCTCGAAACCGCGCGGCCGCTGCGCACCTCCCCGCTCTACGACCTGCTGGCCCAGCGCGGCGCCGTGTTCGGCGCGAAGAACGGCTGGGAGCGCGCCAACGTCTTCAAGCCGGCGGGCGCGCCCGAGGCCGTGCCCGGGCTCGGCCGCCCGCAGTGGCTCGACTGGATGATCGAGGAACAACGCGCGACGCGCGAGGCGGTCGCGGTCTACGACCAGAGCTCGTTCGCCAAGTTCTACCTCGAGGGCCGCGACGCGCTCGCCGTGCTGCAGCGCCTGTGCGCGAACGAGATCGACGTGCCGGTCGACAAGATGGTCTACACCGCGATGCTCAACGCGCGCGGCGGCTTCGAGAGCGACCTGACGATCGTCCGGCTCGCCGCGCAGCGCTTCCTGATCGTCACCGGCTCGGCGCAGGCGACGCGCGATGCGGACTGGATCACGCGCCACATCGAGCCGCACGAGCACGCGGTGCTGACCGACGTCAGCGCGCTCTGGTGCGTGCTCGGCGTGATGGGGCCGAAGGCGCGCGAGCTGCTCGCCCGCGTGTCGCCCGACGACCTTTCGCCGGCGGCATTGAAGTTCAGCCACACGCGCGAGATCGACCTCGGCCTGGCGCGCGTCCGCGCGGCGCGCATGAGCTACGTCGGCGGCCCGGGGTACGAGCTGTACGTGCCGGTCGAGATGACGCGCCATGTGTACCTTGCGCTGCGCGAGGCGGGCGGCGATCTCGGGCTGAACGAAGGAGAAGGCCGCGCGCCCGAGCGGAACGGCGAACCAGGCCGCGCGCGCGGCCTGGTCGATGCCGGCTACTACGCACTCGACGCGCTGCGCATCGAGGCCGGCCGGCGCGCCTGGGGCGCCGAACTCGGCCCCGACGAGACGCCGTTCGAGGCCGGACTTTCTTACGCCGTCAAGCTCGACAAGCCGGCCGACTTCATCGGCAAGGCGGCGTTGCGCGCGGCGCTCGGGCAACCGCTGCGCAAGAAGCTCGTCAGCATCGTGCTCGACGCGCCGGAGCCCTACGTCTGGGGCGGCGAGGCGCTTGCGATCGACGGCGCATCGGTCGGCGAGATTTCATCCGCCGGCTGGGGCCACGGCGCGGGGCGCTGCGTCGGCCTCGCCTACCTGCGCGGCGCCGCGGCGAATCGGGTCCATGCGGGGACGCCGATCTCGATCGATCTGTGGGGCGAGCCGGTGGCTGCGACCGCGTGGGACGTCTGGCCGCCGAAGAAAGCCGCCTGAGCGCCGGTCAAGAAACCAGCGCCAGCAGCGCCATCCAGAACGGCACGGTGAACACGCAGAGAATGGTCGAGACCATCACCAGCCCGGCCACGAAGGGCCCGTTGCCGCCCATGCGCGCGGCAAGCACGTAGGACGCGGACGAGGTCGGCAGGCAGGCGAAGGCGACGACGACGACGCGCTGCGCCGGCGGCAGCGCGAGCAGCGCGGTCAGGCCGATCGCGACCAGCGGCAGCGCCAGGTGGCGGATCGCGAGCAGCGCGCTCGCGAGGCCCGGCGCGACCTTGAGCTCGCCCATGCGCAGGCCGGCACCGACCGTCATCAGCCCGAGCGGCAACGCCGCCAGACCGATGCGCTGCAGCGCCGTCGCGACCGGATCGGGCCAGTGCACACCCGCCAGATTGGCGATGAGGCCGGCGACGGTGCTGATGATGAGCGGGTTGCGCGCGATCTCGCGCCCGAAGGTCTGCCCGCCGTGGCGCGCCAGCGGCCACACCGCGGCCAGGTTGCAGACCGGCACGCAGACCGCGATCAGCAGCGCGACGACGGCCAGGCCCTGCGGCCCGCCGAGCCGTTCGGCAAGCGCGAGGCCGATGAAGGAATTGAAGCGAAACGCCGTCTGCGCGCCCGACGCATGCAGCCGCGCATCCACCCCCGGCCAGAGCCGCAACGCGTAGGCGAGCCCGACGCCGGCGAGCGTGATGCCCCAGCCGCTGAGCACGACATCGATCGCGGCGCCGGGGTTGAGCGGCGTCTTGACGATCGAGTTGAACAGCAGCACCGGGAACAGCACGTAGTAGACGAGGCGCTCGACGCCGTCCCACACGCCGCGATCGAGCGCGGTGTAGCGGCACAGCAGGAAGCCGCACAGGATGAGGAGGAAATCGGGGACGAGCAGCAGCGCATTGGCCATGCGGCGAGTGTGCCAGCGCCGGGGGCGGCGGACCGCGAGACGTGGCCTGATGCGCGGCGTGATCCCTGCCCCGGCCCGAGACCTGAACCGTGAAGCCCGGCGCGGGTATGCTCGCTGCGATGCCGGCCGAGCCGACCGATCGCGACGCGCAGCGTCTGGCTTCAGGCCAAGCCGCGCGGCGCACATCAGGAGAGACAACGTTGCCGACCGCGTTCGAACGCAGCCAGGACGCCATCGACCGCTTTGCGGACGCCTTGTGGATCGAGGACGGCCTGAGCCCCAACACGCTGGCCGCGTACCGGCGCGACCTGACGCTCTACGCCCAGTGGCTGGCCGCGAAGCACGACCGTGCCCTCGACGAGAGCCGCGAAAGCGATCTGCAGGCGCACGGCGTCGCGCGGCACGAGGCGAGCCGGGCGAGCACCGCGAACCGGCGGCTCAGCGTCTTCAAGCGCTATTTCCGCTGGGCGTTGCGCGAGCACCGCGTGAGCGCGGACCCGACCTTGCGCCTGCTGTCGGCGCGCCAGCCGATGCGCGTGCCCAAGACACTGTCCGAGGCGCAGGTCGAGGCGCTGCTCGCCGCGCCCGACATCGAGTCGCCGCGCGGCCTGCGCGACCGCGCGATGCTCGAACTGATGTACGCGAGCGGTCTGCGCGTGAGCGAGATCGTCGGCTTGAAGAGCGTGCACGTCGGCCTGTCGGACGGCGCGCTGCACGTCACCGGCAAGGGCGCGAAGGAGCGCCTCGTGCCCTTCGGCGAGGAGGCGCGCGGCTGGCTCGCGCGCTACATGGGCGGCGCACGCGCGCAGATCCTCGGGCGGCGCAACTGCGACGCGCTGTTCGTCACCGCCCGCGGCGGCGGCATGACGCGCCAGAGCTTCTGGCTGCTGATCAAGAAGCACGCGCGCGCGGCCGGCATCGGCGTGCCGATTTCGCCGCACACCTTGCGCCACGCCTTCGCGACGCACCTGCTGAACCACGGCGCCGACCTGCGCGCGGTGCAGATGCTGCTCGGCCACGCTGACATCTCGACGACCCAGATCTACACTCACGTCGCGCGCGAGCGGCTGCGCACGCTGCATGCGGCGCATCACCCGCGTGGGTGATCCTTGCGCCACCCGCGCGGGTGAACTTCGAGCCCGATTCCCGGTCAGCAGACGATGCCCAGATTGACCTCCCCGCGCCGATGGCTGGCCATCGTTGCGCTCGCCGCGGCGACGCTCGGCGGCTGCGCGACGCTCGATCATCAACAACGGCGTCTGATCTTCCAGCCGGCGAAGGAAACCTGGTGGGCCGGCGCGCAGGCGGCCGAAGGCATGACGCCGGTGTGGATCGACTTCACGTCGCGCGAGGCCGGCGAGCCGGCGCAATTGCACGCGCTGTGGCTCGCCAACCAGAACCCGGACGCGCCCGTGCTGCTCTACCTGCACGGCGCGCGCTGGGACGTGACGGGCAGCGCGCCACGCGTGCGGCGCATGGCCGCGCTCGGCTACTCGGTGCTTGCGATCGACTATCGCGGCTTCGGCAAGAGCAGCGGCGGCGACGAACTGCCCTCCGAGGAGCGCGCCTACGAGGACGCGCGCGCCGCCTGGGCCTGGATCGCGCGCGAGCATCCAACGCAGCGGCGCTACATCTTCGGTCATTCGCTCGGCAGCGCGATCGCGGTCGATCTCGCGGCGCAGGTGGACGACGCGAGCGGGTTGATCGTCGAAGGCAGCTTCACGTCGATCCCCGACGTGTTCAGCACGCAGCCCTGGGGCTGGCTGCCGTTGACGGGCCTGATCACGCAGCGCTTCGACGCCGCGAGCCGCATCGCGAAGGTGCGCGTGCCGGTGCTCGTCGTCCACGGCAGCGAAGACACCCTGATCCGCCCCGAACTCGGCCGCGCGCTCTACGAGCAGGCACGCTCGCCCAAGCGATTCGTGCTCGTCGAAGGCGGGTCGCACCACAACGCGAACGCGCTCGGCCAGGCGCAGTACGCGCAGGCGCTGCACGAACTGTTCGGGCCGACGCTGTAGGCGGCCTGCGCGCCATGGTTCAATCGGTCTTCACCCGGATCGAACCGCCATGGTCACCCTCAAACTCAAGCCCAAGCCGGTCGCCAAGGCCGCTGCCGGGCGCGACCGTGTGCGCCCCGGTGCGCCACGCCCACGCCCGACCCTGGCAGAGGCCAGGCGCGAGCGGGAAGCCCCGCCGGTACAGGAGCGCCCGCAAGAGCGCGCGGCCCGGCCCACACGGGAGCGCGATCGAACCGATCGCAGGCCCGAGACAGGCCGAGCCGCGCCGGCGTCAGGGCCGTCGCGTGGACAACGCGACGCTCGAACGCACACACCGAGTGACCGGCCACAACAGGCGCGGCGCGCTCCTGCCCCACCACCTGCCCCGATGCGTGCCCCGATGCACGCGCCGCCGCGCGAAGCACGCGGCCCCGCGCCCGAGGCGGCAACGGGCAGCATGCGCCTCTCGAAGCGCATGAGCGAGCTTGGCATTGCGTCGCGGCGCGAGGCCGATGAGTGGATCCCGAAGGGCTGGGTGCGCGTCGACGGCCAGGTCGTCTCCGAGCTCGGCTCGCGCGTGCTGCCCGGCCAGCACATCACGCTCGACGCCAAGGCGCGCTTCCAGCAGGCGCAGCGGGTGACGGTGCTGTTGCACAAGCCGATCGGCTGGGTCAGCGGCCAGGCCGAGGATGGCTACGAGCCCGCGGTCGTGCTCGTCAAGCCGCAGACGCAATGGCGCGACGACCATTCGGGCATCCGCTTCCTGCTCAGCCACCTGCGCCACCTCGTGCCTGCGGGGCGGCTCGACATCGACTCCACCGGCCTGCTCGTGCTGACGCAGGACGGCCGCATCGCGCGCCAGCTCATCGGCGAGGACTCCGAGGTCGAGAAGGAGTACCTGGTGCGCGTCGAGCCGCAAGGTGAGCCGCTCTCGGACGCCGGCCTGGCTTTGCTGAACCACGGCCTCGAGCTCGACGGCGAGGCCTTGAAGCCGGCGCACGTCGAATGGGTCAACGCCGAGCAGTTGCGCTTCGTCCTGCGCGAAGGCAAGAAGCGCCAGATCCGCCGCATGTGCGAGGCGGTCGGCCTGAAGGTGACGGGCCTGAAGCGCGTGCGCATCGGCAGCGTGATGCTCGGCGACCTGCCCGTCGGCCAGTGGCGCTACCTGCGGCTCGACGAACGGTTTGCCTGAGCCTCGGCGCGCGGTTCATCCGCCGAAGCCGATCGTGCACGGCGATCAGAAGTAGTAGCGCCAACGCAGCGTCACCGTCGGCGGCAGCTGGCCGAACTCCGACTGCGGCTGCCCTGCGGCGGTGAGTCCTTTGCCGCTGCCGACGGCCAGCGACAGCAGCAGGTCGGACTCGTTGGCGAGCGAATAGATCAGGTTGAGCTGGTTCAGCAGCGAGACCTCGCGCTGGCCCTGGTCGTTCTTCAGCATGGCGCCGAGCAGCATGTAGTTCAGGCTCAGCAGCGGCGTCAGTTCCTTCTGCAGGCCGAAGCCGAGCAGGTGCCGGCTCATCTGCTGCTGCAGGCCGTAGCGAAATCGCAGCGGCAACACCGTCGAGGGCAGCTGATCCTCGCGCGTCGCGCCGGCGCTGTTGTCGTAGACCTCGAGCGTCAGCAGCGTGCCGTCGTCGAGCCGGTAGTCGACGCCGGCGATCCAGAACAGCGACCTGTCACCAGTGTCGTGCCACTTCGTGTAGAGGCCCTCGACGCGCCAGCCCAGGCCCTTCCAGTCGCCCTCGAGGGCGCCACCGAACTGATCGTTGCCGATCACGCGGCCGCCGACGATCGTCAACTGCGAGGTCTCGCCGACCCGGGTGCTGTAGTGCACCGCAGCGCTGGACGGTATCGACGCATCGTCCGCCGGCCCGGGCGAGAACACGCCGGCCAGCGACGAAAACGCCGACGGGTACCAGCTGAGCACGGCGGCATCGATGCCGGGCTTGAAGTCGGTGTCGAGCGCGGTCGGTGCGAAGGCGCCGAAGACGTTCAGCGGTTGCCAGAAGCGCCCGACGCCCCAGTCGATCGGCTGGCGCCCGAGCGAGACCGATGCCCGATCGAAGCGCCATTCGTAGTACGCGCGGTCGACCTCCCACGCGAGCACGGTCGTGTCGTACAGACCGTCGCTGCTGACCTGTGCGCCCGCCAGCGGGCGGTAGCGGAACAGGTCGCTCGACTGCAGCCCCGGCACCGCGAAGCCGCGATAGTGCTGGCGGCCGACGATGCCGTGCGCCGACCACTCGGCGCTGTCGCTGAAGTCGTCGAGCATCAGCCGCCCGCTTTGCTGGTCGGCGGTGGGCGGGTTGTAACCCGAGTCGTAGCCGGCGTCGCCCTGCGACGGATGCGCAGCCGTGCCGAGCAGCGAGACCCGGGCCGTGACATCGACCGCCTGCGCGCCGCCGCAGGCCAGACCCGCGACCAGCAGCCATGCAAGGTGTCGCATCAGCGCGGCTCGGGTCGGCTCAGGCGATGGTCTCGGCCAGCGGACGCTTGACGCGCCGGTCGCTTTCGATGCGGCCGTCGCGCAGCGTGATGATGCGTTCGGCACGCTCCATCACGCGTGGATCGTGGGTCGAGAACAGGAAAGTCGTCTTCTCCTCGCGCGACAGGCAGTGCATGATGTCCAGCAGGGCCGTCGCGTTGTCGGAGTCGAGGTTGGCGGTCGGCTCGTCGGCCAGCACCAGGCGCGGGTTGGCGGCCAGCGCACGCGCCACCGCCACGCGCTGCTGCTGCCCGCCGCTCAACGCCGAGGGCCGGCGCTCCATCACCTCGCCCAGGCCGACCAGATCGAGGTAGTGCTGCGCGCGTTCGCGCCGCTCGGCCGCCGGCTGGCCCTGCAGCACCATCACCAGCTCGACGTTCTCCAGCGCCGACAGCACCGCTACCAGGTTGTAGGCCTGGAAGATGAAGCCGAGCTCGAACAGGCGAAATCCCGACAGTTCGGCCTCGGGCAGCGTCGTGATCTCGGTGCCGTTGACCGCGACCTTGCCGCGGCTGGGCGCGTCCAGGCCGCCGATGATGTTCAGCAGCGTCGTCTTGCCCGAGCCCGACGGGCCGACCAGCGCCGCGAATTCGCCTTCCTGCACTTCAAGGGCGATGCCGTCGAGCGCGTGCACCTGCAGTTCGCCCCGGCCGTAGGTCTTGCCGACGCCGCTCAAGCTCAAGAGTGCCATGTGATTGCTCCGGTTGACTTCATGTGCGCAGGGCGTGCACCGGCGTCACGCGGGCCGCCTTGATCGCGGGGTAGATGCCGCTGCCCAACGTGGCGGCAAAGATGATCAGCGTCAGCTGCAGCACACGCTGCGACGACAGCTCGGTGTGGATCACCGGGTCCATGAACGTGCCCATCATCGCGGTGCTGTCACCCATCAGCGCGCCGACGTCGATGCCGGCATGGGCGAACCACAGGTGCGCACCGCCGCCGAAGATCCAGCCGATGACCACCGCCAGCAGCCCGAGCAGCAGCGATTCACAGAACACCAGCATCAGCAGGTGCCGCCGGCCGAGTCCGAGCGCCCGCAGCAGCCCGAACTCGCGCGTGCGTTCGAGCACGCTCATCAGCACGGTGTTGACGATGCCGAACACCACGAGCACCAGGATCAGCAGCAGGAACACGTAGTTGCCGGCGTCGTCGATGAACACGAACTGCACCAGCTGCGGCATCATCTCGCGCCAGTCCAGCGCCACCACCTGATCGTTGTCGAGTCCGGCCTTGAGCCTGGCGCTCCACGTGGGCAGCGTGTCGGGGTTGTCGAGGAAGATCGCGAAGCGCGTCACCGGGGCCTTCGTCGCATCGGCGCCTTCGCCCTCGAGGAACAGCCGCGCGAGCCCGATGTCGGCGAGCACCAGGAAGTCGTCGAGTTCATCGACCTTCGAGTCGAAGATGCCGCGCACCCGGCCCAGTTGCGCCTGCGAGTCGCCGCCCTGCTTGCCGGCCATCAGCACCACCTTGGCGCCGACCCCGGCCTTGAGCTTGCGCGCCATGCCGTCGCCGATGACGATGCCGCGTGCGTCGCCCGGCGCGAACCACTCGCCTTCGACCAGCCGCGGCTTGAGCATGCGCACGCGCTCGTCGTCGGCGCTGGCCAGGCCTTCGAGCGCGGCGCCGACCGAATTGGCCGGAGTGCTCGCCAGCACCTGCAGCGAGATGCGCGGCTCGACGCGGCCGGGAACATCCAGACTGCGGATCTTCGCCGCCAGCGCCTCGCCGTCGGCGAGGAAGCGGTGGTTGGCCGGCGACTCGAGGTAGCCGCGCGGCTGCACCGTGATGTGGCCTTCGCCGAGCTTGATGGCATTGCGGATCATCGAGTTGTGGGCGCCGTCGCCGAGGCCGATCATCACGACCGCCAGGCCAAAGCCGAAGGCGATGCTCGTCAGGGTGATCAGCGTGCGGCGGCGCTGGCGCCACAGATTGCGCCAGGCCAGCATCAGCATCACGCCGAAAGGCAGGCTGGCGCGATGGCCGCCGGACGAGGACAGTTGCATTGGGCTCATCGCATGGCCTCCGCGGGCTTGACGCGCACCACGCGCCACGACGGCAGCAGCGCCGCGACCATCGTCACCCCCACCACCATCAGGCAGGCATAGACCAGCTGCGTCGGCGTGAACTGCACCGCCAGCACCGGGTCGATGACGACGCCGGCCATGTCGAAGCCGTCGGGCAGGTTGCCGCTCAGGTCGATGCCGTTCTTCAGCGGGCCCTTGACCAGCGCGAGGCCGACGACGCTGCCGGCCAGCGCCGACACCAGCGCCAGGAACAGCGACTCGATCAGCACCATCAGCAACAACCAGCCCTTGTTCATGCCGATCGCGCGCAGCAGGCCGAACTCGCGCGTGCGTTCGTGGATCGCCATCAGCATGGTGTTGAGCATGCCGAGCGCAGCGAGCGCGACGACGATCAGCCCGAAGATCCAGACCACGCCTTCGTACATGTTCAGCATGTCGGCCAGCGCCGGCACGATCTGGCGCCAGTTGCGCACGATGGCCTTGCCGCCGAGTGCGTCGAGCGGCATCTGCGCCGTCAAGGTCGCGAGCTCCGTATCGAGCGCGGCCTGCACTTCGGGCAGGCGCGACACGTCGTCGAGCCTGACCGACAGCTCGTGGAACCCGTCGTCGAGCACCATCAGTTCGCGAAAGGCGTCGATCGACATCAGCACACCGCTGCGGTCGAAACCCGGGTCGACCGGCTTGAGCACGCCGGCCACGCGGTACAGCGCGTTGCCGATGCTGCCATCCGCTGCCTGCGTCACCAGCACGAGTTCACCACCGGGGCCGATGTTCATGTTCTTCGCCAGCTGCGCGCCGACCACCACGTTGTGGCGCGGCAGCCCGGCGGCACTCGGCGGCGCCGGGCCGAGGTCGGCGTCGCCCGCGCGCAGGGCGTCGAGCAGCCGCGTCACCCGCGGCTCGCGCTGCGGGTCGACGGCCTTGATCAGCACGCCGGTGGACGTGTGGTCGGTACTCGCGAGCGCGGACGCGTAAAGCCTGGGCGCCACCTCGATGCCGGGGATGTCGCGCTCGATGCGCGTCATGTAGGCCCAGGGCAGCGTGGCGTAGAGATCCTGATCGGCGACGAAGGCCGCGCGATGCACCTGCAGGTGGCCAATCGACAAGTCCGTGGCGTGCTCGACCATCTGCCGCGTCATGCCGTTGACCAGCGCCAGGTACAGGATCAGCAGCACCAGGCTGCCGCCCAGCGCGGCGACGGTGAGCGCGCTGCGCACCGGGTTGCGCCAGATGTTGCGCCAGGCCATGAAGACAAGCATCGCCAGCGTGCCGCCGCCGCTGCCGCGCCTGCCTGCCGATGGGCGGACCAGCGAAGGCCGAATCACGTTCAGCGCCGCTGCTGCAGGCTTTGCAGCGAGAAGAACGACGCCTCGAGCGGCACGCCGAACTGGATGTCGTCATAGACGATGACGGTCGATTCGTCGGGCTTGTCCATCGGCTGCAGCCGCATGCGCATCGGCACGACGCGCTTGCCGATGGGCTTGAACTGGTCGAACGTCATCGTGCGGATCAGCTTGCCCTGCTCGTCGTAGTAGCGCGACTCGATCGGCGCCAGCGACTTCTGGTCGATCAGCGTCACGACCTTGCCCCAGACGATGGCGGCATCGGGCTTGGCGATCGAGGTGATCTCGTAGACGGCCTTGCCGTCACGCTCGCCCTCGAAGCTGAGCGTGGAGTCGTAGTCGGCCTCGAAGCTGCTGTCCTTGACCAGGTCGTCGTTGGTGAAGTGGCTGCCCATCCACGAGCCCGACATCATGCTCGACGGCACCTTGGTGACGCGGTTGATCTTGGGCAGGTAGTTCCAGATGTTGTCCTCGACCTTGAGCGTCGCGATGCCGCGGTCCTTGACCGGCTCGCGGATCACGACCAGCGAATACGCCTTGCCGCGCGACCAGGACTCCATCGTCATCGTGCGCTCGTAGCGCTGCGTCTTCACCGTCATCGTCATCAAAGCCTGCGAGGTGTCGCCGCGCCACAGGTCGTCGATGTGGCGGATCAGTTCGCCGACGGTGACGGCGTGGGATGCAGCGCTTGCCAGCAGCAGCGCGAGCAGCGACGCCGCGCGCCGCAAGCCCCGGGAAGTGATGACGTTCATGTGGATGGCGGGAGTTTCAACTTGACAGTATGACCGTCAGTTCACAAAATGACCAGCAGTCAATATCGCGGTCGGTCTTCACCCGTCCGGCAGTGCGCAGCGCCATGACCGTCCAAGACCGAAAGACCCGCGAGTTCGAGCGTCGTGGCCAGGAGATCCTGGACGCGGCGCTCGCGCTGTTCCAGTCCGACGCCTGGGAGGCCGTCACCGTCGACCAGATCGCCCAGCGCGCGGAGGTGGCCAAGGGCACGATCTACAAGCACTTCGCCAGCAAGGACGAAATCTACGCCCGACTCGCGATCGCTTTCCAGCGCGAGACGTTGGCGAGCCTGCGCACCGTGAATCCCGCCCTGCCGATCCAGCAGCGCTTCCGGCACTACATGCGCTGCGCCTGGGAGTTGCACCTGTCGAGTCAGGCGATGCACCGCGTCTTCCTGTACTGCAGCCGCGCCGAGTTTCGCGCCGGCCTGCCGCTGCAGGTGTTGGCGGAAATGCAGAACGTCGATCACGCGGTCGCGATGCCGCTGGAGTCGATGCTCGCCCAGGGCATCGAGCAGGGCCTCTTCCCGCGCAAACCGCTGGCCGTGCTGCTCTTCGGCGCGCGATCGGCCTTCTGGGGCGCGATCCAGATGGTCTGGAGCGGCTACCTGGGCAAGGTCGACCGAGACGACTACCTCGAGCAACTGACCAACTTCGTGCTTGCCGGCCTCGTCTATCAGGATCGCCCGATCCCTGACCGGAACTCGCCCGACGTGGCCTGACCGGGTCTCTGGTGCGGGACTGCCAGCAGCACAGAGGCGACACCGGGTCGACCGTTGCGGGTAGAGTGGTCGCCAGCCCGCGCGTGGTGCGCGAGCGCACCCACCCAGGAGATCATCCATGTCCACCTACGTCCTTGTTCACGGTGCCTGGCACGGCGGCTGGTGCTGGCGCGAGACGGCGTCGGCGCTGCGCGCCGCCGGCCACACCGTCCACACGCCCACCCACACCGGCGTCGGCGAGCGTTCGCACCAGGGCGCCGAGGCGGTGACGCTCGAGACGCACATCCGCGATGTCTGCGGCACGATCGAGTTCGAGGAGCTGAACGACGTAATCCTCGTCGGCCACTCCTACGGCGGCATGGTCATCACCGGCGTTGCCGACCGCATGGCCGACCGGCTGCGCGCGCTCGTCTATCTCGACGCCTTCATTCCCGAGCATGGGCAGTCGCTGATCGACCTGCTGCCGATTGCGCTCGCACCGGAAGTCGCGCCGATGTTCGTGAACGGCTTTCGCGATGCCGCGCACGCCGGCCATTCGGGCCTGATGCAGCCGATCCCGGCCGAGGTCTTCAACATCAAGCCCGAGAACCGCGCCCGCGTCGATCGCCTGTGCCGGCCGCAGGCGCTGGCGACCTTCGAGATGCCGGCGCTGCTCGACGGCGCGCACGCCAAGGTGGCGCAACGCACCTACATCCTGGCCGACGGCTGGGACCCGAGCCCGTTCCGCTATTTCGCCGCGCGCTGCGAGAAGGCGGGCGGCTGGAAGGTGGTCAAGCTGCCTTCGAGCCATGACGTGATGGTCGACATGCCGCAGGAGCTGGCGGCCGAATTGCTCAAGCTCGCCTGAGGCTGCGGCAGGCGCGAAAGCGCGAAGCGGTCGGCGCCAGCGCGTCTTGTGGCCTAATCCCGGGTTGACAAACCTTCCTCAATGGAGTCTCTCGTGGGCAACAAGATCAAGACCGAAGCGGACCGCCGCGCCACCCCGCAACCGCCGGCGCCGATCGGCGTGACGCGCACCTCGCGCAAGGGCCAGCGCGTCAGCCTGGAGCGCGGTGTGGCCACGCGCAGCAAGAAGAACCCGGGCAAGCGCTCGAAGAAGGGCGGCTGAGCCCCCGTACGCAGTGCGCGAGGGCTGATCCGACGCATGCAGTCGGCGGGCGCGGCGCCCCGGCGCGCTGCGCCGCCTGACACCGACGCGGCCCGCGTACGCCGCACGCGCCGACCGACGACCTCGCCCCGATGCTGCGCATCACCGAACTGAGGCTGCCGCTCGGCGTCCACGCCGACGCCGTCTTGCGGGCTGCAATCGTCGAGCGCCTCGGCATTGCCGACGCCGACCTGATCGCCTTCAGCGTCTTCAAGCGCAGCTACGACGCGCGCAACAAGCGCGCGATCCAGCTCATCTACACCGTCGATTGCGAGCTTCGCGACGAGGCCGCGGTGCGCGCGCGCCTTGCAGGCGACACCCACGTGCGCGCCGCGCCGGACACGTCGTATCGCTTTGTCGCGCATGCCCCCTCCGACTGGCGCGCCGGGGACGGCGCACGCCCGATCGTCGTCGGCTTCGGGCCGTGCGGCATCTTCGCGGCGCTGATCCTTGCGCAGATGGGCCTGCAGCCGATCGTCCTCGAGCGCGGCAAGGCCGTGCGCGAGCGCACCAAGGACACCTGGGGTCTGTGGCGCCAGGGCGTGCTCGACCCGGAGTCGAACGTGCAGTTCGGCGAAGGCGGCGCGGGCACGTTCTCCGACGGCAAGTTGTGGAGCCAGATCAGCGACCCGCGGCACCTGACGCGCAAGGTTCTGACGGAATTCGTCAAGGCCGGCGCGCCCGAAGAGATCCTCTACGTCGCCAAGCCCCACATCGGCACCTTCCGCCTGGTCGGCATGGTCGAGAAGATGCGGGCCGAGATCGTCGCCCTCGGCGGCGAGGTGCGCTTCGGCGAGCGCGTGACCGATCTGCTGATCGAAGGCGGCGCGGACGACGAGGGCGCACGCAGCGTGCGCGGCCTGACGCTCGCGTCCGGCGAGCAACTGCGTGCCGATCATGTCGTGCTCGCGCTCGGCCACAGCGCGCGCGACACCTTCGCGATGCTGCACGCGCGCGGCGTCTTCATGGAGGCCAAGCCGTTCTCGATCGGCTTTCGCATCGAGCATCCGCAAAGCCTGATCGATGCGGCACGTTTCGGGCCGAGCGCGGGGCACCCGATCCTCGGCGCGGCGGACTACAAGCTCGTGCACCATGCGAAGAACGGCCGCTCGGTCTACAGCTTCTGCATGTGCCCGGGCGGCACGGTGGTCGCCGCGACGTCCGAGGTCGGGCGTGTCGTGACGAACGGCATGAGCCAGTATTCGCGCAACGAGCGCAACGCCAACGCCGGCATCGTCGTCGGCATCACGCCGCAGGACTATCGGCAGGGCGGCACGAAGGACGGCAAAGAGATCGGCAGCGTCGATCCGCTCGACGGCATCGCTTTCCAGCGCCTGTGGGAATCGCGCGCCTTCGCGCTCGGCGGCGGCAGCTACGTCGCGCCCGGCCAGCTGCTCGCCGACTTCGTCCGGCGCCAGCGCAGCGGCGCCTTCGGCAGCGTGCTGCCTTCGTACACGCCCGGCGTGCGGCCGACCGACCTGGCCGAACCCGGCAACGAGAGCCTGCCCGGCTACTGCCTGGACGCGATCCGCGAGGCGCTGCCCGCGTTCGAGCGCCAGATCAAGGGCTTCGCCCTGCCCGACGCGGTGCTCACCGGCGTCGAGACGCGCACCTCGTCGCCCCTGCGCATCACGCGCGGGCGCGACTTCCAGAGCCTCAACGTCAAGGGCCTCTACCCGGCCGGCGAAGGCGCCGGCTACGCCGGCGGCATCATGTCCGCCGGGGTCGATGGCATCGAGGTGGCGGAGGCCCTGGCGACGCGCCTGCTGGCTGCCGGCTGAGCATCCGGCCCTCGTCATTCGTCGCTAGACTGCGACGCATCCTTGATGCGAGAAGTCCGCCATGAGTTCGACCGCTGCCAGCGCCTACCGCCGCATCGCCGACGACACCTTCGACGCCAGTGAACTGACGCGTGGCCCCTGGGATCCCGGGCACCAGCACGCCGGGCCGCCGACCGCGCTGGTCTGCCGCGCGATCGAGCGCGCCGGCGCGGCGCACGGCCTGGAGCACATGGCGCGCCTCACCGGCAACCTGCTGCGCCCGGTGCCGCTCGGGCAGTTGACCGTCGAGGTGCACGAGGACTATGTCGGCCGCAATGCGGCGCACTACTCTGCCCGCGTCTTTGCAGGCGGCAAGGAGGTGGCCCGATTCACGGCGCTGATGCAGCGCGAGGTCGAGACGCCGACGCCGCCCGGCACACCCGGCCACCCGCTGCCGACCGCTCCTCGCCTGCCCGACAGCTGCGAGCCCGCGGTGATGCCCTTCGCCGGGAGCCAACTGGGGTACGCCGACCTGGTCGAGAACCGGATCGCGGCAGGGCGCCCATGGGCCGGCCCCTGCAGCATCTGGTTTCGCCTGCGACACCCGCTCGTCGACGACGAGACGCCCAGCCCCTACCAGCGCGTCGCGGTCGCTGCGGATTCGGGCAACGGCATCAGCGCGGCGCTCGACTTCAAGCGTTACAGCTTCGTCAACTGCGACCTGACGATCAACCTGCTGCGCCGGCCGGTGGGCGAGTGGATCTGCCTCGACGCGCGCACCCAGCTCGGCGGCAATGGCTGCGGGCTGGCCGAGTCGACTCTGTACGACGAGGCGGGACTGATCGGGCGCGCGACACAAAGCCTTGCAGTACGTGCGCGGGGCTGAGCGTCGATAGACCACCGCGTTCGACGCCGCGCGACCTGCCTGTCAGACCCGCTGACCGTGCCGCGCAAGGCTGCGCGCGAGTATCAGCCCCGCTTCGAGCGTGAAGGCGTCCGCGGCGAGCCGTTCGATCAGGTCGTCCGGCTTCATGCAGTCGAAGCGCGCCACTTCGCCGTCCTGGTTCACCGGCGCCATGCCTTCGGGCACGACGGCCTCGAAGACGTCGATGTGCTCGACCATGTAGCCCTCGCGGACCGGCCGGCGGACGCTGATGCGGTCGACCTTGGCGAGGCCGTGCAGTGCATCGGTGCGCAGCCCCGCCTCTTCCCAGGTCTCGCGCTCCAGTGCAAGCGCCTCGCTCTCGTCAGCCGCAACGAGCCCGCCGACGAGGGTGTCCCACTGGCCAGGGTCGGTCGCCTTGTCGAGCGCACGCTGCTGCACCCACACCCAACCCTGCGGCGTGAAGCCGATCAGGTGCACCGCAAAGGTCGCGATGCCGAGCGGACGCACGGCGGCGCGCTCGATCACGGCGAGGCGTCGAAGCGTGTCGTCGGTTACCGCGAGCAACTCGTTGCGCCACTTGCCGCACAGGCCGTGCGCAGACAGATGGCGCGCGACCTCGCCGAGCGCGCTGTCCGCCGCGCCGGCGATCTGCCAGCCTTCGCCGTTCGCGCTGATCGGCAGGCCGTCCGCCCGCAACCGGTCGGCAAGTCCAGGCTCGATCGACCCGACCGGCGATGCGCAGCCGGCAATGAAGAGCGCATCGCGCGGCCGCCGCGGCGGCTGCTCGGCGCGCGCTCGCAGTTGACTCAACCAGCCGGGTTCGGATGCGCTCATCACGGTTTCGCCAAGTATCGACGAAGCACTTCGCCTGCGCATTGTGATGGCAGCTGCAAGCCGGGACCACGCACCACAGCTGGTCGGACACCGCGAGTCACATTGGCAGTGCCTTGGCCGCGCCCCAATGAAACAGGGCACCCGAAGGTGCCCTGCCGTTCTTGCGATGATGCCTTGGCGTTCAGGCACGCTGGCGCCGACGCGCCACGAATCCGACGAGGGCAAGGCCCGCCAACATCAATGCATAGGTTTCCGGCTCGGGCACGCCGCGCACCACGAACGTTTCGCTGGCCGGGTTATTCGGTTGCCCCGCCCAGGCAGCAGGCGCGTTCCAGACATACCCGCCAAGCACGTCGCCGTTGTCGCAGTGGCTGTACCCGCTGTTGAAATAGGCAGACGCGCAGGTTGCACCGGCACCAAACTGGGCCGAGAGATCGGCGAATCCGGTGAAGCTCGACGCAAAGTCGCCAGCCGCAGCGACGTTCCATCCGTCGTGCATGACCAGGTCAGCGCCGCAAGACGGGGCTGAAGGCGCACAAGGCGCAGCCCATGCCCATTCCATGCCACCCGCATTGACGATCAGGTTCGACGGCACATCGACCGCCATGGCGCTCGTCATCCATGTCAGGCTGAACAGCAGCGCGATCAAGCTCTTCATCATCTTCACGGCAAGCTCCTTAAGCTATTGATTTTCGGAAACGGCGTCGGAGACCTCTGACGCCCGGGCCGATGGTGCAGCGAATCGCCCATCGTGTGTCCCCCTGATCTGAGGGGGATGCCAACACATCGCCCAGGCTCCAGTTCGACCGATTGCCCGCCCGTCGGGCGACGCGATCACGGCTTTCATCGGCGGACAACCGCCCGGTCTTCCGGCAGTCGGTCCCGTCCCTATGGTGGTCACACGCCGCGCCGCAGAGCGGGACGCGGGCTCGGCATAAACTGTGCGTTTCGCGCGCGCAGCGCCATCCGCCGCATTCACCGAGGAAGACACCGCAATGAAAGCTGTACGTTGCCATGCCTGGGGGCCGCCCGAATCCCTGGTGGTCGAGGAACTGCCCGCGCTGCATCCGCAGGCCGGCGAGGTGCTGCTCGACGTCGACGCCGCGTCGGTCAACTATCCCGACGTGCTGATCGTCCAGGGCAAGTACCAGATGAAGCCCGACCTGCCGTTCACCCCCGGCACCGAGATTGCCGGCACCGTGCGCGCGCTCGGCGAGGGGGTGACGAACGTGAAGATCGGCGACCGCGTGATCGCCTTCGTCGGCCTCGGCGGCTTTGCCGAGCAGGCGATCGCCAAGGCCAAGCTGCTGATCCCGACGCCGCCCGGCGTCGACCCCGAGGTGGCTGCGTCGTTCACGATGGCCTATGGCACCTCGCACCATGCGGTCGTCGATCGCGGCCAGTTGAAGGCGGGCGAGACGATGCTCGTGCTCGGTGCGGCCGGTGGCGTCGGCCTTGCGGCGGTCGAGATCGGCAAGGCGGTCGGCGCGCGCGTGATCGCCGCCGCGTCGAGCGATGAGAAGCTCGCCGTCTGCAAGGCGCACGGCGCCGACGTGCTGATCAACTACACGACGCAGGACCTGCGCGCCGCCATCAAGGAAGCGACCGACGGCAAGGGCCCGGACGTGATCTACGACCCGGTCGGCGGCGGCTACACCGAGCCCGCGTTCCGATCGATCGCGCGCCGCGGGCGCTATCTCGTCATCGGCTTCGCGAACGGCGAGATTCCGAAGATCCCCCTCAACCTTCCGCTCCTGAAAGAGGCGGCCATCGTCGGCGTGTTCTGGGGCGAGTTCGCGCGCCACGAGCCGAAGAAAAACGCAGCAGCGATGCTGGAGTTGATCGGCTGGATGCGCGAAGGCAAGCTGAAGCCGCTCATCTCCGCGCGCTATCCGCTGTCGCAGGTGCCGCAGGCGCTCAACGCGCTCGCGTCGCGCAGCGCGACGGGCAAGGTCGTCGTCGTCCCGACGCTGCCCGACTGAGCCGGCGCCGCTGCGCGTGGCGGGTAAGAACGCGCGGGCCGGATCGACCGAGGCGTGATGCTCGAGACCATCATGCCCGCCTACACCTTCAAGCAACGCGCCTGGATCTTCGTCCAGCGCTTCTGGCAACCGACGAGCGCGTGCATGACCTGCATGCCCGGCAGCCTCGGCAACGTGATGAGCGCCGCGCACTGGGCGCTGGCATTGCAGACGGGGCTCGTGACCGGCGTGCTCGCGCTCGCGCTGAGCTTCACGCCGATCGGCCGGCTCTATGGCAACCGCTGGGGCAACGCGCTGCTCGTCGGCGCCCTGACCGCCTTTGCCGACGCCTGGTCGCACCCGAACAACTACGGCTTCTGGCATGCTGAGGCGCTGTTGACCGGCCTCGTGTCGGCGCTGATCGTGCTGGCCGGCTCGTTCCTGTTCGAAGATCGCGCACGACGGCTTCGTGCGGTGTGGGCGCGCGTGCGACCTACGGGCTGAAGCCCTGCCGGCTGCGGGCCTGCCCGCGCGTCACGCCGGCCAATGCCGGGCGAAGATCGGCGCGTACTTCGGATGCGCCTCGACCCTTTCGCACAGCGCGTGCAGTGCGGGGCGCATGCGATGCAGATGCGCGCGCGCACCCGACCAGTGCGACACCACCGCAGCAAGCAGGTCGAGCGCGCCCGGCGTCGCGCCGCCGAAGAAGGGCTCGGGCGCGCCGTAGTCGTCGGCGAACACATCCCAGTAGTGATGCAAACGGGCGCGGGCGCCGCGGCGCAGGTTGTCGGTGACGGCTTCACCCGGTTCTGCGCACCAGCGTTCCGGATAGTCGATGACGCCGATCGCGGCGTAGCAATTGGCGGCAATGAACACGAGGCCGCGGATCGCCTGCGCGCGCGCCGCCCCATCCTGCGGCAGCAACCCGGACGCCGGATGCGTCAGCCCGATGTGGATCAGGATGGCCGCACTCTCGGTGAGCACGCTGCCATCCTCGAGCACGAGCGTGGGCACCTGCTGCAGGGCGTTGGCCCGACGCAATTCCGCAAGCGCCGACTCGGGCTCCCAGGTCGCGGCGGTGACGACGCGATAGGCGGCGCCACAGGCGACGAGGGCCGCCTCGATCGCGGCCGAGCCCGAGCCATTCGAGCCGTAGAGCGTCAACATGGCTCAGCGCCGCGCGTTCAGCACTGCTCCCACGGCAGACCGTCGAAGCGCCAGCCGTTCTCCGTGCCGCGGTGGCGGTTGTCGTCGAGGTCGCCCTCGAAGCCGCCCAGCACGTTGTAGATCGCGGTGAAGCCTTGCTTCTCGAGCGCGATGCCGGCATCCACCGAGCGGTTGCCGCTGCGGCAGATCAGCACGATCGGGCGTTTGGCGTGGTTGGTCCCGGCGAGCCGCGTGACCTGCCCAACGAAGTGCGGGTTGATCTGCCAGTCGGGGCCGTCGTTCCACGCCACGTTGAGCGTGCCGAGCGGATGGCCGACGAAGAGGTACTCCATCTCGCTGCGGCAATCGACGAACAGCGCGTCAGGATGCTTGTGCAGGAATTCCTGCGTCTCGATCGGTGTCAGGTGCTTCATGGGCGTCTCGCTCGCGTCAATGCCGGCCAGTATAGGAGCCGGCCGTTCCGCGCACCGACCGTCGGCTCGGTCGCGCTCCTGCGGGTTCTTGAGTGCTCGCGCCAACTTCGACCTTCCCGTATCGCGCGGACCTCGCACGGTGCCTCGGTTAGCATCCCGCCTGCATGAATCTCCCCTACGAACTGCAGATCGGCTGGCGTTACACGCGATCGGGCCGCAGCGGGCGGCGCAACGGTTTCATCTCCTTCATCTCCGGTGTGTCGATGCTGGGCATTGCGCTGGGCGTCGCGGCGCTGATCGTCGTGCTGTCGGTGATGAACGGCTTCCAGAAGGAGGTGCGCGACCGCATGCTGTCGGTCGTCGCGCATGTCGAGATCTACGACCGCAGCGGCGCGGCGTTGCCCGACTGGCACGCCACGGCGGCGCAGGCGCGCCGCAATCCGCAGGTGCTCGGTGCGGCGCCTTTCGTTGCCGCGCAGGCGCTGATCGCGCGCGGCGAAGACATGCGCGGCGCGATCGTGCGCGGCATCTCGCCCGAAGACGAGGCGACCGTCACCGAACTCGGTGCGCGGCTGCACGACAGTCTCTTCTCGAAGCTGACGCCCGGCGGCTGGAACATCGCGCTCGGCACCGAGCTGGCGCGTGCGCTGGGCGTGAACGCTGGCGACAAGATCACGATCGTCGCACCGGGCGGCCTGTTGACGCCGGCCGGCGTCGTGCCAAGGCTCAAGCAGTTCACGCTCGTCGGCAGCTTCGACACCGGCCATTACGAGTACGACAGCGGCCTCGCGCTGATCAACGTGGACGACGCTGCGCGCCTGTTTCGCGTCGAGGGGCCGACCGGCGTGCAGCTGCGGCTGAAGGACCTGCATCAGGCGCGTGAAGTCGCGCAGGCGCTCGCGGCCGAACTCGGGCCGGGCGTGAACGTGACCGACTGGACGCGCACGAATCGCAACTGGTTCGCCGCGGTGCAGCTGGAAAAGCGCCTGATGTTCATCATCCTGACGCTGATCGTCGCCGTCGCCGCGTTCAACCTCGTCTCCACGCTCGTCATGACAGTGACCGACAAGCGCGCCGACATCGCGATCCTGCGCACGCTCGGCGCGAGCCCGCGCTCGATCATGGCGATCTTCATGGTGCAGGGCGCGGCGTCGGGCGTGATCGGCACCCTGAGCGGCGTCGCATTCGGCCTCGCGATCGCATTCAACATCGACGTCATCGTGCCGGCGATCGAGCGGCTGCTGCACGTGAGCTTCCTGCCCGGCAGCGTCTACCTGATCAGCCGCATGCCGAGCGACCCGCAGCGCGGCGACATCGTGCCGATCGTCGCCATCTCGCTGCTGCTCGCCTTCGTCGCCACGCTCTACCCGAGCTGGCGCGCGAGCCGCATGCAGCCGGCCGAGGCGCTGCGCTATGAGTGATCCGTCACCCGCGAAGGTCGTGCTTCAATGCAAGGACCTCGACAAGCGCTTTCAGGACATCGACATCGACGTTCACGTGCTGCGCGGCGTCAACCTGCACGTGCATGCGGGCGAAACGCTCGCCGTCGTCGGCGCGTCGGGCTCGGGCAAGAGCACGCTGCTGCACCTGCTCGGCGGCCTCGAGGCGCCGAGCGCCGGCAGCGTCGACCTGATGGGGCGCGATTTCGCCGCGATGGGCGCCACCGCGCAGGGCGAGTGGCGCAACCGGCACCTCGGCTTCGTCTACCAGTTCCACCACCTGCTGCCCGAGTTCAGCGCGCTCGACAACGTCGCGATGCCGCTGCGCATCCGCCGGCTCGCGCCCGACGCGGCGCGCGAGCAGGCGGCCCAGGTGCTGGCGCAGGTGGGCCTGGCCGATCGCGTGTCGCACCGGCCGTCGCAGCTCTCGGGCGGTGAGCGTCAGCGTGTCGCGATCGCGCGCGCGCTCGTGGCGCGGCCGGCCTGCGTGCTGGCCGACGAGCCGACGGGCAACCTCGACCGCGAAACGGCCGGCGGCGTGTTCGAGCTGATGCTCTCGCTCGCGCGCCAGCAGGGCACGGCATTCGTCCTCGTCACGCACGACGAGGGATTCGCGCGACGCTGCGACCGCATGCTGCGGCTCAAGCTCGGCGTGCTGGTCGGGCCGGACTGAGGCGCGGTCTGGCGCCTCCCGGTGCGACAGCGCGGCAGCCCGGTGCCTCACGCGAGCGCTCGGCGCTCGCGTGAATGTTTCGCCCGCCGCTCGCGCGAATCAGGCGCTCGGCGCCCGCGCGAAGTCGGCTTGCACCGCAAGGTGCGCGGTACCGGAGGGCTCGATGTTGTGCATCACGATGCGCAGGCCATCGGGCGCGGGCAGGTCGAGCGTGATGCGCCAGCCCCAGTCCGGTCCGGGTGGCGCGGCGTAGTGGCCGGTCAGAGAGACGATGCCCGGTGCCTCGACCCCGCCCTCGCACACCATCAGCCTTGCGTTCATGTGGAACGAGTCGCCCCAGGCGGCGCTCGCCGTGCCGGCCTCGTTGTCGTTGCCGACGATCAGCAGCCCTTCCTGCGCCTTGCCGTCGAACGCCCAGCTGTAGGCGAACGACAGGAACGAGCCCTTGGCCACCGGCGTGACGACGAGCCGCGATGCCGAGGCGAACACCGGCCCGCCCTCGCCCTCCATCCAAAGCCGCTTCTCGCCTTGCCAGGCGCCCAGCAGGCGCGCATGCAGATCAGTGAGTTTCATGTAGTCGCCTCCGAAGTTGAAATCGGGTTGTCCGGGGCCGGCAGCCCGGGAGGGGTGGCCTTGGATGCCCACCTCGCCTCGACACCGGCCCTGCCGGGTCCAGCATAGCGACTCGCGCCGCGCTGCCCAACCCGCACTCGCTGTTGCCGGCACGAGCTTGCTGGCGAGAAATTGCTGGCACGATGCAGGGCATGCACTGGATCGACACCCACTGCCACCTCGACGCCGCCGAGTTCGACGCCGACCGCGACGTCGTCATCGCCCGCGCCCGTGCGTGCGGCGTAGCGCAGATCGTGCTGCCGGCGGTGGACGTGGCGGGCTTCGACGCCGTGCGCCGGCTTGCCCACGCCCACGGGTTCGCGTACGCGCTCGGCATCCACCCGCTGTTCGTCGACCGCGCTGCGGACGGTGACATCGCGCGGCTGCGCGAGGCCCTGGCAGCGCTGCGCGACGACCCGCGCCTCGTCGCCGTCGGCGAGATCGGCCTCGACCACTTCGTGCCCGGTCTGGATCGCGCCCGCCAGGCGCACTTCTACGCCGCGCAGCTCGCGCTCGCGCGTGAGTTCGAGTTGCCGGTGATCCTGCACGTGCGGCGCTCGGCCGACGACCTTCTCAAGCACTTGCGCCTGGCGGCCGTGGCGGGTGGCATCGCGCATGCGTTCAACGGCAGCGAGCAGCAGGCGCTGGCCTTCGTCGCGCTCGGCTTCAGGCTGGGCTTCGGCGGCACGCTCAGCTTCGAGCGCGCACTGCGCATCCGCAGCCTCGCGAAGCGCTTGCCCGGGCACGCGATCGTGCTCGAGACCGACGCCCCCGACATCCCGCCGCAATGGCTTTATCGCACGGCCGAGCAGCGCGCCGACGGCGCCGCGCAGGCGCGCAACGAGCCGGGCGAACTGCCGCGCATCGGGCAATCGCTCGCGGCGTTGCGCGGCTGGACGCTCGAGCACACCGCCGCGGTGACCGGCGCGAACGCGCGTGCCGCGCTGCCGCGCCTCGCGGCGCTCGATAGGCACAGCGTTCGAATGGCTTCCGACGCCGGGCGCGACACTTGACCACGGATCGCCTTCAGGGCCTGCCGCCGGTGATCGCCCGCGGTACGCAGCTCGTCGTGCTGGGCAGCTTTCCGGGTGCGGCGTCGCTCGCGGCGCGCCAGTACTACGCCCATCCGCGCAACCAGTTCTGGCCGCTGATGTCGGCGCTGCTGGGTGTCGATCTGCTGCCACTGCCCTACGCCCGGCGGCTCACGGTGCTGCGCGAACGCGGCGTCGGGCTGTGGGACGTCTACGCCAGCTGCCGACGGCAGGGCAGCCTGGACAGCGCCATCGAAGATGCAACGCCGAACGACCTGGCGAGCCTGCGCCGGCGCGCGCCGCGACTGCGGGCCGTTGCCCACAACGGCGGCGAATCGGCGCGCTTCATGCGGGCGACCGCAGCGCTCGGTGTGCCCGTCATACGCCTGCCCTCGACGAGCCCGGCCAACGCGAGCTGGTCCTTCGAACGCAAGCTCGCCGCGTGGCGCGCGGTGTTCGACGAATTCGGTGTCTCGATCGAAGCCTGAAGCGCACCCGCGGCCCAGGGTTTGTGCGGAGGAAGCCGAACCCGTCGCAATGACAAAATCCATAACATCAATATTTACTGATGTTATGAGGTGCCCTCGATGAACAAGCACAACTTCAGGCGCTGGCTCGCCAGGCTGACGGCGATCGGCATGGTGGCGGCCGGCGTCGTCAGCTGCGGCGGCAGCAACGACCCCGTTGTCCAGCCCGCGACGCTGGTGCTGCGCGGCGGCAAGGTGATGACGATGGATGCCGGCGGCACGATCGCGAGCGCGGTTGCGGTCCGGGGCAGGCGCATCGTCGCGGTGGGCAGCGATGCCGCGATGGCGGGCTACATCAACGACGAGACGAAGATCGTCGAGCTCGACGGCCGCATGCTGCTGCCGGGCTTCATCGACGCCCACATCCACCCGGTGCTCGGCTCGGAGCGCATGAACGAATGCAGCGCCGGCGGCGAGACGCTCAAGGTCGACGTGATCGTCCAGATCGCCCTCGACTGCGTCGCTGCCGATCCCGCCCCCCGCGACGACAAGTGGATCCAGGTCGTGAACGTCAACCCGGCCACCTTCGTCGCCACGGCGAACGATCTGGACGCGATCAGCACCGTGCGCCCGGTGATCCTGATCGGCATCGACGGCCACACCTCGTGGGTCAACCACAAGGCGCTGGCGCTCGCCGGCATCACCGCCGCGACGCCCGATCCGGTGGGCGGGCAGATCGAGCGCGACGCTCACGGCAACCCGACCGGCTTCCTGAAGGATGCGGCGCAGGGCCTCGTCACCGCACTGATTCCGCCGCTGTCGTTCGCCGAGCGCAAGGCCCTCGCGCAGCAGGCGATCGAGCTCATTCGCTCCAAGGGCATCACCTCGGTGCAGGACGCCTGGGCCTCGGAAGAGGCGATGGACGTCTACGAGGCGCTCGCGAAGGACGGCACGCTCAAGATGCGGGTGCGCGCGACGCTCGCCTCCGACGTCGTCGACGACGAGGCCGAATACAAGCGCCTGATCGCGCTCCGCGCGCGCTTCGCGAATCACGATCTGATCCGCGCCAACGGCGTGAAGATCTTCTCCGACGGCGTGATCGAGTACCCGACGCAGACGGCGGCGATGATCGTGCCCTACTACGACGGTCACGGCGGCGCGACGACGAACTACGGTGGGCGCTATTTCGAGCAGAGCGTGCTCAACGCCTACGTCGCCCGGCTCGACGCCGAAGGCTTCACGGTGCACACGCACTCGATCGGCGACTACACGACGCATGCCGTGCTCGATGCCCTCGCCTACGCCCGCGGCAAGAACGGCGTGACCGACAACCGGCACCAGATCTCCCACCTGCAGGTGGTCGATCCGGCGGACTTCCCGCGCTTTGCCGCGCTCGGCGTCGCCGCCAACATGCAGCTCTTCTGGGCGCTGCCCGACGTCTACACAATCGACGCGGTGCAGCCCTACATGCGGCCCGATCGCTTCGAACTGATGTACCCGGCGGGCAGCCTGCTCGCCGCGGGCGCAGAACTGGTCGGCGGCAGCGACTGGCCGGTGGACGTGTTCCCGGACGACCCGATGCCCAACACGCCACTGTCGGCCAGTGCGATCGCCCTCACGCGCGTCAACGAGTTCGAGCCGCAGTACGCCGGCCTGGTGCTCAACGCGAAGGAGCGCGTGACGCTCAAGGACATGCTCGCCGCCTACACGATCAATGCCGCGCGCGCGCTGCGGCTCGACACCGAAGTCGGCTCGATCGAGGTCGGCAAGCTGGCCGACTTCGTCGTCCTCGACCAGGACATCACGGCCATCACGCCGATGGAGCTGCTCGCAGTGCAGGTGCACTACACGATCTTCGACGGCGAGGTCGTCTACGACAACACGGCGGCGCCGATGGCCGCGCCGGCGGCGTTGCGCTCGGTCGCGCTCGAGCAGCCGGCCAGCGTGAAGCGCACGCGCGCCGCGCGCCGAAGCCACGACTTCTGCGGCGACGCGACGCATCGTCATCAGGTGGCCACGGCGCCGTCCGCGCGACCGGTCGGCCAGACCCTCGCGTCGGCAGGCGGGCGCTGAGCGCGCCGATCGAGCTCGGGACACGCGGAGACCAGGCGACGGCCGGGCGACGGTGGCGCGCTAGTGTAGTGTTCTATTCTTGAGTGAACTTAATTGCAACAACCAGCTCCAATGCTCTACATCGGTTTGCATTGGAGCGAGCAATTGCGAGTTGCCCCCGGGATTGAATTGACGGTTGACCTGGAACGCGAGCTGACCGCGCTGGCCCGCTCCAAGCGCACCAGTGTCCGACTGGCGCAGCGCGCGCAGATCGTGCTGCTGGCCGCGCAGGGCCTGCAGAACAAGGAGATCGCCGAGCAGCTTGGCATCGGGCGAGTGCAGGTTGCGCGCTGGCGCGAACGCTTCCTGGAATTCGGCCTGCAAGGCATCGAACGGGACCTGCCGCGCGGCGCGCCGCCGGTGAAGGTGGACGTGGCGAAGTTGGTGGAACTGACCACGCAGAGCACGCCCGAGGCGGCCACACACTGGAGCACGCGCAAGATGGCCGCTGTGCTTGAGGTCAGCCCCAGCACCGTGATGCGCCACTGGCAGGCCAACGGCCTGAAGCCGCATTTGGTGCGCGGCTTCAAAGTCTCGCGCGATCCGAAGTTCGTCGAGAAACTCGAAGACATCGTGGGCCTGTACATGTCCCCGCCGGAGCACGCGCTGGTGCTGTGCTGCGACGAGAAGAGCCAGGTACAGGCGCTGGACCGCACACAGCCCGGTCTGCCGCTGAAGAAAGGCCGTGCGCAGACGATGACGCACGATTACAAGCGCCACGGCACGACCACGCTGTTCGCGGCGCTCAATGTGCTCGACGGGCAGGTCATCGGCCAATGCCAGCAGCGCCATACCCACGCTGAATGGCTGAAGTTCCTGCGCAAGATCGACCGCGAAACTCCCAAGGACAAAACGCTGCACCTGATCGCCGACAACTACGCCACGCACAAGCACCCGGCCGTGCAGGAGTGGTTGGCCAAGCATCCGAGATTCAACATGCACTTCACGCCAACCTCGGCGTCCTGGCTGAACATGGTGGAGCGCTTCTTCCGCGATCTGACCACCGAGCGGCTGCGCCGGGGCGTGTTCACCAGCGTGCCTGAACTCGTGACCGCCATCGACAAATATGTCGCCCATCACAACACCGACCCCAAACCGTTCATCTGGACCAAGAGCGCGCGCGACATCCTGCAGAAGGTCATTCGCGCCAACGCCCGTTTAAGTTCCAAACAGAATGGAACACTGCACTAGCGTCTTGAGCAACAGGCCCGCGACTTCAAGTCGTTGCCCGTAGCTTCGTCGTGTGGAACGCTGATAGCAGGGGTCGTAGTGTTCCACCATCACGCTCTCGAACAGCTCGTCCACACGCCCTTCCGTTGCCAGCGCGGCCCAACGTGCCAGCACCTCCTTCCCGACCAGCGGCTTCAACGGCTCGAGCTTGCGCACCATGTCCTGCGGGTCGAGCGCAAAGTGGGGATAGTCCTCGCGCCACAGCTTGACCCGCTCGGCCATCGGCGCATTGATGTTGACCACGGGCGAGGCGTGCATCGCTTCGTGTAGCGACTCCGGCAACTGCAGGTTGCCGATCTTCTTGCTCTCGGCCTCGACCCACACGACCCGGCGGGCGTCGAGCCTTCTCATCTCGGCGAGCAACGCGCTGTCGAACAGCTTCTGCGTCGGTTGCGGATCACCCGGCAGATCGCCGAGCAGTGAGCCGCGGTGGTGTGCCAACTCTTCGAGTTCGAGCACCTGTTGTCCCTGGCGCCGCAACTCGTGCAGCAAACGGGTCTTGCCTGACCCGGTGGGCCCGCAAAGGACACGGTAGCTGAACGATCGCGGCAGCGTGTCCAGGCCGGCGCGCACCCAGCGCCGATAGCTCTTCCAGCCACCGGCCAGCACGTCGACTTCGAAGCCGATAGTTCGCAGGTTGTCGGCCCACAGTCGGCTGCGTTTGCCGCCGCGAAAGCAGTACACGAGGAAGCGGTCCTGCGGCGTGTAGCGCGAGATGAGCGGCTTGATCTGGTCAGCGATGTTGCGCAGGGAGTAATCGACACCGATCAGGTAGGCCCCGTGCGTGTCGGTCTTGTGGCGGATGCCGACCTCGGCAAATTCCTCGTCGTCCACCACAGGCAGGTTCACCGCGCCCGGAATGTGGTCCTCGGCAAACTCGTGCGGCGACCTGGCGTCGATCACCAGCGCATACGACGCGAACTCCTGCACTGCCAGCTGCTGCGGATGCACCAACGCTGCGGCGGGGTCGGCGGGACTGACCATCGATTCGACCTGACCTGGGCGTGCTGAAAACGAGTCGGAAATCATCGCGCGGACCGCGCTGCTTCACTCCTACATTGAACCCATGCGCCGATGAGCCTTCCGAAGGGCCAATCGGTGCGCTGGACGAGGAGCAGATCGTGTCTCAACTGCCTACTGTAGTCGTACCGAAAGCGCGCGCAGAACGCACGCGCATTCATGGCTGCTACCCCGCGCTGCTGATCGCCGCCGCGCTGATGACTGCGGCCACCCCGGCCCGCGCCGTCGATGGTTGCCTCTTGCTGCTGTGCCTCGCGGCGCCAAGCTGGCGAGCGATCTCGCAATGCGTACCGCCTGTGACGCAAGCCTTGCGCGATCTGGCGCGCGGTCGGCCGTTCCCGACCTGCGCCATGTCCGGGCCGGGCAACAAGGCCAGCCACCAGTGGTCGAGCGCCCCTGGCAACTGTCCGCCGCAGTACACGCGCGTCACGGAACTGGAAAGCGGTTTCGTCTACAGCTGCGACTACGACGGCGCCGTGTCCGTCCTCATCGACGGCAGCATGTGGTCGCGGACTTGGTGGAACATGGGTGGCGCGACGGTGACCGAGTTCTCGCCAACGGCCAAGGCCACGTTGGGGAGTTGGGATACGCAGTTCGACGACGACTACGCCGCCTGGCTGGCGTCGCTG